>CAZKXP010000001.1:0-42413 GCA_964556955.1 uncultured Candidatus Saccharibacteria bacterium
GATAGTATTCAGTTGGAGATGCCTGTTGGTGATTTCGGAAGAATTGCTGCACAAACAGCAAAGCAGGTCATATTACAAAAAATGAGAGAATCAGAGAAGGATGCGGTATTGGTTGAATTCAATGATAAGGTTGGGGAGGTGTTCAGTGCTTTGATGCAGAGAATGCAAAAAGGACAGGTTGTTTTTGAGATTGGTAAAGCTACTGCAACTATGCCACAGGAGGAGCAAATATCTAACGAATTCTACAGATTAGGCGAGAGATACAAAGTATTGTTGAAATCCATAGATGATGGGCAGATTATTGTTTCCAGAGCAGATCCTAAATTCTTAATTGAGCTTTTCAAATTAGAAGTTCCTGAGATTGAATCAGGTGTTGTAGAGATTAAGGCTGTAGCAAGAGAAGCAGGTTCCAGAAGTAAGATCGCGGTGGTATCTCATCAAGATGGCGTGGACCCTATTGGTTCGTGTGTAGGTCAGAGAGGTATCCGTATTGCAAATGTGATGAATGAGATTGGTGAAGAGAAGATTGATATCATTGAATGGGATGAGAGTCCAGAGAAGTTTGTTGCTAATGCATTGAGCCCAGCAAAAATCGCGTCCGTAAAGATTGAAGAAGATACTGCTACTGTAACTGTTGATGAAGATCAGCTATCATTAGCTATTGGTAGAGAGGGGCAGAATGTCCGATTGGCATGGAAGTTGACCGGATTCAAGATTGATATTGTCGGAAACGGGATCAACAAACCAGAAGAGAAGGTAGAAGTCACAGAAGACAATATAGTCGAAGAGAACGTAACAGAAGAAGCTCCTGCACAAGACGTAATCGTAACAGAGGAGGCTCCCGCCGCTGAAGAGAATGTAACAGCAGAACCAAATACTACAGGAGAAGCCGTAGAGGAGGGTCCTGTAGCAGAAGAAGCTACTTCTAAAGAGGAATAATTTAAAAAGTTAAAACATGTCTAAGAAAAATGTCGGCACAACTCATGGATGTGGTCGAGTTCCAATCGTGACGATCTTGGGGCATGTTGATCATGGAAAGACTACAATCTTGGACAATATCCGAGAGAGCAATGTCCAAAGCTGTGAAGCGGGTGGTATTACCCAGAAAGTATCTGCTTTCACAGTTAATGTTAAAGATGACAAGAAGATTACATTCATTGATACCCCAGGGCACGAAGCCTTTGATCTCATGAGATCTAGAGGTGGAAGTATTGCAGATATTGTTTTACTAATTGTCGCTGCAGATGATGGTGTACAACCACAGACAAAGGAATCCATCGAGATTATTAACAAATCCACAGCTAAACCAATCGTTGTCATTAACAAATGCGATTTACCAGATGTAAATCTTGAAAAAGTTAAAAGAGATATTGTTAACAATGGGTTGCAGGTAGAAGGTTTCGGAGGAAATATCCCAGTTATTGAGGTATCAGGTAAGACAGGGAAAAATATCCCTGAGCTTTTAGACCTAATCTTACTTGTTGCGGAGGTAGAGGGTTTGCAGGAAAGAGAAAATCTCCCAGAAGGTATCCTTGGTAAGGCATATGTGTTGGAATCAATTAAGGACAAGTCGAAGGGTAATGTTTCTACATTGGCTTTGATACAGGGCCATATATGTGAAGGAGATCTCTTCGGATATCGTGTAGGAGAAGAATATTACATTGAGAAAGTTAAAGGAGTTATTGCTGAAGATGGTTGCGATTTATGCTTGCTTGATTGTGGATGTGGAGGAAAAATACTTGGAGTATCCAATCTATTAGAATTAGGTACTGAGGTATTTGTCTTGACAGAGAAGGATGAAAAACTTTTGAGGTCTATGTACAAAGATGTTTCAAAGGAATCTCTAACAGAAGAGGAAGCGTTTGATGACTTTTTTGGTGATCAACAGGTTAGTAAAGAGAAGCTTTTCAATGTTATTGTTAAAAGTTCCTCAGAGGGTTCTCTTGAAGCTTTGAAAAATTCTTTAAGCAAAGTGGAGGAGGAAGGTTATGCTGTGAATATTGTACAAGCTGGTGTTGGGAACATTACTTTGCAGGATGTAGAGATGGGGAGAGCATCTAAGGCTATTGTATTGGGATTTGAAGTTAGTATTGAGAATGGTGTTGCAGATTATGCTAAAAAGAACAAAGTATTGGTAAGAACCTACGATATTATCTATAAACTTCTAGAAGAGGTTACAGATGTTATCTCTATGATGTCATTACCCCAAGATGCTGAAGAGGAGATAGGTAAAGCAAAAATTAAGGCGATATTTGTACTTTCAGATGGATCAAAAGTATTTGGTAGCCGGGTTGAAGAAGGTATCATGAAGAGAGATTGTAGGTGCGATATTGTACGAAATGATGAAATCATTAGTAGTGCAAAGATCAAATCCTTGAGAATTAACAAGGATGTAGTTAACGAGGCCAAGTCTGGTTTTGATTGTGGTATATTGTTTGACTCAGGTGTTGAAGCTGTGGAGGGGGATGAGGTATACTGTTTTAAAGTGGCCAGATAATCCTTATAGTGCTTGACATATGACCTATAAAATTATACAATGACCCTTGTCCTATTTTCATGGACTATGCTTGTAATTAAAAAACCATAATGATAATCTAGAATTAGATATGTCCTTAAGTACAGAAGAAAAGAAAACAACAATCAATAAGTATGGAATACATGACGGTGATACCGGTTCTCCTGAGGTACAAATTGCTTTACTCTCTGCACAAATAGAGAAATTGAGTGAACATTTAAAGGATAACAAGAAGGATAATCATTCTAGAAGAGGGTTATTACAGATGGTTGGTAAGAGAAGAAGATTGATACAGTATCTTAAAGATAGCAATAGCGAGAGATATAACGAATTATCAAAGAAATTAAAGGTGTAATTACCTTTATCCTCTTTCTTTGTAAAAACTTTCCAAACAATATATATTAATTGACGTATATCGTCGAAATTTAAATTTTACAATAAAATAATTAAAATGCTTTTTAAAGAAGTAAAACACGAGTTTGAAATCGAAGGTAAGAAATGTACTTTCGAGACAGGTAAGCTAGCCCTGAGATCTGAATCTGCAATACTAGCAAGAATGGGAGATACAGTAATAACTGTAAACGTTAATACTGCAATTCCAAGAGAGTCTGCAGGATATTTTCCACTTTCAGTAGAATATATAGAAAAATTCTATGCGTCTGGCAAGATCAGTGGATCTAGATTTGTAAAAAGAGAGAGATTCCCAAGTGATGATGCGGTATTGAAGGCAAGAATGATTGATCGAGCCATAAGGCCAAGATTCCCTAAGGAATACATGAACGAGGTCAGCGTCATTGTAACAGTCATGTCATATGATGGAGAATGTGATCCTGTACTTCTAGCTATCAATGCTGTATCAGTAGCATTGATGTATTCATCTGCACCATTCAATGGTCCTATCGCAGGTGTTCGAATGGGTATGGCAGAGGGTCAACCAAAGAGTATCCTCAAATCAATGGACTTAACATCCCCAGAAGAAAAGATGAACTATGTCGTAGCTGGTGATGGTGAGACATTCACAATGATCGACGCTGGATGCTATGAAGTTTCTGATGAAGAGATTGTCGGTAGCATGGAAGAATCTTTGAAATTAATGAAGCCATGGATTGATGCTCAAAATGGGTTCCTCTCTCAGTTAGAGATTAAACCCAAAGAATATCCCAAGCATGAGTTAGCAGAGGAACTACTCTCGGGAATTAAAGAATTTTTGGGTGAAGAAAGAATTAAAACAAATCTTGTAAATGCTGATGAGAAAGCTCACGAAGCTACCAAGTCTGAACTGATTGAAAAATTTGGAGGGACATACAGCAATGCAGATATTGCAGAAGCATATGACTATCTTCAGAAGAAAGCACTTAGGAAGATTGTAGTAGAAGAGAATAAAAGAGTAGATGGTAGAGGAATTGATGAAATCAGAGAACTATACACAGAGGTAGATTTACTACCAAGAGTACATGGTTCTGCACTATTCACTAGAGGCGTAACTCAAACTTTAACTATTGCAACATTGGGAAGTCTTCGAGATGTAAGATTGGTTGATGATATGGAGGGAGAGAGAGAGCAGAGATATATGCATTTTTACAATGATTTACCATTCGCATATGGTACTTGTGAGAGAATTAAGTTCTCACCAAGTCGAAGAGCCATTGGTCATGGTATGTTAGCTGAGAAAGCATTAGTACCTGTAATCCCATCTGAGAAAGAATTCCCATACACCCTTTTGGTGATGAGTGAAATTCAAGGTGAGAATGGATCAAGTTCCATGGCATCTGTCTGTGGATCTACAATGTCATTGATGGCGGCAGGGGTTCCAATTAGGAAACTAGTTGCAGGCATTGCTTGTGGGTTGGTTACATCCGAGGATGGAAGCTTCCAAGTACTTACAGATATGCAAGGTGTTGAAGATTTTTATGGTGATATGGATTTCAAGATTGCAGGAACAGCAGATGGTGTTACTGCTGTGCAGATGGATACCAAGACCCAAGGCCTATCTATGGATATTGTTAGGCAGACATTTAAACAATCTCATGAAGCAAGATTAAAGATCTTGGAGACAATGAGTCAGACTATTGGTGAAGCTCGAACAACTTTGTCCGAATTCGCACCTAGAGTAGCTCAAGAGAAGGTTGCTGTTGATAAGATCGGTGAGATCATTGGGCCAGGAGGAAAGAATATTCGGGAACTTTCTGAAAGAACTGGGGCAGAGATAGAGATTGAAGAGGATGGTACAGTGAATATCTATGCTACCTCTCAAGCATCAATCGATGAAGCAGTTGCAATTATTAGAAAGTACGATTTCAAACCAGTAATAGGGGAGATATATGAAGGTAAGGTTGCATCCATAATGCCATATGGTGGATTTGTTGATCTTGCACCTGGAATCTCTGGATTGGTTCATGTTTCTGAGCTATCAGATGAATTTGTAAAAGATGTTAGAGCATTCATAAATGAGGGAGATATTGTTAAGGTCAAAGTTGTAGGCATAGACAATATGGGTAAGATCAAACTCAGTATGAAAGGTGTGGATGGTAAGAAGGAAGAAACCACTACTCAAGAGTAGCGGTTTTTAACTACCTATTACTTTTTGATTAATTTCCTTTTCGAGGGCGAGTCGTGCCTTTCGGGCTACACCACCTCCTTTTTTAGCGACCTCTTTATTCTCATCGAAAGTTTGGGGCTTTTTTCTTTGGGAAACCTCTTTTGTAGATGTTTCTGCTAGCATATTCAAGACTAATTCTAGATTTGTCATATGATCTCTCAGATTTTCTTTATTAAGCCCTTTCTTCTGTTTGAAAGTTTTTACGGACATATCTGACCACGCTTTTGTAATCTCATCTGTTAAAATTGCAAACTCTAGACCCTCCTTTACACCTCTTTCTTTCCACTCATCTGTCAATTCTTTTCTGATCTCAATGCTCTTGAGTCTTTGGTTTATCCATTCTTTTGAATACCCTTTCTGAAGATATGTCTTCATTGCTCGATTAAATGCTAATTCGGGGTCTTCTGTTTCTTCGATTCTTTCGTATCCAACCTTTGCTAACCAGATTTTAAAGGGTTCTGCTTTCGGAGATGGTATGGACTGAATTAACCTAAGTAGTGTCTCCGTGTCTGCAACATCTGTTAAATATGTCTTGCCGTCAGAGGATTCTAGCCTCAGTTGGCGACAATTTGTAGCCAACTGACTTCCCTCCTGCTTTAGCCTTGTTTTTAGAACACTCCAGTATTTCCTTGGATTTATACTCTCAGTAAGTATCTGGATAATATCTATGATTGAGAAATACCAAAGCTCTTTCTTCTCATCCCACACCCTTCTAATTTGTTTTTTATTGAATATTGCTATCTTCTTTATATCTTCTTGCATGCTTAATTCTAACTATCAGAGAAAAAGAAAACAAGCTGGGATAAGGAGAAGTTAATTAATTCTTCTTTATCTTAGCGATATAGAAACCCATCATCTTGCTGTTAGGAATGATTCTTAAAGTCTTCTTAACAGCAGGATTGTAATGATGACCACTCCATTTGGTAATACCACCCATCACATTCTTGTTGTTAATCTCTACGCCTAACTCTTCTACACTTGCATTAGAAAAATGCTCCAAAAGGTGTGTAACTACACCCTCATTCTCTTCAGGTTCTAATGTACATGTAGAGTAGACCATAGTACCGCCCTTCTTTAATGTTCTGAATGCAGATACAACAAGATCCTTTTGAAGAAAACTACATCTTCTAATCTTCTCTAGACTCCAAAACCTCAAAGGTTTTTGTCCCTTCATATATATCATCCCTTCACCACTGCATGGGGCATCTAGAAGTACTCTGTCAAAATATTCTGGATACTTTCTTCCAAATTCAGTAGCATCACTCAATGTAGCTTTTGCGCTTTTTGCACCGAATTGCTCCAACACATTTCTTAGAGAATTAACTCTGCTTCTATCGGAATCATTTGCCAATATCTTTGCCTTGTTATTTGTTATCGCTGCAATATGTGTAGTCTTACTTCCTGGGGCGGCACACATATCAAGAATATTTTCATCTTCTTTCGGATCTAAAACCAAAGTGTCTAGAATACTTGAGAGATTTTGAATGTAGAATTTCCCATCTTGATATTCTTGAGTCTGAGATACCTCTGATTTGTCATGGTTTTTAATGAAATATGTATATCTGTCCCATTCAATCGGTTCTAAATCATAACCTTTATCTTCGAGAAGTTTTTTAGTCTCTTCTATATCCCCCTTGAGAGGATTCAATCTAATTGTTGTGGTTGCTCTCTGGGAAAATATACCTACTACTTTTTGCTTAGGTATCATTAAAATACTAGCGATTCTAGATGCAAATAGGTCTTCTTTGGTAAAGAATCTTTTTTTAGATTCTGGTTGTGGCTTCCTAGATTTTTTGAAATTACTTCTTGGTGGTTTTCTCATTAGATATCTCCCTTAATATACTTAATTATACTTCCAATGACTAATCCTGCAGTCTCTGTTCTTAATATATTCCCTTTTAATTTGAGAAATGTAAACTCCAATTCCTTAAACACTTCAATATCCGAAGAACTCCACCCCTTTTCAGGACCAATAGCTATATATACTGGTTGGTCTGTTATTTGGAGTTCAGAGAGATATTTTGTATCTACATTCTCTGTAGCTAGGCAAAGCTTTAAAGAATTTGGCTCAAAGCTATATTTGGAAAGACCTTTAATATTTATTGGCTTCTCTACGATAGTAGGAAACTGTGTTCTGGATTGTTCTGTGGCATCTCTGACAATCTTGTTCCAAAGACCGTAGTCTTTTATTGCTTTGTTTTTGGTCCTTAGGGAATATTTCGCTTCTACTGGAATTATTTTCTCAATACCGATCTCTACACTTTTCTCTAGGAAGTAGTTAAACTTTGAGTCATTGGATAGGGACTGGATGATGGTGATACTTGGTGTGTATGCTTTTTCTCTTTGTCCTAATATCTCTAATATTTCTATCTCTACAGAGCTTCTTGATATATCTGTTATTTGTGCCAAATATCTATTCTCATATGTCTCTATCTCTACTACATCTTCGATTTTTGTAATTCCAGACTTAATTAAGAGTTCACTGTCCGAATCGGAGAGGTGAGCTATGTCTCCTACTGTTAATTTGTGTCTTACAAAATATTTTTGCATGTGGTGATTATACCACGCCAGGCCATGGCCTGGCTTTGATTCATAGTTTGTTCATAATCACAAAACCTATTACAATGTACAGCCTTCTTGCGTCTCGAATATTTAATAGGTCATTCATTTTCAATATTTTGATGGTTGGTCTAGTAGAAAAGGGCAGTAGTACAAGGAGATGAGGTGATGAACTAGGTATGAACACAGGCCTGGCTATAGCCTGGCCTGATTGACATATTCCCTATTATTTTGTTTGATATATGTAGATAATATATGTAATCTGCTCTGAATGAATATCAAACTACAAAGAGTGTTAAGGACTGTATCTAAGATCATACTTTTAGTTGTAGTACTGGGTTTTGTAGTATGGGGTGGTTACTATGTATATCTTTCCATAACCAACAAGCCTCAGAATGTAGTTATTACCAATATCACAGATTCTTCAGCAACTATTACTTGGACTACACAGTCACAGATGAATGGTGTTGTGTATTACAAGGAGAATGAGAAGACAATATTGCCTGGAATATTGGCATTCTTAGGATCTAAGGTAGGGTATGATGACAGAGATGCGAGTGATGCTCAGACTGCTTGTGTAGATGAGTTTAACAAGAAGGCGGGGGAAGAGGTAGATGCAGAATTTAATGTTAGTGGAGAGGACTTTGATTGTGAGGGTGCGAAGGTTACTGGTATGGGTAAGTACTATACACATAGTGTAACTATGACTAACCTTAAACCAGAGACTAAGTATTCTTTTGTAGTAGGTGATGGTATATGGAGTTTTAGGAGTGATGTAACTATGGTTACTACTTTTGATACTTTGGAGGAGGTTGATACTCCTATGCCTGTTTTTGGAAGAATTATTGGAGATGATGATACATACTCTAGAGATTCTTTGGTATATATTACTTTTAGGGATGGTAGTGAGGAACAGGATAGTATTGTTTACAGTAGTACTGGTAATGATGATGGAGGATGGTATTTAGATGCAGCTACAGCTAGGGATAGTAGTGGGGATGTTTTGGAGTTGGAGTTAACGAATGATACTTTTTTAGTAAAGGGTAGATACAGTAATTATGGAGAGAGTGAGGAAGAGAGATATATCTTAGGTTATTTTAATGGTGCATATCCTGATATTGTTATTGAAAAATCAACATCAACACAATCTTCTTTATGGAACAAGTTTGTACTTGGGGCGTATGCGCAATCTCGTAAGTCTTCGCTTGAGGTAAAAACGGAAAATATTGTTGCAGCCTGTCCAAAATGTGCGACTTCGTTAACTACAAATGAATTATATACCATAGCTTCAGGTGGAACTTTATCTCCGGGTAGGGTTAAGGAAGTTGGTACTGGAAATATTGCTAAGGCAGTAGCTGCGACTCAAGGGGGGAGTTTCGCCATGAGTGATCTTTCTAAGTTAGGTCTCAGCCAAAATGCAGGGAATATGAATGCACTTGTATCTAATACTAGCTATGAGACATTTAAGGTTGGAAGTACTACTCAAACAAATCAGACAATAAAGTATTCTTCTGGTGGGAGTGTTACAAGTACAAGCTATACAACATCTTCAACATATGGATCTTCAACTACGACTTGTACAACAGATAGGAATTGTAAGACATTATCCAATTCGTCAGAAGCTCCTGGAGGATGTGCTTATGGAACAAATGTAGATGGAAGTTGTAAAACAATCGATCTAGGAGATGGTACTGTAATTCAAGAGGATGCGGAACTTTTATCAGGGATTGGTTTCATGTATACATGTGTTGCAGATGGAAGTAAGGTTAGTAACCCTAATGATTGTGGTAAAAACGGTTTCGTGTACACATGTGTTGCAGATGGGGGTAAAGTTAGGGATCCTAATGATTGTGGTAAAAACGGTTATATGTACACATGTGTTGCAAATGGCAAGAAAGTCGTAGATCCTAAGAACTGCCCAAGCGCAATGGATAAAGAAGTAAAGGAAGAAAAATGTAGTGTAACCGCAAATTATGATAAAGAAGGAGCTTTGCTGACATGTGGAATGTCTTGTGAGAATGGTAAATCCATAGTAGTTGGTTCTACCAAATGTACTTCTGTTGCCCCGAGCGTAGAAAAACAGATAGATCCAAGCGTTGATGGTGCTGCTCAATCCGTAGGAACAGATGTGTCAGTATTTTCCGTAGATCCTTGGAAACTAACCTCTGTACAAATTAAGATATTAATAGATGAGTCTCCACAATTACGAGAAGAGGCCACTAATGAGATGAACAATATTGAGGCAAAAGAAGGTGCGTGGACTAATTCTGAAAAAAAGTCCTACAGGAATATTTGTAATGCTACAGGGGGGAATCTCTCTGTAGAAGAGTACAATTCAAAGTGGGAAATAGCTTCTTATACCTGCTCATATGATAATTCCCAAAACTGGATATCTGTTGATAAAGCTTTTGCGGAAGAGTTGTCATCATCTGAATTGACGTATGCCTTGTATTTGCCAGAGTATGGTTTATACAGTTTCGAGTTAGGAGATGAATACACAATAACTACGAATTCTGACAGTAGCAAATCAACTTATATATTCTACATAGAAGCCAACGGTCAGTCAGGCTTCCAAATGCCAGCTGATCCAGATAATCCAACATCAGAAGAAGACATCATATTGGATTCTAGTGCATACGAAATAACATACTCACAAGAATCAACAGCCCAACAATATGAAATTGAAAAAGGAATTAACCTACTATCCTTTAACTTTGTACCAGTATCTCCAGATGACTTAGGAGCATACATGGCATCTGATCTCATAACTCAAGCAGCAAACAATGGAGTAAACATAGAATATATATCAATATTTAGTGGAGGAAGATGGTATTCAGGATACTCATGCTCAAGTGGAACATGTACAGGTACAAACTTTAGTATAGTACCAGGTAAAGGATATGTAGTTAAAACAAGTAACAGTGGAACTATAACTATCCCAGGATACAACCTAACCTCCTCAGTACCCATACCATTTTCTTCAGGATGGAACCTAGTAGGAGTACATGGATATACTACAGCATATACAGCTAGAACCCTCATAGATTCAATCAATACAGTAGAAGGCTTAACAGCTAACAATGTATCATGGTGGCCAACCTCTAAAGGTAAGTATGAAGGATTACAATTTGAAAACAATACAGAATATGGGTTAGACTTCTCCATAAGTCCAACCAATGGATACTTTGTAAGAATATCTGACTATGCACCTCAAGACACAACCTGTAAATCTTTGCTTTGGAATGTAGGAGGAAGTGCCAATGGGGCTTGTGGTAATACAAAATAATTAAGTTAAAAATATTTTTAAAATGGAAACAATACCACCAATATTTTGGATGATAGTAGTGAGTGTATTAACTGTAATGGTCTCTTTAATACTTTATTATGTAGCAATGTTAATAAAGGAAACTAGAACAACAGTTGTTGATGCTCGCGAAACAATGAAACAAGCAAATAAAATACTCACACAAGCAGAATTAATAGTGAATGATGTACAAAGTAGCATATCTACCATAAGAGGGACTGTGGAAGAAATAAATCAAAGTATCTTAGCACCAATAAGGAGATTAGCTAGTGGCGTAATAGCAGTTTCATCTTTCGTAAATGGTTTTAAGAAGAAAAAAGAAGAGGAAACCGAAGAATAACATTGTAAATATCGCTATTACTAGCTATTATAGTAATTAATGAAGATTGCCCGCGTACCAACTCAAAAAAGAAATATCATAATCATTGTAATACTCCTAGTAGGCCTTCCTCTCTTGGTATATGCATCTATGCAGGTTGTTCAACTCATATCCAATGCTAGTGCGGATACACAACCTCGTAATGTAACTATGTCCAATATTACAACAGTATCTGCAACCGTTACTTGGACCACAGATTCAAAGGCAAAAGGTAGTGTTACACTAAAGGAAAATGGCGCAGAACTTAGCCCCGTAATAGATACAAGAGGGGATTCAAAAAGATATACTCACTTTATTGAATTAACAGATTTAGAACCTGCTACCACATACACATTCACAATTACTTCTGGGAGTACGAATTACACCTCTTCCGGAGAGTCTTCCTTTGTATTTGAAACTGCACCCATAACTGCAGATACACCAACACCAAATCCAATCTACGGAAATGT
The DNA here is from genome assembly GCA_964556955.1 of uncultured Candidatus Saccharibacteria bacterium. Lineage (GTDB taxonomy): Bacteria > Patescibacteriota > Dojkabacteria > SC72 > SC72 > UBA12078. The sequence goes on from CAZKXP010000001.1 coordinate 11,806, forward strand.
AAGCGGGGTATCGGGAGATGATATATTGATATTTGCAATACTAAAAGACAAAACCTCATATGCAGTCTCTGCTACTATGCCAAGTGGTGGAAATTGGATTATGGATCTATCTACATTCAGAAAAATATCTGATGGATCATTGATAATTTCAGATTCAAATACCAATCTAGTATTAGTTGCAATTACCGGTACGAACCAAGGGGCTGTTCTAAACGGCTCGTTCTCGACCCTATTTGATAGTAATGGGAAGTTGAATAGTACACAGATATTCAGCATAGGGACCAATACATCCTTGTACTCATATTTCCCAACGGGAGGTAGTATAGTAGATGAGACTCCTGTGGTAGAAGAACCGGAAGAAGAGCCAGAAGAAGAGGATACCGATGGAAAAACTTATCGTATTGTTAAAGATCTGGAATGGGAAGATATGGTAGTGTCGGGTGTATATTCTTGGCCATATGGAGAAGATACTGTTCGAGTTACTAATCTGACAGATACCGGTTTTACAGTAGTATGGGTATCACAAGAGAAAGAACAAGGTAGATTGAACTATGGTACTTCTGCATCTGAGCTTTCTAGTAGTGCAAACGATGATAGGGATGGAGTTACAAACCGTGGAGACTACTATGTGCATAGCGTGTCTTTAACTAGATTACAACCAGAGACTAAGTATTACTTCGAGGTAGTTTCTGGAGAAAATACATACGATGGTTTTGATGCTACAACATTTGCAACTCTTAGTACCCCCCCCTCTTATGTATCTATTACTGGTTCTGTAGACAATATGCCTGATACAAATGAAGGTGTTTTGATGGGGTATATACGAGATGTAGATGGTACGGGGACATTAGGAGATTCTCTCCCTATATCTACTTTGTTGGATGACAATGGGGGATGGATACTTTCTATCGCAGATAGTAGATCTTCTGATGGAAGCAAGTATTATGAATATACTTCTTCAGATAGTATGTACTTTGAAGTAGTTTCAACTATACCTTCCATATATACAACTTCTGTATCTATGAATGGTATTACCAGTAAGGATATTGATATTACTTTAGAGTATAGTACGAGTACTGTGGTTAGGAAGCTATCAGACTATGGTGTTATTTAATTTGTCGGTAGAAAAGCTTAGAATATTTGATATAATCGGAGATTATTATGAATGACCAATATTATCAGAAGAAGAATAACAAGAAGGCGTTTTTACTACTATTAGTATTGGGGGGTGTAGGGTTTTTAGGATTCAAATTTTCTAATGTAGAGGAAACAGTTGCAGACTTCTCAAAAGATACTGAAGAATCTTCGTGTAGTAGTTGTAATGGTATTGTAGATAATAGCTATGAGGATAATGAGGCGGTATTCATTAATCTTCTTGATGAAGAGAGTGATACACCGAGTGTGCAGGGTATTGGAACTCTGTTGAAGTGTTTAGAAGCAAAAAACACATATACTGCTGATTCTGCTTGTACTATTCCATTAAGCACAGGAACAGTAAGCTTACAGGGATGGGTTAGTTCCACTGCAGATATAAAGTTGGTTAGCATGATGGTTCCGATAATACCTCTTTCAGGCAGTTATGAAGTTGAGAGTAACATTAGGAAAATTTCGGAGAAGACGGGTAACTATGGTGTCAAACCCGCTGGTGCTCAGTTTGATGATAAACAATGGCGCTACAACGCAACACCTGGTGAGGGAGTTGAGTCTCTAGGGGAAAGAATCTTGAGTGCAATCCAAAAGAAAGCATTTGGGGTCAAATATACCGTGTCTACAGAAGCCGAAGAGGGGGATGGAGAGGCGAGTATTTCGGAGTATGCACCTAATAATGGCGGAGAGGAATTTAACAATCCAGAGAATATTAATCCAGATAAATCTAATCGTATTGCAGATTGGCTGAAAGATATCTATTACGATTATCCTGGGGAGGTAGATGTGGAAGATAATGAATCAATAAAGATTGAAGGAGTTTGTGAAGGTATAGAGGAGGTAGAGATTGATAGCAATTCGGAAACACAATGTTTCAATGTTTGGAATGCACTTGTGAATACTTTTGGATCATTATTCCCATCTTCGGATTGGGCTAGTTGTAATGCGAAAGAAGAAGATGGAGGTTGTATAAAATCTGAGGATATCGTTGTAAAAATGAGTCCAATGTTTGAAGAAACGAACAATTTTATGTTGAAAAGAAACAAGACAGCGATGGACCCAGAGACTGCATTGTCATATCAGCCACACTATATCATTACGAAATGTACAGCTGATGTCTCTGGAAAGCTTGTTGATGTTAAGTGTCTCTGGGATATGACATATATATTTGAAGAAAGAAAAGCTGCAGAGTATGATGATGCAGGTGGGTCAGATACACCATCTGAATATAAGTATATTAAGTATCTAAAAGAGGAGAGTATAAGGCGTACAGATACTTTACCTTATGGCTCGTAATTTAAATTAAATAAATATTAATATGAGTTTTGTTGAAAAAGCTTACAATCATGGATTAAAGGTTGTGAAAATTTTTAATTCAAAAATTTTTCACTTCTTCTTAATATTCTTTGGGGCTTTGGCCTTAATTTTTGGTGTAATGAATGTATATGCGCAAGAAGAAACATTACGCATCTCTCCTGATTTCCCTGGGAATAAAGCAGTGTATAATACAGCGAGTGGTGTTGATCCAGACCAAGACAATACAACGAGTTATGGCGGGACCTCTCTATTAAATACCTCTTGGGTTACGGCAATATCACTTGCACCTTCATTGACTGAGGGTGGAGATGCTGTGTTAAACAACGCTGATATCCCTAATGATATGAAGTATGGGCTATTAGGAATCACAGATAGTGCATGGGCAGGAATATATAGAAATACTCCAAGCGTAGATTTAATCGCACACTTAGGAAATGAATGGGTCCCTGGTTATGATGAATCTTCATATGGGACTTATGCAGATGATGGTGCTAATGTAAGTGGTTACCAAAGCCTAATAGACTCGGGTATCGCACCTCTCTGGACTCAGTTTAGAAATATGTCGTATGTATTCTTAGTAATAATAATGTTGGTTATTGGATTTATGATTATGTTTAGAAGTAAGATAGGAGGTCAATTGATGGTCTCCGTTGGTAATACAATTCCTAGTGTCATAGTAAGTCTAATCCTAATAACTTTCAGTTTTGCAATTGCAGGATTAATTATTGATATTGGAGGGATTTTGGTTTCCCTCTTGTATTCAATATTTGAGCAGAAAAGCATTTCTATTCAAAATTTTGGAGCTTTGTTTGATGTTTTGTTTAGAGGAGTCTCTGTAACTGATTATTTTGAAGTGGTAGGTAATGATTTTACGAATGCTTTCAATGGCTTCTCAACAAGTATTGGATCAGGCTTATTGTTATGGATGAAGGCTGTCTTCCAAACAACAGTCTTTGGAGTTGTTGGTATGATTATGTTTGTGGTAGGGCTTGGTGTTGTTGCTGTAGGCGCAATAAAACTACTTATAGTTTTGTATAAGACATATTTTGAATTAATTCTAAATGTAATACTTGCTCCATTTAAAATTTTAATGGGTACAATCCCAGGCAAGGATGTTGTAAGAACAAACTGGATTACAAGTTTGATGAGAAATGTCCTCATATTCCCAATGGTGTATTTTATTGTAAATATTCCAATATATTTATCTTCAGTTCTAGGAGAAGACAATGTTGTACTTGGATTTCCATCTAAATTAACTGGCGCAAATCTAGGAGATACAGGATTGGACATATCTACAGGAGAAGGGTATATAGGGTTATTGATAAATTTCGTACTAAGAGTGTTCGTTTTGTATTATGCAGCACAAGCACCTAAGTTTGCTGAAGCAATCATTCCTCCTTTGGAAGTTAATAAGGCAGCTGCAGATGCAATGGCAAATGCGAAGATGAGTCTATCAAAAGCACCATTTGTAGGAGGATTGTTTAAATAGATAAATTGCTAATGTAATCTATGGCAGGTGGAAAGAAATCACAAAATGAGGATGAAGTTTTAGGTCAAATATTTGATTTCATATTCAAGGAAGCAAGGAAAAGACCAGATAAAAGGAAACCTGTTAAATCTACAGGGGTATCTACTTCTGGAGCATTGGCAGATGGTATTGCTGCTGCTCTTGAAAAGCCAGGACTTTTTGTTACAGATCAATCTCTTCAAGTTCTTAATGATGCTTTGACTGTTGAGTTTGCAAGAATAAATGCGGATGAAACAGGTGATATAAAGGCGAAGTTCACAACTACCAGTTTGATAGATTTTTTAAAAGATCCAGATGCATTTTTGAGTAAACCCAAAGCTGCATCCAGAAAAGCAATTCGGGACTATATGAAGGCAGGATTCTTAGGAAGAGTACATCAACAATTGCAAGCCAATGCATGGGCTCAAAGGTATAATCTCGATCTTGATGCAAAGAAGGCGATCCGAGGTAACTTTATGGCGAGGGAGATAGAGGAAAAGGAGGCTGCAAGAGCATTCTCCACTTATGCGGGGATGCAAATTAGTACTGCAGATTTAAACTCTAGAAAAAATTATATTATTAGTAGAAGCTGTGATCTTGTGGGAAGAGAAATATTGGGAAGGAATGGCTGGGAGAACATGAGCGAAAATAAGAAATTAGATTTCCAAAAATATTTGATAAGAGGCAAAGTAAAGGAATATTTCAGAGATACATACAATATTGATGTAGAAAAAAAGCTTGAAGATCGTGATCCTCGTGATAGATTCGCGTACAAAGCTTGGGATAGATATGCATCACTCATGAATACTCCCATTGAAAAGAAAAAGAACACTCCTGCAAAGAGTACGATAGGGAAGAGTGGTTTGTGGGATGTCTCGTCGTATCAGACATTAGAGATGCGAAATATTAATAGCCGTATTGAAGAAATGCAAATATACCTTCGTGCTCATCCGAACCTTAGTCCAGACGAGAGAGCGAATATAGAACTTGGTATTGAGCAACTAGGGCAGACGGGAGTTTTATTATCAGGGAACTTAGCTGGTGAGAATCAAGATATTTTCAGGGCGAAAAAAGCGATTTATGAAAAAATAAATATGTATAAAGGAGAATTGAATGCTGCAAGGAAAGTAGGAGACAAAGAGAAAGAAAAAGCAATTAGATATAAGATAAATGAGCTTAAAAAGGGAGATAGAGAACTCAACACAATGCGTTTTTGGGGTGCAATTGGTAGGATAGATGGGACCTTAGCATCTCTCAAGGCAACTTTTGGCGAAAATGGAGAAAATGTAATAACAAGCGTTCTAGATGGCTCTTTTTATGATGCTAACACGAACTCTTTTGCTTTACCATCTGATTTAACAGATTTTGAATTTGCAAAAAAATCGAAAGTTAAGATACTTACTGCAAAATTGAAAGACGATAACGGAGAGGAAATAAAAGGCTTAAACAGATTATACAACTCAATGATGACAAATATATATTACCTAACTCCAAAGTCAATTATGAAAACGCTTTTCGTAAATGGAGAAGGCTTTATGTATTTAGCATACAAAAAAGCAGGGAAAAGTATGAATGATTTGGAAAAACTAGGTTTAGATTGGGGGCTATTGGCGAAAGGTGACAAAGCCCATCTCGCCTTCCTTAATACTAAAGGCTTTTCAGAATCACAACTAAAGGGGATGGTATCTTTTACAAAATTAGGAAATATCTTCTCTTTTGCGCAAAGGCAGAGAGATAAAGTAAAGGCTTGGATGGATGAGCATGTATTTAAGAAGCTTAGGCAGAAGCTTTATGATAGTTTAGTGAAGCGAATTGTTAATAAGGAGGCGTTAGCCTTGCTAGAGCAGTGGTTGCTAAAGGGAGGTTTCCAAGTATTAGCGAAATCTCTTGTAACGAGTCTCCTTACAGCTCTCGGTATAGGTGTCACAGGTGGCTTAGGTTATTTCATTGCACCAATATTAAGTGCTCTTGTAACAGATATCCTCTATGATACTGCTAAATTTCTAATCCAGTTTGTTATGATCATCTCCGTTGGCATTGTTGGTTTGATGATCTTCCTATCAAGCTCCTCCCAAAAAAGATTCGATTCCCAAGCCTATGCATATACATACTATGTCCCTGGAGAAGTGGAATATAATCCAAACTTTGTAGGTATATCTCCCATAATCGGAGAAGACGATGATCATAACATTGGAGATTTTGTAGCAGGTTCTTTACCAGATGGTGAGAAATGTTTACTCGGAGCAGGATCATTTAACTGTACACAAGGACCATATGGAAGCTACTCTCACGATAATGTTGCAGCAGTAGATATCACAGGTACGGATTCCTTCTATGCACCAACTTTTTGTGGTAATGATAACTGTGTAGTAACATACTCTGGAAGTGCACATTGTACCAATGGCTATGCTGGAGGAATGGTAAAATTCAAAGCAACATATGGTGGTAGTACATATGAATTTACATTAATACATGTCAGTACCACCTATGGAGTAGGGACTAAACTCTCTGCTGGTCAAAAAGTTGCAAGAGTAATGACAATACAAGAAACTACACACGCATGTTCATCTGGAGAACACCTCCACCTACAAACAAAATTAAACGGCTCTGTTGTTGATCCTCAGGATGTATTGAAAAATAGTACCTCTAGTGGAGGTTTTGGTTGTAACCTCGGAGCATGCCCAGCTAAATAATTTATACAAAATGATTATCTATGGAAAAAAAGAAAATACTGTTGGTAGGGATAATCATAATAGTAGCAATAGTAACAGCTGTAGCTATATATTTCATAATTAAAAATCAAAACAAAGATACCTCAACAAATACAGTACAACAAGAATCCCTAAGTTTTTCAAATCAAAAGATCGAATTAGGTGATGTGAATGTAAAAGAAAAAGAAGCCTTGATATACACAATCTCTTCTTCTGTCTCTTTGTCAAAAGTAGAAAGTTTTGTAAAAAACACAGATCCTGAAATGAAGATTGGGACCCAAGAAGAAGGAAACTACTACAGATGGAAAAACGGCGAAGATTCAGTAATTTACACATTAGATCAAAACTACTTAATATTTAACTTTACCGAAGGCATACCTTGGAATGAAAGCTCGTTGACAGCATACTCTTTTACGCAGTTCGTAGAAAAATACTTTGAAAAGCAATGGACATACACGCTTACACATAGCCAGAAGGGTGACTCTGGGGAGACAATATACTATGCCACTAGGAAAATTGGCGATGTAAATATGGAAACGGTCTTCGATAGGCAACAGACAGATTATCTTGCGATGAAGAATGGTGAAGTAATATATGGGAAGATATTGCTTGTTGATATACTTGACGATCCCAAAGTGCTACCTTTAATATCAACAAGTTTACTTGAAGATTACATCAACCTTTCTACATACCCCAAAGAAATATATCCCATATATGGCTCTACCCAAAGTACAATCCTCTCGGAGATAGATTACAAAAGTGAAGAATTTGAAGATATTGCAAATACTCTTTCAAACTGCAAAAGCAACTCTGCAAGCCTAGCCTATCTCTACAAGCGTATGGACCAGGGAGATCTAACCCCTGTGTATAAACTAGATCTAACATGCGAGATTACCTATCAAAAAACACAATATGATATCCCTGCCATAGGGTATATTAATGCGATAGATCCTGAATATATATCCACGGAGTAAATATCTGTGCTACAATCATTTGTATGAAAACAGCCCTCAAATTAATAGTATTTGCATTAATATGTTTCTTCCCTTACGAGGTATTTGCATACACCATAAATACAATATCAGACCAGAATTTTGACACATCAATCTCTGATCAAACCAACGTAGAATACAAGACACCCAATGTAATATACATATCCCAGATAACCACTAGCTCTCCACAACTATCGGACAATCCATCTCTTTGGGTCAAGACTCTCTACTACTACAGCATTACTAGATTACATTTTGCAGATATCCCATTCAACTTCCTTGTAGATAGTAGTGGGAAAATATATGAAGGTAAAAGTGGAGGCATAGGGGCGAACCCAGAAATAGAAAATGACACAGGAAGTATATTAATTGGATATCTCTCTAACAATCCAATACTCTCCAATAGAGCATCATCAACAATATACGAATTAGTAGATACCATCTCTTCGCAATACGGTATACAAAGTATCCAAGCAAAAAGCCTTAAAATATCCTCACCAGAAGGACAACTTGCAAAATTCCAGGTATCTGATGCCGCAGGAGATTTTAACCAATCAGTATCGGAAATATTCCAAGATTGGCAAGGATATACGACAAGTAATCTCTCCTACAAAGCCAAAATCGAGGATGTTGCCTACGAACCAGAAGTAAGTATCGGCTCACGATTACACATCTCTGTAAAAGTAACAAACATGAATGATTTTGCATGGCTAACTGATGTACATCCAATATATATATCTACAGCAGATGGTAATGATTCAGGTTTTGCAATCAATGGAGTATGGGATAGTTTTAGCAAACCAACCCATATTGAAAACAAGGCTGTAAAACCAGGAGAGAGTGTAACATTAGAATTTGATCTCTTCGCGAGGACTACCCCTGGAGAAGCAGCGCAGAGTTTTGTTCTTGCTAGAAACAATGAAACCATATTTGCTGATTCTTCCTTCGAATTAAAATTTAATATTGTTAAGGGCGACAAAACATTGGTACAGGTAGCCTCATCTGAATATGGTTTTGCAAATATTAGAAATTGCCAATGGTATAGTTGTAAAATATTAGATAGCGTAGATAACGGAACAGTATTCATATTGTTAAGTGAAGAGAATGGATGGATGCAGATACAGTACAGCGAAGATACTGTCGGATGGGTATTCTCTAGGTATATGAAGAAGATATAATCCAAAATTACCGCGCAATGACAAAAGATCTAATTCTTGGGGGATTAAACCCAGAACAAAAAAAAGCCGTAGAATGCACAGAAGGACCCCTTCTAGTTTTTGCAGGAGCAGGCTCAGGCAAGACAAGGGTCATAACAAATCGAATAGCATACTTAATCAGTAAGAAAGAAATTCTTCCTGACAATATCATGGCGGTAACATTTACCAAAAAAGCCGCAGGAGAGATGCAAGAAAGAATAAAAACACTCTTAGGAGAATTGGGTCTCAATATAGCAGAACTTCCAACTGTTGGAACATTCCACTCGATAGGGGCACTCTTTCTTAGACAAAATGCAAAAGCACTTGGGTACACAAACAATTTCTCAATATATGATTCTGACGATAGTGAAAACCTCATAAAAGAGCTAATGCTTGAAAGACAGATAGATATTAAGCAGATAAAGCCACAGGCAGTATCATATTTCATAGGTTCTGCAAAAAACGAAATGATATCTCCAGAGAATTTCCCTCAACACTATGGTGGATATATCGAGGACATTGTAGCTGATATATATCCTGAATATCAAAAACAATTAAAAGTCCAAAACTCCATGGATTTTGGAGACCTCTTGTATCTAGCAGTAAAAATGTTGGAAGAGAATGAAGATATTAGGAAAAGATACCAAGAAAGATACAGATACCTATTAATCGATGAATACCAAGATACCAATAACGCACAATACAAATTTGCGAAATTACTCTCTGAAAAACATCAAAACATCTGTGTAGTGGGAGATGATGATCAAGGAATATATGCATGGAGAGGAGCGGATATAAAAAATATTCAGTCATTTGAAGACGATTTTAAAAATGTAACAGTCATAAAACTAGAACAAAACTATCGTTCTACAAAAAATGTAATATCTGCTGCTGTTTCTGTAATTCAACAAAACAATCAAAGAGTACAAAAGAAACTCTGGACAGATAATTCTGATGGTGAAAATATAACAGTATATCAGGCAAGAGACCAAGAAGATGAAGCTGACTACGTGGTTAGTAAGGTACAACATCTTAAAGATATGAGAATACCATTATCAAACATAGCTATACTGTACAGAACCAACTATCAATCTCGTGCGATTGAAGAAGCCTTACTAAAAGAAGGAGTACCATACCGATTGGTCGGAGGTTTTAGATTCTACGAAAGAAAAGAGATTAAAGATATCATAAGCTATCTTCGCTTCATATATAATCTCAAGGATGAGCTAAGTATTGATAGAGTTCTTAATGTCCCAGCAAGGAAAGTAGGACCCAAAACAGTTGCACTTTTGCATGAGTTAGCCAAAAGTACAGATTCTACTGTCGGAGAATTTTTGGTTTCTGCATATCTTTCTCAACATCCAGAAACAGAGAGACCTGAAAGTATTAGGTCCTCAATCTTAGAGAAAGTAGCTACCAAAAAAGATGAGTATGGCAAATTCCTCAACCTCATATCTACCTTTGGATATATATACACACAAGCACAAGGGAAAAACATTCTCGATATCATAGATATGATACTTGAGAAGACTAGCTATATTAGAATGTTTGATGATGGATCTGATCAATCAGAGATGAAGAAGGAGAATATTACAGAATTAAAAAATGTAGCATATACATATGTCCAAAAAAGTCCAGAAAATAGCCTTGAAACATTTTTAAATGAGATAAACCTAATAGAGCAAGAACAAGACAAGAATCAGGATGGAAGCGGTATGTATGTAAATTTGATGACGCTACATTCCTCTAAGGGACTGGAATTTGATTATGTCTTTATGATTGGTGTTGAGGAGGGACTCCTGCCACACTCACGTGCTTTTGTTGATGAAAAGGAGTTGGAGGAGGAAAGGCGGCTCTGCTATGTGGGTATTACTAGGGCTAAGCAGAAATTGACTCTCACTTTTGCTGAGAAAAGGATGACAAGGGAAGGATTTAGTTCTCAAATACCCTCGAGATTTTTAGGAGAGATTCCACAAGAGATCTGTGAATATTTTAGCGGAGTGTAGCTTCTAGTTGGTATTGGATGATAGCCAGCTCAGTTCTCCATATGTCTCAACGTATCTCTTGTATGCCGCAGGCCACATATATTTGGGATTAGCCCCTGCTCTTAATTTTTGTAAAGTCCTTTTAATTTGAAGCTTGCCATCAAAAATATTGTCACTTGGAAATTGCTTGTACCATTGGCATGGAGACCATTGGAATAGTCCTTTGTAAAAAGAGTGTTTATCACTTTCTGCATTACATCCTGATTCTAAGCGCATAGTAAATTTTAACCATTGTTTTTCTTCGTCTGTAGCAGAGACATCACTGTCAATATATGCCTCCCAGTACCCACAATTGTATCCAATTTGTTCTACAGAATCAGGAGAATCATTAGGGCCTGATAACAGGAGAATTTCTTTTCGTGGGGAAGAAATAATCTCCTCATCGATGAGCTTTGTAGAAACTAGGCTGTTTCCCACATATACCTTTTCAATTGTTTGTGTTGCTACACCAAGCACTCCTTTTTGTAAGGTAATCTTTGTCCCTAGACTTTCACAAAGGGACCCACCTTCTACAATCTTTTCGTATGGTATTGAGATATTAATATTTTCTAGAACTGTTCGGTATGTGTTTAGGACAATAATGGAATCATCTAACAAAGTATCTGCGGGAGAGTTTGTGTCAATTCTTTTCTCCTCGTCTAGTGCATAACCATTGGACAGAAGAGCTTCTTCAGGATTCTTAGCTCTGGTTATGAAATGCTCAACATCACCATCATTATTTACAGTTATGAATTTGATATCAAGCAATTTCTTCTCCTCTGTTATATCAATACCAAAGACCTTTTGGGTCCAGGTGTCATCTAAGACATCGGTGATGGGAGATAGGTATTGCCTATCTAAAAAATTCATCAAAAGAAAGACCAGAATTCCAACTACAAGACCAGATATTTTAGCTTTGTTCATATGTAATCCATATTTTACCATACATAAAGCCTGGCTATGGCTTGGCCTTGTGTCACAGGTTGTTCATAACTATAAATCTTCGTGTCATTTACTACCTCTCTGCGTATCGGATATTTAATAGTTTGTTCATTCGCGACAACCAGTAGGTTGGTCTAGTAGAAAACAACGGTAGTACAAGCGAGAAGGTACATTAACTAGTTCTGAACCCAAGCCTGGCTATGGCCAGGCCTGGTATGGTATATTCAAAATATGAAAACTGCTTTTAAGAAAATTATCCCTTGGGCTATCCTTGTTTTACTAATTGGAGGCTTGGTAATTTGGTATTTCGTTTCCAATCGTGTGACTAGTGAGGAGAATGCTAGCTACAATACCAAAATAGCTGAAGCAAAAAAGTGGCATGAAGGAAAAGAGTACTCCACAGCGATGATAACGTATTACGAAGCAGTAGAGCAAATCCCTTCAAGAATCGAAGCATTTGAAGGCATTTTACAGATCTTAATAGAGAAGGGGAAAATAGATGATGCTCTGTCAATTCTTGATAACTCTGCTCAGAAATTAACAATATATGACCAAGGTACTCTCTATGCATTGTTGTGTGAGGAGTATATGGCTCTCAACGAAAATGGCAAAGCATTAGAAACTTGCAAAAAGGGGCAGGGATTAGGAGAGGCAAATCAGAATCTAGAGCTTGCATTGGGCAAAGCATACTTGAAAAAGAATGATATTGGGAATGCATCGGAACTTTTCAAAAAGAATTTGTTTGATGGTGATAGCTTGTCAGAAGCAAAACTCCTATTGTCATATATTCTTGCTACATATGATGTAGAGAATGCTAAATCTACACTTGGTAGTGTATCTCCTTCTGAAAAATGGTCAGTGTACTACGAAGAATTCAGTAGTGTGCTGGGCTCTCTAGACTCAGATACTAAGTACAATGCTACCAAACTTTCGAGAGTATATATTAATAGTGGATACCCAACCCTTGCGATCTCCGTCCTAGAACCCATCAAGGATGAAATCGTAGAGTATTTAGAAGGAGAATATTTCCTTGGGAGGGCTTACTATGAAGTTGGGGAATATGATAAAGCCATTGAGGAGCTGAACAAAGCTGTAACCTTGGGAGGTATGGAAGAAGATATCTTTTGGGTTGAGGCTAGAGCATATATTAAGAAAAGTGATCTAAGCAGTGCTTTGGAGTGTTATGAAAAAGCTTTGGGATATATGGGAAGTACACCCAATCAGGATTTTCTTTCGGAATATCTAGATCTGCTTTTAGAAAACAATCAAACTCTTGAGGCAGATGAAGTGTTACAAATCGTATTGGCCAAAACAAAAGAGATCTATCTCTATGAATATGGTATCCGCATAAACTATGTGTTGCAAAAAACTGAGAAAATTAACTATTACATAGCAGAACTTGGGAAATTAGCTTTGGATGATTCTACAAAGAAGAGTTATCTTTACTACAAAGTCTTAGCAATGTTAGACCAAAATGCCGATCTAGGTGAGACAGAAACTATTTTAGATGAGCTATTGGCTTTAGATAGATTTAACCCCAAGTACTACTATTTACTTGGAAGGATCGAGTTTGAACAAGGGAATTCTGATGCTTCAACAGAAGCTCTGAAAAAGTCTATTGAATACGATTTAGAATATTCAATTACAGAAGATGCCACGAGGCTGTTGTCTAATATCAAATAGTTCTGATATAATCGCAACGGCGAGAGTGTAAACTTTCCTTTTTGTGGGTGTTAACTTTTACAAACAATTTTATGGACAAAACTACATATAATATCAAAATGCCAATGGAACAAATCCGAAATATCGGAATCATTGCGCATATCGATGCAGGTAAAACTACTACTACAGAAAGGCTTTTGTATTTTACAGGACAGGTTCACAAAATTGGAGAAGTACACGATGGTGCAGCAACTACTGACTTCATGGTACAAGAACAGGAAAGAGGAATCACAATCATGTCCGCAGCAGTTACATGTTTTTGGGATTACGACAACAAGAGACACAGAATCAATATCATCGATACACCAGGTCATGTAGATTTCACAGCAGAGGTTGAGAGATCACTTCGTGTGTTGGATGGTGCAGCTGTAATCTTTGATGGAAGAAAAGGCGTCGAATCACAATCCGAGACAGTCTGGAGACAGGCAAACAAGTACAAAGTCCCAAGAATCTGTTTTATGAACAAGATCAATTTGATTGGTGGAGACTTTGAACATAGTTTCCAAACAATCAAGGACAGATTGAGTCCAAAGGCAGTTGCAGTAACATTACCAATTGGTAAAGAGCAAGAACTTCATGGCTATGTAGATTTGGTAAAGATGAAAGCATACACATATGATGGTGTGGATAATCCTGAATTGAAAGAAATTCCAATCCCAGAAGATCTCATGGATAAAGTAAATAAAAGAAGGGAAATTCTGGTTGAAGCACTAGCAGAGCAGGATGATGACCTAATGGCAAAATTCTTTGATGGACAGGAGTTAACTACAGAGGAACTCTACGCTGCTCTTAGAAGGGGTACTTTGAATATGAACCTATTCCCAGTATTAGGCGGAGACTCAAGAACAGCTATGGCCAAAACTCTGTTGGATTACATCACGATATGTCTACCATCTCCTGTGGATGTACCTCCTTTTAAGGGAATACATCCTAAGACTGGTGAGGAGATCGAGATGCAACCAGATGAAAATGCACCATTCTCTTCTTTAGTTTTTAAAATTGTCAATGATCCGCATATCGGTAACCTATCATACTTCAGAGTATATTCGGGAAAGATTGATGCAGGGTCGTATGTATTGAACTCTACGAAGAATATCAAGGAGAGAGTAAGTAGATTGGTGTTAATGCATGCAGATGATAGAGAGGATGTAACTTCCTTGAGAGCAGGTGATATCGGAGCAATAGTAGGTTTGAAAGATTCCATAACTGGAGATACTCTTTGTGATGAGTCCAAACCAGTAATTCTCGAAAAGATTGAGTTCGCAGAACCAGTTGTTTCTGAAGCTATTGAACCTGCGACCAAATCAGATGAAGAGAAGATGACAGATGCTTTGACAAGATTGGTTAAGGAAGATCCTACATTTAGAGTAAACACAAATCAGGAAACCGGACAAACCATTATCTCTGGTATGGGTGAGCTTCATTTGGAGATTATGGTTGATAGATTAAAGAGAGAATTCAATGTTGTTGCCAATGTGGGTAAGCCACAGGTCGCATACAGAGAAACTATTAGAAGAAATGTAGAGCAAGCAGAAGGCAAATATATCAAGCAGTCTGGTGGTAAAGGTCAGTATGGTCATTGTTGGTTGAAGCTTGAGCCAAATGAAGCAGGCAAAGGTTTCGAGTTTAATAGTGAGATTAAGGGTGGCTCTATTCCTAGGGAATATATTGCTCCTATCCAGAAAGGTGTAGAAGAAGCTATGAAATCTGGTGTGGTCGCTGGATATCCAGTAGTAGACATCAAAGTCACAGTATATGATGGTTCTTACCATGAAGTAGACTCTTCGGAGTCTGCGTTTAAAATAGCTGGATCTATGGCATTTAAGAATGGTTGTAAGTTAGGAGATCCTGTGTTGCTTGAGCCTGTTATGAAGGTTGAGGTAGAAACGCCGGATCAATACATGGGAGATGTCACAGGTTCTCTAAGTAGTAAGAGAGGTCAGATTCAAGGTTCTGAGAGTATCGGAAATGGTATGTCAAGGATAGATGCAATAGTACCGCTTTCTGAGCTTTTTGGTTATACCAATGAGCTTAGATCGATAACTAGTGGTAGAGGCAGTGCAAATATGGAGCCATCACACTATGCTGAGGTTCCAAAGAATGTTGCAGAGGAAATTGCAGGGAAGGGGAAGTAACCTTCTTGGGAGATGGTAAATGTTGTGTTAAATTACTACAAACCACTTGCAACTCGGCTTACTTTTTGATAATATCCATTGCAGGTTTGCGAAATCTCGCAAATGTGTATATTAGAATTAATATATTTAATTTATTAACAATATATAAATGGCAGAGTTTAACAGAACAAAACCACACATGAATATCGGTACAATTGGTCATGTCGATCACGGAAAGACCACATTGGTAAGAGGTATTCTCAATGCATTCTACCCAGAAGCAGATAGGGCAAGGATGGTTGATAAGCTTGATAAAGATCCTAATTCTAGAGCAAAATCTATTACTATTTCTGTAGCACACGTTGAGTTTGAGACAGATACCAGGCACTATGCATTGGTAGATTGCCCAGGACATAAGGACTATATCAAGAATATGATCACAGGCGCTGCACAAATGGATGGTGCAATCTTGGTTATATCTTCTAACGATGGTGCTATGCCTCAGACCAAAGAGCACTTACTACTTGCAAAGCAGGTTGGTGTTCCTAAGATTGTTGTTTTCATCAACAAATTTGGTGAAGCAGACGAAGAGATTCTTGAACTTATCAAAGCAGACATTCAAGATGCATTGAAGAAATATGGATTTGATGAGAATGCTCCAATCGTTGTTGGTGATGCATTGAAAGCACAAAACGGTGATGAGGAAGGTCTTGCAGCAGCTAGGGAATTAATCAAAGCTGTTGATGAATATATCCCAATGCCAGAGAGAGATGTTGATAAGCCATTCTTACTACCTATTGAAGATGTCTTCTCAATCGAAGGTAGAGGTACAGTTGTAACCGGAAGAGTTGAAAGAGGAAAGTTGACATTAGGTCAGGATGTTGAAGTATTGGGTATGGGAAAGAAACCTATCAAGACAGCAGCTACAGGAATCGAAATGTTCAACAAGAGCATGAAAGAGTGTGAAGCTGGAGATAATGTTGGTGTATTGTTAAGAGGATTGAAGAGAGATGATGTAGAAAGAGGTCAGGTAGTTGCAGTTGCAGGTTCTGTAGAAATGCATACTGATTTCAAGGCAGAGGTCTATGTATTGAGTAAAGAAGAAGGTGGAAGACACACTCCATTTGTATCTGGATACAAACCTCAGTTCTATGTAAGAACAGCTGATGTAACAGGTGAAGTTGTATTGCCAGAAGGTGTAGAAATGGTAGCACCAGGTGATCACACTGAGTTTACTGTAAAGTTGGGATCTTCAGTAGTTGTCGAGAAAGGATTAACATTCGCTATCCGTGAGGGTGGACAGACTGTTGGTCAAGGTATCGTAACTGAGATCTTAAAGTAAGAAAGAAAAGGGGAGGGGCGTTGCCTCTCCCCTGTATTATTTAATTAATTTAGCTCTTTTAAATAATGGCTAATACTGCAAAAATCAGAGTAAAGTTGAAGGGATATGATTCGATAGTAGTTGATAAGTCTGCAAAAAGTATTATAGAGACAGCAATAAGCACAGGTGCTAAAGTTGCGGGTCCAATACCTATGCCGACTAGAAAAAGAAAGATCGCAGTAAATAGGTCGCCATTTATTTACAAGAGCTCAATTGAACATTTTGAGATTAATACGCATAAAAGAGTAATAGATATCATTGATCCTACTCCAAAGACTATAGATGCATTACAACATCTTCAAATGCCTGCTGGAGTTGGTGTCGAGATACAATAATTAAAAAACTATGAAAGCATTAATAGGAATAAAAAAAGGAATGACAAGAGTGGTCAACAAGGAAGGGAAGATGGTTCCTGTAACAGTTGTTGATGTTAATGGCTGCATGCTTTCATTTAAAGAACCTATGGGTTTTGAGTTGGGACTGGGAGAGAAAAGGAAAGCAAACAAAGCTTTGGCAGGTAAGTATAAAGAGGCGAAGAAAGTTCCTTCTATGAGAAAATATTTCAGAGGTGAACTAGCAGTAGAGAATGTGAATATCGGGGATGAGGTTAAGTCTGAAATCTTCGTAGCAGGAGACAAAGTGGAAGTTACAGGTATTTCAAAAGGGAAAGGATTCGCAGGAGTTGTAAAAAGATGGGGTTTTGCGGGTGGGCCAAGAACGCATGGTCAGTCTGATAGATTAAGAGCCCCTGGCTCTATAGGTGCTGGTACAGATCCTGGTAGAGTATTGAAAGGTAAAAGAATGGGTGGAAGAATGGGACAAGAGACAGTTACATTAAAAAACAAAGAGATAGTTGATATTAAAGATTCTTACCTTTTAATCTCTGGACCATTACCAGGTTCAGAGGGAGATTTAGTAGCAATATTAAGTAGATAACTATGGAAGAGAAAGTAAAAAAAACTACAACCAAAGAAACAGAGATAAAACTAAACAAGAATGTTTGGGAATTGCCATTTAATGCAGATTTAGTAGCACAGGTTCTTTATGTGTACATGAACAACGAAAGAACAGGCACTTCTAATGCTAAAACAAGAGGTGATGTAAGTGGAGGAGGAAGAAAGCCATGGAAACAGAAGGGTACAGGAAGAGCAAGATCTGGTTCAATTAGATCTCCATTGTGGGTAGGTGGTGGTGTTACATTTGTTCCTAGAGGTAAAAACTGGAAGAAAAGTGTTAACAAACAGATGGCAAGGAAAGCAACCTGCATTATGCTCTCTGAGAGGTTGAGAAAAGAAGAATTGAGTTTTGTAAATATGCCAAAATCTGATGCCAGAAAGAATATGGAGAAACAGATAGGGAAGAAAGCTTTGGTTGTCTCTGCAAATGTAGATGTGAAGATGAGTTTGAAAAATGTCAAAATCGTAGATGTTGTGGACCCTACAAGGTTAAATGTTAAGCATCTTGCTAATACTAAGAATGTTTTAGTTGATCAAGAAGCTGTTAAGATACTTGAGGAAAGATTAACAAATGGAAAATAAAGAGATTAAATTACAACCTGTTGTTTCTGAGAAAAGCTACAACCTAGCCAATGCTTCGAACAAGTATACTTTCTTGGTGACAAGAGGTTTTAACAAAATTGAAATTGCGAAAGCAGTTGAAAAGAAATACAAAGTACATGTTGAAAAGGTAAATAGTGTTGTGAGACCTGGGCAGAAATATAGAAACTTTAAGACCAATCTCTTCTTTAGAAGATCAGATATGGTTAAGTTTGTAGTGACCCTTAAAAAGGGAGATAAAATTGATGAATTCTTAAATATATAGTCATGGCAGTAAAATCATTTAAACCAACAACTTCTACACTAAGAGGCACAAAACTAGGAGATAGATCTGGCTTAGAAAAGAGCAAGGGTCCAAGAAGCCTAACTATCGCTAAGAGGCAGAGGTCAGGTAGAAACAATCAAGGTAAGGTAACTGTAAGGCACAGGGGTGGAGGTTTCAAGAGAAGAGTTAGAATAATAGATTTTAAAAGAGATAAATATGGTGTGCCTGCTAAGGTTGAAGGTCTGTATTTTGATCCTAACAGAACAGCACATTTGGCACTTTTGCAGTATGCAGATGGGGAGAAGAGGTATATAATTGCTCCAAGAGGAATTAAAACAGGTGATACTTTGGTTTCTGGAGAGCAGGCAGATGTCCTTCCAGGTAATGCTATGAAGGTAAAAAATATTCCTTCTGGTACTGAGGTTCACTGTGTAGAAAGTGTTCCAGGTAAAGGTGCCGCATTTGGGAGAGCAGCTGGTCAGGTTATTGTCGTACAGGGTATTGATCCTACAGGTAAGTTTGTACAGATTAAAATGCCATCTGGAGAGATTCGATTGGTATATGCGGATTGTATGGCAACTATTGGGCAGGTAGGTAATGAAGATAAGGTAAATGTAAAACTTGGTAAGGCAGGAAGAAAAAGAAACTTAGGATGGAGGCCAACGGTGAGAGGAATGGCGATGCACGCAGTAGAGCATCCACATGGTGGTGGAGAAGGTAAGGGTGTGATTGGTGGTGCTGCTAAGGATATCTGGGGTAACAGAGTTGGTACTAGAACAAGAGATAATAAGAGAACCGAGAAGTTTATCATCAAGCGAAGAAGGACTAAGAATAGACCTTTCGCTAAGAAATAATTTTGAAATATTGAAATATGTCTAGATCATTAAAGAAAGGACCATATACAGACGAGAAATTGATGAAGAAGGTTGCTATGGCTAGAGAGACAGGTAAACTGTCTCCAATCAAGACATGGGCGAGAGCTTCTACTATTACACCAGAGATGGTTGGTATGAAGTTCTTGGTATACAACGGTAAAAAGCATGAGGAAGTATTGGTCTCGGAATCAATGATAGGACATAGATTGGGAGAATTTTCTCCTACAAGAAAATTTAAAGGTCACGCTAAGAAGGGTAAGCTCTCACAGGTTTACGGAAGTAGCGGTAGATTTGAATAATTAATAAATAGATAAAGATGGAAGAGAAAATAGTAAAAGTAACAGTTAAAGATATAGCGCAGTCTCCAACCAAGTTGAGATTGGTAGCAGATGTAGTAAGAGGAATGAGAGCAGATAAAGCTTTAGATTCTTTGGCATTGGTTAACAAAAAAGGCACAGATTTTGTAAAGAAAGCAATCCAGACTGGAGTTGCTAACGCAAAAGATATACATAGTGTTGATAAAGATAGTTTGGTTGTAAAAACTATTTCTGTAGATGAAGCTCCCACCAGAAAATGGAGGAGATTCGGATCTAGAGGAAGAGTTTCTAGAATAAATAAAAGAAGATCACATCTTAATTTAGAATTAAAAGTTAAGTAATCATGGGAAGAAAGGTTAATGCAAACGCAATTAGAATGGGAATAAACAAAACATGGGATTCTGTTTGGTATGCAAGCAAGACTCAGTTCCCAAAGATATTTGCACAAGACCTAAAAATCGAAGAAAAGATAAGAACTGCAATGAAGGATTCTGGTGTAGATCAGGTAAAGATTCACAGATCTGCAAATAAGATTGAAGTTGTAGCAAATGTTGCAAGACCTGGTGTTGCTATCGGTAGAGGCGGAGAAGGTATTGATAAATTGCAAAAAGAACTAAAGAGAATGACCAAATCGGATGTAGAAGTGAAAATTAGAGAGGTTAAAAAGGCTGATATGTCTGCAAGGATAATTGCAAGAACTATTGCGGAAGGTATTGAAAGAAGGCAACCATCCAAGCTTTTAATGATGAGTGCAAAAGAGAAGGCAATGATGGCAGGTGCTAAGGGATTGAAAATATGGGTATCTGGGAGAATAAATGGTGCTAGCCAAGCGAGAACAGTGAAGGTAAGCGCAGGTTCTGTACCAGCACAGACCATGAAAGCAGATGTTGATTTTGCGATGGATACAGCTAAAACATTGGATGCGGGTTTGATGGGTATCAAGGTATGGATTTACAAGGGTAATAAATCTGAGATAACAGAAGAAGAATAATATATTTAATACATAACCATGGGATTATACTTAGAACCAAAGAAAAGAAAATTTAGAAAAGAATTCAGAGGTAGAATGGGTGGTGTTGCAACCGCTAATAACAAACTTGCTTTTGGAGAGTACGGAATGAAAGCGATGGAGAATGGTTGGATTGCAGGAAGAGAAATAGAAGCTGCTAGAAAAGCAATTAACAATTATATGAAGCGAAAAGGTAAGGTATGGATTAAAATATTCCCTCATAAACCTTTTACACACAAATCTGTCAACAGTAAGATGATTGGTGGTAAAGGAGCAGTTGAAGGATATGTAGCAGTTGTAGTACCAGGAACAATTCTTTTTGAAATCAGTGGTGTAGATGAAGCTACAGCTAAAGAAGCGATGAGACTTGGTGGACAGAAGTTATCAATGAAAACTAAGTTTATAGTAAAAGGCGGATTGTAGCTTGAGAATAAGCTAAATAATTGATAGAATACAAGCCGTTACAAGTAAAAATATGGAAAAAGAAACAGTAAAAACAAGTAAAAAAAGAGAATATACAGGAACAGTTGTTGGAAATAAAATGACTGGTACTGTACGTGTACAGATAGAAGAGGTATACAGACACGGAGAGTACGAGAAGGTAATGAAGAGAAATAGGACATTCTTTGCTCATACAAATGAGCCTTTAAATATTGGAGATGTTGTAACTATTAGAGAATGTAAACCTTTCTCTAAAAACGTAAATTGGGTTGTAGTAAGCAAATAATATGGTACAAAGAGAGAGTTTTTTAACAGTTGCAGATAATAGTGGTGCTAAGATAGCGAAGATCTTTGGAATTCCAGGTGGATCAAAAAGAAGGTATGCTAATGTCGGAGATGTTGTAACAGTATCAATACAGAAAGCTCTACCTAATGGTGGGATTAAGAGACATGAGGTCGGTAAGGCTGTCATAGTAAGGGTACATAAAGAATATAGAAGAAAGGATGGTACATATATTAGATTTGATGATAATGCATGTGTTTTGATAGATCCAAAAACCAAAGCACCAAGAGGTACAAGAATCTTTGGGCCTGTTGCTAGAGAGTTAAAAGATCGTGGTTTTGATAAAATTGTGTCTTTGGCTCCAGAAGTTTTGTAATTTAATAAATACTAGAATGAAGATTAAAAAGGGCGATACAGTAAAAATATTATACGGAAAGGATAGTGGCAAGACAGGTGCTGTAGTTGCTGTAGATCTTAAAAATCAAAAAGTAGTAGTAACCGGAGTTAACTTGTATAAGAGGCACTTAAAGGGTGATGGTAAAACAAGAACCTCTGAGATTTTGACAATAGAGAAACCAATGCCAGTTGCAAAAGTGATATTGGTCTGTCCATTGTGCGGAAAGACTACAAGGATTGGATTAAAGAGGGAAGCTGATAAGGTTATGCGAATTTGTAAGAAATGTGGCAAAGTAATTGAAGCTAAAAAAGAAGAAAAAGTAGAGGTTGAGAAGAAAGAGGACTCAAAGAAAACTACAGCAAAAAAGAGTATTAAATCAAAAACAGATAAAAAGAAAGAATAATAATGGCAAGATTAAGAGATGAATATAACAACAGAATAAAAGCAGAGTTGATGAAAGAAGGGGAATTTAAAAATGTTATGGAAGTTCCAACTCTTAAGAAAATCGTAATCAATGTTGGTGCTGGAGAGGCAATAAACAACAAATCGGCTATCGAGGAGATTGCGAAAATTTTAGAATTAATAAGTGGTCAGAAACCTGTTATAAACAAAGCAAAAAAAGCAGTCTCTGCATTCAAACTAAGAGAGGGTATGGAAATTGGAGTATCTGTAACATTAAGAGGTGAGATGATGTGGGAGTTCTTTGATAAATTAGTAAATGTTGTACTACCAAGAGTAAAAGATTTCAGGGGATTGTCTCCAAGAGCTTTTGATAAAGCAGGAAATTATTCTATCGGATTGGATGATCACACAATTTTTTTGGAAATTGATCCTAACAATGTTACTAAGATAAGGGGTTTGGAAGTTACGATTGTTACTACGGCAAATAATGCTAAAGAAGGTAAGATGCTCTTAGATAAATTTGGTTTTCCTTTTGTAAAAGATGTCAACAGAAGCTAAAGAATACAAAGCAAGAAAGTTAAAAGAAAGCTCAAAATATACTACAAGGGTATACAACAGATGTGAGATTTGTGGTAGATCAAGAGGATATATCAGACACTATGGTGTATGCAGAATTTGTTTTAGAAATTTAGCAAGCCAGGGTAAGATCCCGGGTGTTAAGAAATCTATTTGGTAATTTAAATATATATAAAAATGAACGATTTAATTGCAGACCTATTGGCAAGAATACAAAATTCAATAATGAGAAAGAATACAGAAGTGGAAGTTGTTAACACCAAGATGAATGTAGAACTTCTCAAGGTTCTCAAACAGGAAGCGATGATAGAGGATTTCGAAATTAAAGAAAAAATGATTGAAGTGAAATTAGCATATGATGGGAAAGAGCCAGTGGTAGCACATTTTACTAGAGTTAGTAAGCCAGGACAGAGAATATATGTATCTAGAAAAGAAATTGAACCAGTTATGAACGGAAGAGGTATTTCAATAATAAGTACACCTTCTGGATTGATGTCTGGAGCTATGGCCAAGAGTAAGGGCCTTGGTGGTGAATTAATATGTAAGATTTGGTAATTGAGATGTCTAGAATAGGACTAAAACCAGTCAAAATTGAAGAAGGTGTAACAGTATTAATCAACGATTCTGAAGTTACTGTAACCGGTCCTAAAGGAGAGATAAAGATTTCTTTACCAATGGATGTAGCTGCAGAGATGAAAGAAAATGAGATTTTCTTAACTGCAAAAGAGGAAACTAAACAATCTCATTCCAATCATGGAACCTTGAGGATGATAATCGCAAATGCTGTTGAGGGTGTAAAAAATGGTTTTGAGAAGCACTTGGAATTGGTAGGAGTTGGTTATAGAGCAAGAATGGAGGGGTTAAGTCTGGTTATGAATCTAGGATGGAATCATCCAGTGAAGGTGGAACCTATCGAAGGTATTACAATAGAAGTTCCTGAGGAAACAAAAATTGTAATAAAGGGATATAATAAACAGAAAGTCGGAGAATTCGCAGCAAAGGTTAGAGAGATAAGGAAACCTGAACCATACAAAGGTAAGGGAATAAGATATGAAGGTGAATATGTGAGAAGAAAGAGTTCTAAATCAAGTTTAGGTAAATAATAATGAAAAATACTAAAGTAGAAAAAAGAGCAAGAAGAAAATTGCATATTAGAAAGAATGTAAATGGTACATCTTCTAAGCCTAGGATCTTCGTATTCAAAAGCAACAGGTATTTTTATGCAGGTATTGCAGATGACGAGAAAAATATAGTTATTAAATCCGTAATGTGTAAGAAGAACTCGGATGAGATTCTGAAGATGGCAAAAACATTTGCATCAGAGGTTAAGAAATTTGATAGTGCAGTATTTGATAGAAGTGGATATAGGTATCATGGGTTGATAAAGACATTTGCAGATGAATTAAGAAATAATGGAATTAAAATATAATTAGATATAAATGGAAGCCGAAAGAAGAAATAACAACAGAGAAAGAAAAGAATTTGATAAGAAATCCCTACCAGTAAGAAGAGTAGCGAAAGTTACAAAGGGTGGTAAGAGGTTGAGATTCAGTACAGTTGTTGTTGTTGGGGATCACAATGGAAGGGTTGGTGTTGGTTTGGGCAGAGGAATAGATGTTAAAAGTGCTATTGAAAAAGGAGAGAAGCTCGCGACCAAAGCTGTAAAGACTATACAGCTAATTGGGGACACAATCCCTCATGAAGTGGTATATAAGTATGGTGCTGCGAAGGTGATGTTGAGACCTGCAAGACCAGGTACTGGTGTAATTGCCGGATCTTCTGTAAGAACAGTTTTGGAGATTGCAGGTGTTATCAATGTGTACGGAAAGATTCTTGGCACTCAAGAAGCAAATGCCAATGCATATTGTACCTTTGAGGCATTGAAATCATTAAGAAATGGTCGCGTACTGAGAAAAATGACAAAAATGAGAGCAAGGGTAGATCTTAAGAATGAAATGGATAAAGAGAAGAAAGCGAAGGATGATGCAAAAAGAGCGAAGAAAAAAGAGGTAAAGAAGGATACAAAAAGAACAACTAAAGTAAGTAAGAGAAAATAATGTATTTAGAAAAATTACCCAAAAGAACAAATAGAACAATGAAAGCGAAGAGACTCGGTAGAGGCTATGGTTCTGGTGTTGGTGGTCATACTGTAGGGAGAGGATCCAAAGGGCAAAAATCTAGATCAGGACATAAATCATTGATTTCATTTGAAGGTGGTAACGTCCCATTCTTTAGAAGAATGCCAAAGTATAAAGGTTTCAATCAGAGTAGGAAAATAGAGGTGTCAGCTGTAAATGTAGATGTATTAGAAAAAAACTTTAAGGATGGGGAAGAGGTAACCGTGGAGATTTTGAAAAACAAGGGTATTGTTAAGAAAAATTCGGAGAGCGTGAAAATTCTTGGTAAGGGCGAAATAAAGAACAAA
Organism: uncultured Candidatus Saccharibacteria bacterium; assembly: GCA_964556955.1. GTDB lineage: Bacteria > Patescibacteriota > Dojkabacteria > SC72 > SC72 > UBA12078. Next base: position 37,404 of record CAZKXP010000001.1, read on the forward strand.
TTATATATTGTCGGTATTACAGTATCCTCTTCTGCGAGGGAAAAGATAGAGAAAGCAGGGGGATCTATAAAATAACCTCTTGTAAAATGACAAATCTAAAAGAGAAAATCGTGTCCATATTTAGGACAAAAACGATTAGAAATAAAATCCTGTTTTCATTATTGATTTTGGTAGTATATCGAATACTTTCGGCGATACCTGTTTCTGGAATACCAGCGGATGCATTAGTTCAACTATTTGAAGGTACCCAATTAGGGGATGTCCTCTCAACTGTTTCTGGGGGAGTTTTAGAATCTGCATCCTTGGTCGCTATCGGCTTAACACCTTACATCAATGCCTCGATTATCTTTCAACTTCTCGGTACAGTAATTCCGAAGTTGGAGGAACTGAAGAAAGAGGGGCCCGAGGGAAGAAGAAAGATTAGTATGTACACAAGACTGGCAACAGTTCCATTGGCGATTCTTCAATCTTTCGTCATCTACTCTACCTTGCGAGGGTTTGGTTTGATTGAAACATTAAGTACTATTGAATTGGTAGGTATGTCTGCTGCTTTGACTGCTGGTTCGTTAATCATGATGTGGTTTGGAGAATTGATCTCAGAGGATGGCGTGGGGAATGGTTCTTCATATCTGATTATGTTAGGTATCCTCTCTGGAATACCTGGTACTGTCCGTACAAATTTTGTAACTATGGACACCTTCCAAAAGGTAATATTCTTCGCAATGGCTTTGATATTGATAGTTGTTACCATAGTTATTACTCAGGCTGAACGAAGAGTCCCGATACAATATTCTCGTAGAGTAAGAGCAGGGGGGGCGATGGATAGTTATATCCCAATAAAGCTTACTCAATCAGGAGTTATGCCGGTCATTTTTGCTATGTCATTACTTTCTTTCCCACAGTTGATTGCGAAATTTTTGGTAAGTAAGAATTATTCTGATGGTGTTACAAATTTTGCAAACAAGATGATCGAATGGCTCGGAAATACATATATTTATGAATCTTTGACTTTTGTATTTATCATAGCATTTGCCCTTTTTTATCTAACAGTAGTTTTTAATACCGATGATCTGTCGGAGAATCTGCAGAAACAAGGGGCATTCATACAGGGGGTGAGGCCAGGGAATAATACATCTGATTATCTGAGAAAGACAGCATTAAGATTAAATATCGTAGGGGCTATTTTCTTGGCTTTAGTTTCTATCTTGCCAAGCTTTATGATCCACTTTGGCCTTATGACAGCTAGCGTAATTACTGGGACGGGTCTTTTGATTGTTATTGGTGTTATGTTAGATACGAAGAGGCAGGTAGAATCAATGATGGTAGTGAGAAGATACGACAAGTACCTCTAATGGACGCTTCGCTGAGCAGTATATCCTTCTATTATGCACACTATTTGGGATTTTAATAGCCGGGATTAAAACTATAATGTTTGAAATTCATCTGTGCTTTGATCTAGAATCCTTCTCGCTAGGTAGTTTTTGAGCAGAAAACGATTGTCATATAGCCAAGGGTATTTTTCGAAATCTATAGATTTTAATTTCTTCGGATTGTTTACAATATAAGCATATGTGAGGATCATGGAATCTCTTCCAATAACCCATTTCCTATGGTATGTACCTTGAAACAGATGCCCAGAAAGCCCGTATTTCGTATTGAAATATTTTGCGTATGCAGAATTGATGATGTGCATACCTCGACTTATCGTTTGATCACCCGTCTGAGAGGCAAGAATATGGTAATGGTTTGGCATTATACAAAAACAAAAGAGCTCGTAATTTCTAACGTTAAAGATATCTTTAATTAGCGAATATAAATAATCGTAGTCTTTTTTACATTTTCCGATAACACATCTGCGATTACCTCGGTTATAAATATGGTAAATTCTATTTTTCTTTGGTGCTTTATATGCCATTTGAAAAATATATCAGATATTCTTTTTAAGAGTATTAAATCCCCTATAATAAAATTAAAAATTTGTATAAACCCTAATAGTACCTTATACTGTAAAGATATTTATATAAGCGAAGCGTCGAAATATGAAAACATTTCTCTTTCATGGTCCCTCTGGTTGTGGCAAAGATACACAAGTAGATTTCCTTGTGGAGAAATTTACTTTCCAAAAAATAGGAACTGGAGAGATGTTCAGAAAAATGTACGAGTGTGGTGATAAGGATGGGATTAAAGCACATGACTTCTGGGCAAAGGGTTTGTTTGTTCCCAACGAATTAACATATTCGATGCTTTCAAAATGGGTAGAACAATTTGATTCCACTAAAGATTGGGCTTTTGTATCTGTTGTGCGTGAAATTGGGCAAATTCCTTTGTTTGATGATATCCTTGCACAATTAGGGAGAAAGCTTGATGTCTTTGTGCATTTCAAATTGACGGAAGAAACAGCCATTGAAAGAATGTCTCTTAGACGAGTATGTCAGAGTTGTGAAGCTACGTACCATGAGAAGTATAAGCCAGAGAGAGAACAAGGGGTATGTGATAAATGTGGGAGCGTATTAGTCCAGCGAGAAGATGATAAGCCGGAGAAGATAAAAAGCAGGTTGGAAGAATATAATCGTACCATTCTACCGATACTTTCTGAATATCGAAGACGTGGAATTTTATTGGAAGTAGATGCAAGTCCCTCAATAGAGGTTATACATCAAGATATTATCGCAAAATTAAACTTGTAAATAGCGCAAATATCTGATATCCTTACCCTGTTCCGTTGTGTATCACAAGATTGTACACAGAATTAGCATTTTCTGTTGAAAGAATGCTCTTCTTTTGATATAATTCTTGGGATTCATTTACATTGAAGGGGCTACAAAATGATTGATAGTAAAAAAGTATACGAGTTTGAAGGAGTGGTAAAAGAATGCCTTCCTAATACTCAATTTGTAGTTGAAATCGATGTGAATGGGAAAAAGCATGACGTTATTGGATATCTCTCTGGTAAAATGCGAATGCATTTCATTAGAATCCTAGAAGGAGACAAAGTAAAGATTGAAATGACTCCATATGATAAAGAGAGAGGTAGAATTACTTTTAGATCTATGAATTAAAAATGAAAGTCCAAGCTTCGGTAAAAAAAAGATGCCCAGATTGCTACAGCGTTAAAAGAGGCCGAAGAGTTTTTGTTTACTGCAAAAAAAATCCAAAGCATAAGCAGAGGCAAGGTTAATTTAACTTTTTATTATTTCTAAACTTAAGATGGCAAGAGTCGCAGGGATTGAGATTACAAATGACAAAAAGGTATGGGTAGCCTTGATGGATATCTTTGGTATAGGTACAAAGAGTGCTCATGACATTTGTAAGAATACAAAGATTGATGAGAATACTTTTGTTAAAGATTTGTCAGAAGCTCAATTAGATGTAATTAGGAAATATATTGAAGAGAATTATACAGTAGAAGGTGCTTTGAGACAGAGCGGCTTTAGAGATATTAAAAGATTAAAAGATATTAGATGCTACAGAGGGATTAGGCATAAGCTAGGTCTCCCTGTTAGAGGTCAAAGGACAAGGCACAATGCTCATACTAGGAAGGGTAGAAGTAGAGCTGTTGGTGGATTAAAGAGAGTGTTAGCAAAAACTTAACATCATTAAATATATTTAGATGGCAGAGGCTAAAACAAAGAAAAAAGCAAAGAAGAGCGTTAGCACGGGAATGGCTTTCGTTCAGTCTACATTTAACAATACGATTATCACATTGACAGATGAGGCTGGTGAAGTTTTAGGTCAGGGAAGTCCAAGCGCTGTGGGTTTTAAAGGTGCAAAAAGAAGTACTGCATTTGCAGCAACCAAAGCAGCTACAGAATTAGCAGAAAAGGTAGTTAAGAAATATGGATTAAAAGAGGTAAAAGCATTCATCAAAGGTCCAGGTGCAGGTAGAAACTCTGCTATTAAGGGACTAGATGCGGCAGGGATCAAAGTTACTATGTTGGTAGATAGGACCCCTATTCCTCATAATGGTTGTAGACCAAGAAAGATGCCTAGAAAATAGTTAATATTTATTACGAAATCATATAAATGGGTAGATATACTGGACCAAAAGAAAAACTTAGTAGAAGAGAGGGGATTAATCTAAATCTAAAAGGAGCTAGATCTTTTTCCGAAAAAGCAGGTATTACTAGGAGACCTTTTGCTCCTGGGCAACATGGTAATGCTAGAAAGGCTAGACTATCCAACTATGGATTCCAATTACGAGAAAAGCAGAAAGTGAAGAGAATATATGGGTTGAGAGAGAGGAAGATGAAGACATCATATGTAGAAGCAGATAGAAGAGCAAAAACAAGAAACACAGACAAAGGTTTAGAGCTTTTAAAGATGTTGGAATTGAGATTGGATAATGTAATCTATTTAGCAGGGTTGGTACCATCAAGGGGTGCTGCAAGACAGGCAGTAACTCATGGTCATGTCTTAGTGAATGGTAAAAAGCTTTCAATCCCATCATATGAGGTAAAGGAAGGTGATACCATTACATTGAAAACTGCAAAACTTGCACCAGAGCAACCCCTTTTCGCTACTCCTGAGTGGATAGAGAGAAAAGATTTGAATTGCAAAATTGCAAGAATGCCAATTAGAGAAGATATTGATGAGGGCATTAAAGAAAATCTCATCATTGAGTTCTACTCTAGATAATTTTAAATATTTACAACTACATGGAAGCTTTTAAAGATATAAAGGTAGTAATCAAAGAAGAGAAAGATAACTATGGTCTTTTCGAGATATCTCCTTTACCAAGAGGATATGGTCATACATTGGGTAATGCATTAAGAAGAATCCTCTACTCTAGTTTAAGAGGATCAGGTATTACCAGTGTACAGATAAAAGGAATAGATCATGAATATTCTACATTAGATGGTATCAAGGAAAATGTCGTAGATATAATTCTTAACCTCAAGCAGGTTAAATTTAGAACCAAGATGGATGAAGTATTCACTTGTAAGGTATCTGCAAAGGGAAAGAAAGTAATAACCGCAGGAGATATTGAAGTTACAGGTGATTTAGAAGTTG
>CAZKXP010000002.1:0-8204 GCA_964556955.1 uncultured Candidatus Saccharibacteria bacterium
AAAATGCTTATGTAGGTGTAATGGCTTTGGATAATATATTCCACTCCCAATTTCATTTTCCTTTAAAAAATCTCTCAATTCATCTCTTGTATGACCATATTCTTCTGTGATTCTTATTGTATATTGATGATAAACATGGGAATTATTACTCATCACCTTAGGAATTACCAAACCTTTCACACCAGATAACCCTTCATCTAATAGCTTTGCATTATGTTTCCTCGCATTTGTTATTGTGTCAACTTTCTTCATCTGTTCCACACCAATAGCGGCGGCAATATCCGTCATTCTGTAGTTATTTCCTAATTCGAGATATTCATACGTTACTGCTTCATCTTGTCCATGATGTCTATATATCTTTGCTTTCCTTGCCATCTCATCATCATCTGTCACCAACATTCCTCCCTCTGCAGTTGTAATATTTTTTGTGGCATATAGAGAGAAGACAGCAACGTCACCGAAATGTCCAGCCTTCATTCCATCCTGCTCCGCTCCTACTGCTTGGCAAGCATCTTCTAATATTTTTATATCTCTTCCTCCAATTATTTTTTTTACTTCTTGATATTTATACACTTGGCCATATAGATCAACAGGTATAATTAGCTTTGTTTTATCGCTTATTTTCTCTGCAACCTGTTTAGGATCAATACAGAAATCATCTTCACAAATATCAACAAATTTAATTATGCCTCTTTCCATCAAAATAGGATTTGCCGTAGCAACAAAAGTAAAAGGTACGGTAATAGCTTCGTCCCCATCTTTAAAGCCAGAAGCTACAACTCCTGCATGTATTGCTGTCGTACCATTTGAAAAAGCAATTGCATGTTTCGTATTACAAAACTTTGCAAACATTTCTTCGAATTCTTTAGTCTTTGGACCCTGTGCTATCATACCCGATTTTAGTACTTCTACTACTGCATTTATCTCTTCGTCACCAATATAAGGTTTGGAAACTGGAATCATTTTTCTACAAAATAAATTTATTTGTATTCAAACCCAGGTAAATATTTTATTACCCTCGCCGGATTACCAACTACTACGGCACCATCAGGAACATCTTTTGTAACAACAGCACCTGCCCCAACAATCGCCTTCTTCCCTATTCTCACACCTGGTCTTAATACAACTCCAGCCCCTATCGAAGCATCTTCTCCTATATGTATTGCCGTAACCTCCCAGTCTGCGCCACCTTGTAAAGTTCCTTCTTCTGTCCTAGCTCTTGGCATCATGTCGTTTGTTGTCAAAGAATTTGGCCCAAGAAATACACCATTCTCTAATTCAACACCATGGTATACAGGGACATAATTTTGAATCTTTGTTCCATCTCCTATTTTCACTCCTGAGTCTATAAAAACATAATCCCCAAGGATACAATCCTCGCCAATTTGGACATTACCCCTAATGTGCGAATAATGCCAAACCTTTGAATTATCTCCTAATATAACTCCATCCTCAAGAATCGCATAATTACCAACTATACAATTCTCTCCAATTTCGACACGGCCTAATTTGCTGTCTAGAATAGTCGAACCTTTACCAATAGTGGAATCTTTTCCTATTTCCGCATCTGGATGAACCTTTATATCTCCATCAAATATCTGCAATTCCTTGTTGTTAAAACCATTTTCGAATTTCATATTAGGCTTCTACTGCTTTTGAGTAAATATCATAAATAAATTGAATAGAATTCATAGCTTCTGATACTTTGAACCCTCTCCCCTTTGCGATTTCTTCGTATAGAGTAGGATGGTTAGGGCACGATCCTACATGAGTACCATAAGAATTTGGAGTTAAAGATTCCCCGCTTGTAGACTCTATTTCTTTCCACTTCTTTTGCAAGTCTTCATTTTCAAATGAGGCTCTTTCTACTTTATCCAAAGCATTACCACTTATCTTAAGGTATCCTTTTGAACCCATTATTGCAATTGAGCACTCTAAATTAGATGGCTCAACAGCGACATTAACCTCTATGCTTCCAGATGCACCATTCGAGAATTTTACAATTGAATATGAAGTATCCTCAAATTTTATATCTTTATGCTTGAGGTTGAATGTATCTGTAGATCTAACCTCCGGCACACCAAAAAGTTTTTGAATAATATCAAGATAATGAATTCCATACTCATAAAGAGATCTGCCACCTTCTGTAATAGAACCTCTCCAATCTTTGAAATATCCTATTGGTCTTTGCCATCTTTGTATGAAGCAAACTGATCTAATATCTCCAAGCAACCCCTCCTCCAATACTCTTTCCATCATCTTAACTGTGGGATTGTACCTAACCTGTAAAACACAATACGCCTCTCTCCCAAGTTCATCCGCCTTATCCTGTATCTCTCTCACTCTTGAAGCTTCAAAGGCTATTGGTTTTTCTATCAAGATATCGTAACCTTCATTTAAAGCATCCATTGCCATTGGATAATGTAGATGATTCGGAGTTGCAATAGTAACAAAATCCATTTCACCTTTCATTTCTTTCAACATTTCTTTGTAATCGGTAAAACCTTTTACATTACCATTCTCTGATATTGCCTTCTCCAAGGTTTCCGAATTTATATCACAAAGAGCTACTAATTCAAACTCGTTGTGATTAGCCTTGATAGACTCAAGATGTCTAACAAGAATATGCCCACATCCTATTATTCCAACTCTTCTCTGTGTCATGATCATAATTAGCTAAAATTTTAATTCTGGTGAATGACCCATTCTACTTAAAAAAGTTAATTGCTTCAACCCTATATATTTTTATATATGTTGTTGAGCTTTTTCAGATTTTCATTCCAATTGTAATTTTCAAGAACTTTTCCCTTCCCATTCTCTCCTATTCTTTTTCTTTCTTTACTATCATTTAATAAACTTATAATCGTTTCCGAAACAGCATCTACATCATCAAAACCAAAAAGAAAACCATCCTTCCCATCTGTAACGATTTCAGAGAGTGCATTATTACGACATGCCAAAACTGGTTTACCATAAGTCCAGGCTTCCAAATATACAATTCCAAAAGAATCTGTTTTTGATACCATCGAAAAAATATCACAGGCATCAAATGCGTCAAACTTTTCCTCGTCTGAAATATTATCAATATTGATTATTTTTTCTTTATACTCGGTTTCTAGTTTATTAATAAATTTCGAAAATTCAAGATCATATTGCCCTCCAAAAACTAAACTGCACTTGACTCCCCGATCCCAAACTTTCTTCATACTTTCAACAAGATTATAGCTCCCTTTCTCATGATTCTTGGATCCCATTTGGAAAATTATTGGATCATTAATGTTATATTTCTTTCTAAAACGCTTACCATCCCCCCCTAAAATTTGATCTATGAAAACACCTTGCCCAATTACTAAAAATTTGTTTTCCTCAAGGAAAATCCCTTCTTCTTTACAAAAATCCATTATTGCTTCTTTCTCTGCATTTGTATTAAGAATTATATTCGTGGCATATTCGAAAAAGGGCACTGCGTTTTTTTTATAGTATATTTTACGAATAGGATCATTTTTACTCTCCCCTGTATGGAACGCTGGAACTATTATATATGGTATTCCATATTCCTTCGAGATCAAGTAACCTATGTAAAAAAGAAAATAATATGGTGTTGAAGAGACAGTAATATAAGCATAATCTGAGAATTGCTCTTTTGATATGGTGTCAAGCATACGATATGCTGTTGGACAAGAAGCGAGATTAGCTATTTTGAAATTGGGGAATGTATCGAAAAGAAACCGGATTGCCTTATTTACATACTTATTACTTGTAATTCCCTTCCCGATAGGAAATCTTCTAACTTTTACTCCCTCAATATTCTCATTTTCCACTGGTACAATATCATTTCCTAAATCCCATAAAGTACTAGGGCTCAGAGCATTAGTTGTCCAAACATTTACATCATAACCCAATTCTCTTTGTTGATATTCTGAGAGGATCTTCATAAATAACTCGGCACCTCCTTTAGCAGGATGATATCTTTGTATAATGTTCAGAACTTTTTTATTTTCCATTTCTTACAATAAAAAGACTTACAAAACTATTATATATTTTTTTGAATGTTATAGCACATTTATGCTACTATATATCTAAGTAAATTGTCATCTTAAAAAAGATGTCTCTCTTTAAAAAACTCTTCCCTGCATTAGTTTTACCCCTCGTAATCCTCTTTGCAGGATTTTTAATGGTAAAACCAGCAAATGCTGCTAAATTTGTAATGACAGATTACACTCTCGCACAAGACGAAACAGTCACAGAAAACCTGTATGTCACAAATACCAATACTGAAATCAATGGCTTTGTGCAAGGCGATTTAGGTATTACAGCGCCAACTATTAAAGTGACAGGAACTATAACTGGTGATGTATTTCTATTCGGTTCAGATGTCACATTTTCAGGTAACACCTTCGGTAATCTCTATGTAGTAGGCAACAATGTCTCCATACAGGGTGTTGTTAAGGGAAACCTCATTGTTGTAGCTACCATAGCAAATATTGATGGAGATATTGAGAAAGACCTTAATATGGTAAGTATGCGTGCTACTGTTGATGGAACAATAAGTGACGATGCTAGGATTGTCTCTGCGGATGGCTCCATTGAATCAGTGATACAGGGGGATTTAATCATAATTGGAGATAGTTACACTGTACAGGAAGATAATGTCACTGGGAGTATATATACACAAGCACAGATCGAGAATATTGCAAAAGAACAGGGTGTAGATATTTCTCATGACAAGATAAGTTTTGAAATCAGTGATGCAACTGTTTGGAAGACCAAGCTATTCGGAGCATTGTTCGCTTTCTGTAGCATGAGCTTGGTAGGCTATGTACTCATTGCACTGACTCCAGTAAAGACCGGCAAAGTCATGACAAAAGTGATTGGTTCTACAAAGGATCTGTTGTTTAGCTTCCTGATTGGGCTGGGTGTATTAGTAGTGGCTCCAATGGCAATTTTGATTTTGTTGCTGTCTTTGGTGGGGGCTCCTTTGGCGTTGCTTATCATGGGAGGGTTGTTCTTCTTAACTATGTTTGGGACACTGTGGGTAGAGGCTGCATTTGGACAGGAGGTGCTCTCATGGTTTAAAGTGAAGGAATACAGGCCGTTCAAATCCTTGGCGATTGGAAGGTTTATAACGGTGTGCGTGAGACTAATTCCGTTCTTCGGGGCACTGTATCAACTCGTACTCACCTCAATCGCAGTAGGCGCCTTCGCAAGGATGAAGTATGACTACTTCGAGAAAGGCAAGAAGAAATAAGGACAAAGGACAGACCTAGGTCAGACCTCCTCCGTATCGTATGCCTTTTTTACGAATAGCCATTTGTATTTCTCTCCTTTCTTGGGATTTACAAGCCCAGCCTCTTCGGGATTCTTCTTTATATATTCTATTACCGAATTCAAATCCCTACGATCCTTTATTCTCCTAGCCTGAAATGGCCCCTGTAACAAATGTCCGACTCTTTGATACTTACGGTTAAAATACATAACATAGGCAGTCATATATGCCCTCATAAACCTAGGTACACTCTCTAGATCATCCTTGATCAAAAACACAAAATGAAAGTGGTTTGGCATATAACAATATGAAATAACCGCAACCCCTTCTTTCTTAGCATAACGATACATAAGTCCTTTGAAAAGGAGAAAATCACACGGCTCTATGAATATCCGCATTTTGTTATTACCACGGTTATAGACATGGTAAAAACTATTGCTTCTATACAATTTGATTAGCTTCTCCTTCTTCATACTGAAGGATAGCATATGATTATTAAATTTCCCTGAACTTGAGGTCTGACCTAGGTCAGTGCTTTGATACAGATCTACTCGTTGAGCATGCTGTCTATAACGGTTTTGAATGAATCGTAGGGATATGCGCCTGCAATGATTTTCCCAGTAACATTCCCTTCGGAATCAAAGGTACCAACTATGAAGCCTGGGGTCCCTGTAATACCTGCGGTCTGCCCAGCACTGTAGTCCGAATCGATAGCTTCTCTGTATGTGTTATTCTCTACCGCACTCTGTACACCAGACTTACTGAAACCCAAACTCTCTACTAAAGAATATACCGCCTCTTTGTCTGCCAACATAAATACACCACTGTGATATTCTAAGAATTTCTCAATCCCACCTTGGGCATATACATATTTCCCTGCCATCGCCATTGCATCTGCCAAATCCCCATGTATGGAGAAATCCCTAAACACATATATAACATCTCCAGAGTCTACATAATCCGTAATTATTGCATCCAATGTCTGCTCTACATGACGTTGACAATAGCTACAAAGATAATCACTAAACTCAACAATTGCAACCTTTGCCGTCTCCCTATTTCCCAAGACTAAACCACCTCCAATATCAGTGGAACCACTGGCAAAACCAGTATCATCTACTGTAGCTGTGTCATTTCCTGCAACATCGGTTGTATCTGTTTTTGCACTATTTCTATTCGCAAAGAATATGCCAAGTGCAATAATGACGCCAGCTATAACAATTGCCAATGGTATAGCAAATGTATCAAGGTTGATGACAACCTCTTTCGTATCATTCTTCTGAGATTCTTTCATTCATTAAAAATCGAAAAATTAGGTAATCAAACATTATACCATGTATTAGACAGGTCATTAAAAAATGATATAATTTTGTATGGAAGATACAAAGAAAAAGATAAATATATTAGATATATTACTCTTCATAGTATTTCTCCTACTTTTAGCCCTACCAGTATACCTCTGTTATGACATATTAGTTACAAAGAATCAGAACACCCAAGAAAACGAGCTAGAAACTTCACAGGAGGAAGAGATCCAAGAAGAAGAGATTCTCCCTGAAGGCCCTCTTTACGAAGAAATCAATCAATTGGTATCAGGGCAAAATGCATATGTCGTGGTACCAACAAATATAGATGAGAACAATCCTCCTTCTTTAATTTTGTACAGCCATGGGTCAAATACTCGTGTCATCTCTGATATGCTTGATCCTTTCATGATGGATTTACAAAAATATGGAATCTTCTTTACAAAATATAATTTCATATTTGCAGCCTCAAACCAACATGATGAAAATTGGGGTAATGCGGCCTCTCTTGCAGATATGAAAAATTTAGAACAGTGGATTAATGAACGATATGATACTTCGGGAAAGATATATTTAATTGGTTTTAGTATGGGGGGGCTTCCTACTATGCGTTTCGCAGAACAAAACGTTGATAGTATTGAGAAAGTTGCTTTGCTTGCACCTACGACTAGGACATATGAATGGACACAAGCTGATGTAGATAATATTGTGGGAATAGATATTAAAATATGGCATGGGACAAGTGATGTGAATATTGGGATTTCAAATTCTAGAGAGTTTGTAAGATATATGGGGAATTTAGGAAAAACTATTGAGTTTGCTGAGATAGATGGAAAGACTCATTTTGATGTAGATACCGAATATATGGAAGAGATACTTACATTCTTCCAAGCGTAGCAATCACTTCTTTTTGATACCCGATTCTTTATATCATCTATTTTGCCTTGATATACTACTAGAAAACTACTAAAATATTAGTAGTATGAAAAGTAAGACTTACAGTACAACTGAATTTTACAAAAAGCCTTCTGAGGCACTCTCCTTCGTTAAAGATGGTGGAATTGTCTATCTTGGATACAAGAAAATGAAAGATCCCATTGCAGTGCTTACAAACATTAAAGATTATACTGATACGAAAGCGCAATTAAATACTAACGAAAAAGCACAAGACTTTCTTGAGAAAATCAAAAGATATCAATACTCTAATCCCAAGTGTAAAGACAGCGCAAAATATATTAGAGAGCAAAGAGACAAAGAATGGAGAAATCTATTTTAGATACAAGTTTCGTTTGCTCACTGTTAAATAAAGAGGATGTTAATAATCCATTAGCAATAGAAATCGCCAAAAACTTGGGGAATTCTGAAATACTCGTACCAACAGTGGTAATTGCAGAACTCATGAGTAATACTAGGCATAAAGGGGCTCGAGATTTTACAATAAAGGCAGCATTGAAAATAGCAGACGATACCCCAACTTTAAGTAATATCAATCTTACTCGGTATATAGCATTTGCAAGAGAATTACCAAATTCATTTACGGCAATCGATTCAATTATTCTTTTTCTTGCGAAAGAAAATAAGGCTGAATTAGTAACATTTGATAAGAAATTGAGAAGGATATACAAGAAGATTTA
>CAZKXP010000002.1:8304-40902 GCA_964556955.1 uncultured Candidatus Saccharibacteria bacterium
CCCTTTACAATTTTACAAAAAATACAGTCGTCCATATTACTCCTCTACTACAATAGCCATAGAAGGACAACTCATTGATGCTTGTTTTACCTTTTCTACTAATGCAGGATCTGTAATTTCTACCCCCTGATATTCTGCTTTCACATCTACTGTACCATCATCTTTCATTTCGAATACTTCTGGACATATGGCTACACATGTACCACAGGCACTACACTTTGTATGATCAATATGGACTTTCATATATATATTAATGAGATATTAGATAGATATATTGTGGCAGATAGCCATACAAATATCAAACTTGCACTTAAAGATATCCTTCCGCTTGCTTCTTGAAAGCCTCTGCATACTTACCATTCATCTCTAACAACTCTTTATGTGATCCCTGTTCTACAATTCTTCCCTGATCCAAAACCAAAATTCTATCTGCATTACGTACAGTAGAAAATCTATGGGAAATGATAATAACTGTTTTGTTATCAAAAAATTTGTATATTTTATTAAAAATCTTGTACTCAGACTCTGCATCAATAGCAGATGTTGGCTCATCGAATATTGCCACAGGTGCATCTCTATAGAAGAATCTTGCTATGGCTATCTTCTGTTTCTGTCCCTTACTTGGTTGAATACCTCCCTTAAATCTTTCGCTCATGACAGTATTGTATTTCTCAGGATATTTTTCGATGAAGGCATCGGCATCGGCACCATCTGCAGCTTCTTTCACTTTTTGCATATCCATAGGCTTAATAGACTTTCCTATATAAATATTATCTTTTGCATCCAATTCCCCATAGAAGTTAAAATCTTGGAATAGAACACCCAAATTCTTATACCAATCATCAATTTTAATTTCTTTTAGATCTTTATCATTAATCAAAATCTCTCCTTCTTGAGGGTCGTAAATACGGGCAAGTAATTTAACAAGCGTAGATTTCCCCGCACCATTCTCACCAACAATAGCAACCTTTTCTCCACTTTTTATACTCAATGAGAAGTCTTTCAGAATTTGAATATCATTGTTGGGATAGTGAAAAGAAATATTCTTTAACTCTATGTTTGCGGGAGTATCTAACCTTGGAAGTTTATACTCACCATCACTAATTACTGGTTCAAATTGGAAGAAAGCATAGACATCTTTTGCCTTTAAGACAAAATCTCTATATGCAACAAACTCTGCGAAGAAGGTTTCAACAGCTCCATAGAAACTGCTTACAACACCCATATAGAAAGTTGTATTTCCTAATGTAATTGTCCTGGCCAAAAATAGTTGAAAAACTTGGATATACCCGACAAATATCACCACATTGCTTAGTATAGAGACTAAAAAGCCACTTACCGAATCCTGCTTAGCTATCTTAATTAACCCCGAATTGTAATAGTTAAAGAAATCTGTGAATTTTTTATCTAAAAATTTGTACGCCCCCGTGATCGAAATTTCACCAACAGTCTTGGGATCAGAAAGTTCACCCGCCATCCAGTTAGCTCTTCTTCTCCTCGTTAAATGCTCATCATTAGTATTCCAATCAAATTCTTTTTTAAAGAAATGTCTTCTTTGAAGATAGAAGACTACTGATGTAGCTAGAATTAACGGGATTACCAAAGGCACGACTTTTATGATAATTACACCAGTAACAAATATTTTAACAAAGGCCGCAATGATCCTTACAACACTATTTCCTACATCTGTGACGATACCAAGCCAGTCATTGACCTTTTGTAATGCGTTAGCAACATGAGGATATTCTAGGGTCTGAACTCTTAAGTAGTTTATCTTCTCGTATTCCATCTTATTGAGGTAAGAGTTCGACAATCTTCTCATCGTACGAGCTGCATACCCACGTAATTCTCCAACACCTGAGAAAAAGATATCTACTGCTAACAAAATCAAAAGAAATGGTATTAAATCAGCGACTTTAGCTCCATCGTTAGAAAGCATCCCCAAAAGGATATCAATTAGCTTTGCCACAACATATGTATCAACCAAACCTCTTAAACTACGCAGAATTTCACACAACAGTGAGAAGATCGTTGCACTTTTGGAAATATTCCAGCTAATTTTTATAGCCCAAAAAGAAATTTTTAGATACTCACCGAAAGTAATATCGCTCTTTTTCTTCATATTAAAAAGGTTAATATTATAAGGCAAATACTACCATCCCCTGCTACTTTGAGTCAATATTGTGAACATATTATCATCTATGCTATAATATAGCAGTAAAGAAATACATTCACCATTCTTCCTCCCATATATTTTACATACCCTCCGTTGTAGTAGTACACTATATAGTACTAACTTAATACTCCACCCTATGTCTCCAACCTCAAAAGCCCCCTTATCAATACTTGCTTGTCATTCAGGATTAAATTTTGCAAAGAAGATAGTCAAATCCCTTAGAAAAAAATACGGAGATGAAGTACACCTAATAGATTCAGAGGAGATGCATTTTGCTAGTACAGAATTAAAAACTGTAATCAATGAAAGTATTCGAGGCAAAGACGTATTCATTGTACAAGATTGTGAGAATCACACAGAAGGAAAATGTACAGATCAAAATCTTAGAGCCCTCTATACCATGGTAGATGCATGTAGAAGATGTGATGCTGAGAGAATAACTACAGTATTACCATCTTTCCCATATGCTAGACAAGACAAACAATCAGGAAGAGAAGGCATTACTGCTGCAAGAATAGCATATGAATTAGAAGGTGATGGATCTGTGGATCACTTAGTTACAATAGATTTACACAACTCTGCCATACAAGGATTTTTTAGAAGAGCAAAGATTGATAATCTAATGGGCGGATATGTACTGGTGCCAACTTTAAGAAGGATGATTAAAGACAAAGAGAAAACAGTGGTGATGCCAACAGATCTTGGGGGTGCAAAACGTGCAAATCACTATGCTCAATCACTTAGGACAGATATTGCGTTTACATACAAGGTTAGAAATTACTGCAAAGCAAATACTATAGACAAGATATCAATATTGGGAGATGTAAAAGGCAAGGATGTATATATTGTTGACGATATGATCTGTACGGGAGGTACATTGGTCAAGGCTTTGGAAGAGACAAAGAATATGGGCGCTAAGAAAGTTATAGCTGTTTGTACACATGCGCTTTTTAATGGTCCCGCATGGGAGAGGTTCCAAGAAGCATATGAGAAAGGATTCTTAGATATGGTTATTGGTACAGACAGTACATATCATTCAAAAGAGTTTTTAAAGAAATCACCTTGGTTTAAGGAGGTATCTATTGCAAACTATTTTGCAGATACGATTAGTAGGATTAACCAAAGGAAATCCATAACTGACTTATTGGATTAGTATGTGAGCTTAGGGTTGTAGAACTGATCATTCATATAGCTAACCCCATCTATTGTAGAAGAGAATCTTTTTACATATTTCTCTCCATCTTCAAACACTATTTCTAAATCAAAGTAAAATGAGAGATTCAAATCACTTCCTGTTATCCCCGCATACTCAAGTATTTTTCCTCCATCCCAGAAATTATCCCTATTGTATATTTCTGTATAGTTGTATTCTCCTAGGTTTTTTACAAATATGAACCACTGTGGGATACCACTAGTTCTATATACTTCATCATAGTATTGAGCTGTATCAACAACATTAAACTCCAACGTATTACCCTGATCTTCGATATCAGATGCTTTTATCTCTTCTCGGGTACCATACAAAAAATCATATTCGGTCAAATTATTTGCTATATGACCAGGAGTAAAGATAGCGACATCATAGCTGTTGACTGTTTCTACATGTATATTTTTAATCTTTACACTCTTCATCTCTTCAGTAGTATAGAAGCTGAGTACGGGCCATATCCTTAGGTGTACTAGGTCTCTAATCGCATGTACTTCTTCTGTTGAGAAATCAAAGAGGTATACATCATTTTGCAATATGGTTACCCTACTCTCGATTGCAGGATCATTGGCTTTTGGAGCTACTGTATCTGCACTTGTTGAAGGTTTCTTAATTACGAGGAAATATATCAAAACTACTACTATCACTAAGAAGGCTGCGATTATTCCTACAAGGAGAAATAGTTTTTGGTTTTTCTTTTCCATATATATATGTATGAAATTATATGGTCGGGGCGACACGACTTGAACGTGCGACCTCTTGCACCCCATGCAAGCGCTCTAGCCAACTGAACTACGCCCCGTTATTGAGGATATTTTACTACAAACCTAATTCTGATGCATTAGCCTTCATGGTATCCAACGCTATCTTGATGAACTCTTCTAGAGATATGCCAACCTTCTCTATATCTTGTATTAGATCTCTTCTAACAGCTTTTGCAAAATCTTTTTTCTTTAATTTCTTAGTAACACTATCCACCTCTACACTAGCAATCTTTTTATCTGGTTGTACCAAAGCACATGCAACTAAAAATCCAGAGAGATTTTCCGATGCCGAAAGTGCATAATCTAAATTATTTTCTCGCTTTTCCTTAATCTCAGGATGCTCTTCATAGTGAGCCAGGATAGCATGGTATACATCATCATCTATATCTATACCAACCTTCAATCCTTCTTTCTCAAGTATTTCATCAAATTTAATAACATGCCATTGAGGATCTTTATTTACATAGTCAAAATCTAGATCATGAAGTAAACCTACTAGTCCCCATTTCTCTTGATCTTCTCCTAGCCTTCTAGCAACAGCCTGCATTATTAAATCACTCTCTCGCATATGCATCTTTAACCATGGGGTGGTGATATATTTTTCTAAAAGTTCATTACATTTTTCTCTAGTTATCATTTTCTGCTATTTCAATTAATTTAGCTCTTAATTTTGCTTCGTTTACGAAGAATACCCCTTTCATCCCAAACTTATTGGCTTGCCTAACATTATCTCTACTATCATCAATATATACAATATCTTGGGGATCGGTATGTATTATTTTTAGAAGATTTTCAAAGGAATCATCCGAAGGCTTACTGAGGCCTGTATCTTCTACAAGAACTATATTTTTGAAATATTTTAGAAAACCAAATTTTGAATCTAAGAAATATATCACTTCTTTTGATGTATTTGAAAATAGATGCATTGTGATATCCAAATTGTTTAGCTCTTTTAACAGCCCTAACATATCCGAATCCATTTGATGTTTTTTTGTGTTTAAGAGAACTCCATTAAAATCAAATACTAGTGCACGAATCATATTCTAGAAGTGTGTATAGTAATTTAAAAATTTGTTAAAAACCCATATAGTTGTTAATACAGTACGGGTCCACGCAGAAGCGAAGCGTCATAATTCAATTTCTAAAATCACCTGGTTTGGGCTTGTTCCTGCACTCAGTTTGTATTCTTGAGCAGACGAGAATCCGCTAATAGTATATATAGTTGCATCCCCCGGTTTTTCCGTTTGCATAGCTAAATTACCAGGTAGAGATATCCCATCTACAGCTAGATATACTTTGTCAGTTTTAAGGCTGGTAAACCTTACAACCAAATGATTCTCTGAGTCGTACTCTGCATTTACACTAGGGATAGGGTTTGCGTCTGTACTGCTCACATTCCATACAAATTTAAGTACTCCCCCGCTTATACCATATGTATATGAGCTAATTGTCGCGCCTTTGGAAGCATCAACTCCAGTAATTGATTGGGCTTGTGTACTAAACTCTGTGCTCCCTGCATCAGTATCCGAATCTGAAGTCTCGCCTGGATATTGTACATAGATAGTTATGATCCAAGAATTATCATCTTCTTCTGAAACAAGTTTGAATGGAGTCTGCTTACTTACTCCGATATCATACAGTTCTTCTGTCTGATCAGAGGAGACATTATGGTAGAGACGTGTGATTCCATCCTTATTTATACTCACCTCTTTTTGATATCCTAAGCCACTGTTGTCGTCTTCTATCTGGTTAAAATCTACCCTTATCACCCCAAGGTTACTCTTGTAAGAAGCATTAACATATGGGGCTTCTTCCGAGGTTGAAGAGAGAACAAATACAAATGCGTGGTAACCTGTGTGAGAGGCATTGCTAATTTCATCAATGGTAAACTTGGCAGAGGACTCCTCTCCTACAGTTTGATCATCTTCTGAGAAACCAGAGATTGTGTCTACTTCATTAACCTCTTCTTCCTCCTCTTCAGATGTCTCCTCCTCTGCTTCTTGTGATGTTTGCGTATCTGGATCTTGATCTTGGGGAGTATCAACTGCTTTCTGTTTAAAGAATATTAAGTAGATACTAAGTCCAACAATGAGAGGTAATATTAAATACCATATAATTTTTTTAATAATCATGGTATTGCCCTAAAATATTATTTATTAATATTACCACAATATGTTAAGATATTGGATATATATCGATATATACTGCCATGGTTAAAGAAATAAATATGACGGATACCGGGAAGACAGAGATTAAAGAAACTACTCCCGTAATAATACCTGAAATACCTGTTTCCAAAGAGAAAGAAGATATCCTCGAAAAACCCCGCGTTGAGGTTGCAAAGATGCGTATATCATTTAAGAATTTCATATTTCCAATAGTAGCTTTCCTTACACTCGCGGGTATTGCTGCCTTTTACTACTTTGGTATATATCGCGTTAGACCACAGCCTTTAGAAAGTATATTTTCATTTAATGCTGACTATATATCTTCAAATGCTTCTAGTAAGTCATTCAAGAGCCCTTTGGGATTACTTTCTGAGCCATCAGAACCTCGTACAGAGGAAAGCCCGGTGAATGGATTACTCTTTACTAAATCCGAAATGGATGTAATGAAGGGTAGAAGACCCGTCGCAGTTATGACAAATAATCACAGCGATGCACGACCATTATCAAGTCCCAATAGTGCAGATGTTGTAATAGAGGCGAATGCAGAAGCTGGGATTACAAGATTATTGGCAATATATTGGAGCCAAGCTCCAGAAAAGGTCGGCCCTATTAGGAGTATTAGGAATTACTATCTTGAATGGGCATTGGAATATGACCCAATAATTATTAGAGATGGATGTGCGTCTTCTGATGACCCGAGAATTAATGCATGTGGGAATGTATACAGCTTCGGTGCGAAGGATATATCTACAATAGGGGCATGGAGATGGAATGATGGTCGTAGAGTAGCACCACACAATGAATATAGCTCCATAACTTATGCCTGGGAATATGCCGCGAAAATGGATTGGGATAGCTTCCCCTCAAATTTTGAAAGCTGGGAATTCAAAGCAGATGCAGATATATCAAATCGAGGAGAGAAGACAAAGGTAGAGCTTACATTTCATGAGAGATTAATTAACAGTGGATTGTACAATGTGATATGGACATACGATCCAGATACCAACTCATATCTAAGAATGGTTGGTGGGCAAGCAGATATTGATCAGGAAACCAATACTCAAGTTAATACAAAAAATATCATAGTCCAAGAAGTCTCAATGGTTCAGTCGGGAGATGATAAAGGACACCTAATTATTACCACTATCGGACAGGGAGATGCGACATTTATGCTAGATGGCAAAATCACATATGGGAGTTGGAAAAAGACTTCTAGAACGGACAGAACTACATACTATGATAGTGAGGGAAATGAGATGACTTTCAATAGAGGAAGAATATGGGTCGAAATGTTAGGTACATCTGATGGGAAATTTGATATAATTGAGCAATAATATTAAGCAGGTTGGGGAACTATGCTAAAGAAACTTTTTATATCAAAAGTAAGGATTAGAATCCTAGAGCAGTATATGCTCGATATGAATGCAGCTTTCCATGTTAGGGGTTTAGTCAGAATGCTTGAAGAAGAGATTAATGCGGTGAGAAGAGAGTTATTGAACCTTCAAGATACAGGCCTTCTCTATTCTAAAAAAGATGGGAACAAATTGGTCTACAGATTAAACAAAAAATGTTCTATCCTTCCAGAATTACGAAGTATGTTTTACAAGGAATCAAATCTTGGCAAAGCCATACTCAAGGTTATTGAAGGCATCGAAGGAGTACAGTTAGCAGTACTAACTGAGAGCTTCATCAAAAACAGGTATGATAATCAGACAGATGTAGATTTTCTCTTCATTGGTAATATGAAGATCAAAGAACTTTCCACCGCTATTAGCGAATTAGAAAAAGATCAGAATCGAGAAATTAGATTTAGCGCAATAACAAAAGAGGATTTTGACTTTGCGAGAAAAAAGAAAGAACCCTTCTTGATGAATATCTTAGAAAAAGATAAGATGATCATATTTGGACAGATATCTGACCTGCTTTAATACATGAAATTGCCAAGATTGAAGCTGCGCTTAAATATCAATTTAAAGCCAGTATTAAACTACATATTAATAATAATAGTTACATCGATATTCATAGCATCAATATTTGTCGCACTCCCTCTTACAGAGAAATATATATCAAAAACCAACTACAATCTTACACTTAAGGAATATTGGTCACAGGAATATGTCATAACTGCAACAGATACCTCCGTACAATCACTTGAAGAGATAAATAATATTTTCTACAAAAGACTCAAAGGATATGGCGTAGAACAGATATCTTCCAACATATCTGAGGATAAAATTAATATAAAGATAACCTCAACAAAGAATCAAGCATTGATTAGAGAACTCTTGGCAAACAGATTTGCATCTCAGATAGTTACGAGAAAGGCTGATGTTAATTTTGATGATAGTTCAGATCAATATGCATATATCTACGCTACCAACTACGACTTAACAGAATGGGATAGAAGTGACTTTCGCAATGTATACATTACAAAGTTAAAAACAAACAGTGGGGAGCAATCATATTTTGCAATATTTAAACTTTGGCCGAACAAAGTTGAATCTTTCAATACATTTCTAAAGCAATATGAAGGACAATATATAGGAGTGAATCTCGATGGTTTTGTAACACCATATTTTGTTGATACAACTCAGCAAATATTTGCAATCCCGATATCTACAGAAGATAAGGAGCAAATAAAAGTTATGGATCTACTATATAACTCTGGATTAATAGCTACAGACTGCACGATAGATTCAGAGACAGAGGTGCCTGTTGAGCAACCAGCAGTTGACTACATTAGTATAGGGTTGGGGCTATTAGTAGGAATCGTCCTCTTCTATACATATCTCTTAATATCCAAGACCTCTCCTAATGATCGGATATTTAAATCATTGCTTGCAACTACCCTTACTATCTCATTCTACCTCACCTTTTTGAAGATATTTAATGTTCCTGTAGATTTGAATCTACTGGCAGTCGAAGCGGTGTTGGCAATTGTCATGACATATACATTGAGTGAAAACAAAGACTCGCATTTCTATATAGAACTTTTCCTTCTGATATTACTAGGATCAACGATATTCTTAGCCACAGGTACTTTAAGCCAATTAGCACAGGATACATTACTACTCGCAGCATTATCAAAAATCTGCTTGTTTGTATCTGGATGGTATATAAATAAAGTTAAAAAGATTTAAAAATGGATATAATCACAAACTTATGGAATAACTGGCCCTCATATGAAAAATTATTGTTAGGCGCCCTCTTAATCATAGTACTACTAGTAGTTCCAGGAACAATATGGTTGTTTACAAAGAATAGAAAACTTCTATTAGTATCTATACTTTCCATATTCATGGCGGGGATAGTAGTATCTGCAACTTTGATATTAAGCAGACAATTCTTTGATGTATCAATAACTGATATTTACAAAATCGTTCCCTTCATAACAATATTTGTAACGACCCTAGGCTTAGGTACGCTGGTAGGATTCTTTATGCAGAATCACAAGAAAAAAGATTTCAATATATTAGAATTATCCAAAGAGGTACGCAACGACTATATTAAACTCTCCCTTTCGTTACTCCTTCTTCTTCTCGCATTAGCAATATTGGCACCATACTTAATACTTCCATTACTCTTTGCCCTTGGAGATTCTTTAATAACTCTCTGGCTATCATATCTATTGATACATAAACTAGTTAAATAGTATGCGATCAATTACTGTCATTGCGGGCCCCACAGCATCCGGTAAGTCAGAGATAGCGCTTGCAATAGCGAAGAAATCCGATGCTGTGGTCATAAATGCAGATTCAAGACAGATTTACAAAGAGTTACTAATTGGAACTGCAAGACCCACACTAAAAGAGATGGGAGATATTCCCCACTACCTCTACGGATATGTTTCTGTCTCAGAGTCATACAATATATATAGATACCAGAAAGATGTAGAAGCTTTGCTGGAAACAATTCCCGAAGAAAAACAGATAATAATGGTCGGAGGTACTGGCCTATATATTGATTCCGTTATATTCGGATACGAGCTACAATCCCAAGATAATAGCCCACAAATAAGAGAAGAGTTAAATTCGCTGACTCTAAAACAATTACAATCTAAAATCCCTGAAGATGTATTTGAGAAATTAAATGAGAGTGACAGGAATAATCCACGAAGGCTAGTCAGAATAATTGAGAGGGATGGAAAATTTTTAGAAAGAAAAGGCCAACCTATATATCCATGTACGTACTATGTCATAGACTTACCAAAAGAAGAGTTAAGGATCAGGGTTAAACAAAGAACAAGGGCGATGATGGAGAATGGACTAGAACAAGAAGCGCACAATCTGTATGAGAACGGTTCCTATCAATATCCTGCACTCCAATCTATCGGATATCAAGAATTCTTACCATATTTTGAAAATCCACAGGAATATTCTCTTGACCAAGTTGAAGAAAAAATCATCACCAATACGATGAAATATATTAAACGACAAAAGACATGGTTCAGACGAAACCAAAATGCGATATGGGTTAATGATCCTATGCCCTTACTTAGCTAATAATCTCTATCCCATCTGGTGTACTTTTCAATAGCTTTAGAGAGTTCACATAGAAATGAATATCTTTAATATTCAGAGGCTTAGCAACACGATACAGATCTCTTGATATATTCATATATTCTTGGCTTGAAAGATCTTTGCTTACTCTACCAAGTACAAGGTGAGGTATAAAATTACCTTGGTCTTTCATCCCCAATACTTTTCGTAATTCAAAATATATTTTTCTCATCTCTTCTCCACCTTCTTTCAAGTCCAGATATATCAATTCTTTGTATTTTCTAGAGATACCTAGTTTACTGGTATTAAATGTCACTCTGAAAGTATTAAAGCAATATCTTTCTAATTTATGTCTGATAATTGGAAGCTGGATAAACGGAACCCTCATCTGCAGGGGGAGCATAACCATATGATAGCTGTCAGGTTTGCTCCACCTCACAGAGATATCTAAATCATCAAAAACATTACCTAGTTCGGAGGTCACTTTCTTGATTTTCTGAATAGCTTCCTTGTCTGGGCAAAAACCTAGGAAATATCCCATCTGTCTACTTTGTAATCTTATCTATCCCCCCCATAAATGGTCTCAATACTTCTGGTACTGTAATGGAACCATCAGCTTGCTGATATGCTTCAACCAATGCCACCATCAATCTACTTGTTGCTAATCCAGAACCATTTAATGTATGCATATATCTTGGCTTACCACCATCTGCAGGCTTGTATCGCATATTTCCTCTCCTAGCCTGATAGTCAGTGACATTGGAAACGGAACTTACTTCGTAGTAGGTATCCATAGTTGGCATATATACCTCAATATCATATGTCCTTGCAGCACCTGCAGAACAATCCCCAGCAGCAAGTTTTACCACTCTGTAATGAAGACCAAGCTTTTGTACGAGAGACTCTGCTTTTGCTACCAATTCATCGAAAGCCTCTTTGGATTTATCATCTGCTGTAAATTGATACATCTCAACCTTGTTAAACTGATGCATTCTGATCAGACCCTTTTCACTGGCACGATATGTACCAGCTTCTCTTCTGTAACATGGGGTGTATGCGAAAACTTTCTTAGGAAGATCCTTCTCTTCAAGAATGGTATCTCTGTAAATATTTGTTAAAACAGTTTCCGCCGTAGGAACTAAACACAAACCATCCTGTACCCAATACACATCATCCTTAAATTTTGGAAGCTGACCAGCAGTATATGCAGACTCCTTAATAACTAAATTAGGAGGGATAATCATCTCATACCCCGAGCTATTGTGCTCTGATATGAAGAAATTTACCAAAGCCCACTCCAATCTCGCACCCATACCTCTGTACATAGAGAAGTTCGCACCAGAAACCTTTGCCGCTGTCTCAAGGTCAAACATACCCAGATTCTTCCCTAGCTCCACGTGATCCTTGATCTGGAAATCAAATACAGGTTTCTCTCCAACCATCTTTATAACTTCATTATTCTCCTTCTCACCTGCCACCATATCCTCATCAGGAATATTAGGAAGAACCTCCATCTTTGCCTTAAGCTCTGCTTCTACAGTCTTCAACTTCTCTTCAATACCCTTAACCTCTTCCGCCTTAATCTTTAAATCAGCAATTAATTGCTTAAATTCATCACCACCCTTCTCGACCCTTGCCATCTTCTCATTAAATGCATTCTGCTCACCCCGCTTCACATCGTACTCTGTTTGAAGCTCTTTTCTCTGGTTGTAAAGATCAATAATGGTCTCTAAATCTAACTTATCCGCTTCCATTCTCTTAAGCAAACCTTCTCTGACCTTCTCTGTATCTTCTACTATTCTTTTAATATCTATCATCTATCTATTTCTTTAATTTAAATATACAAAACTAAAATTTTGAAAGTAATTAATTTCGTCCTCCTTAGAGGACTGAAGGTGTTGATGAGTTGTTACAAAAATATTGACTCATACCTGTGTTTATTATATTCCCCCTATCTGCTATTATCAAGATTATGCTGCAATACAACAAGAAATTAAAACATTTAATTGAAAAATCAAAGAATATTTTAATCATTACTCATAGGAGTCCAGATATGGATGCCTTTTGTAGTATGATTCTTACGAAGTTGTTCATCGAACAGCTCGATCCAAGGAAGAATGTTGTCATGAAAGCCAGGCAAATGCCTACTGCAAATCTCCCTGGGATGAAAGCTATACATGTAGTTGAAGAATTAAGAGAAGAAGATGAAGATCTCATCATTGTTACAGATGCGGGAAAGATAGACCTATGTTTAGACTTTGCTAGAGACCAGATGAAAGACACGAACAAAGAGGTTGTATGCATCGATCACCATACAGAGGTAGATTCGAATACCTATTCTTTTGTTATTAACGAAAAGCGCAGCTCTGCTACAGAGCAGGTATTTGCTAGTTTTAAGGATATTCTTGGAAAGAAATTTATGCTAACAAAAGATATCGCGGAACTAATACAGTACGGAATAGTTGCCGATACCGGGAGATTTCTCTACGATACAACAACCCCGGATACACTTAGAGTATTTGCTGACGCTAAACAAGTTTTTGATGTAGATATGGAAGCGATGTCTTACAATGCCGCGAAATTCCCCAAAGAAGCTACACCCGCAATCATCTCATATCTCAAAACTCTTACAATCGAAAAAGATATGGCATATATGTACATATCACTTGATGAAATAGAAAAAGAGGGATTAACAAAAACCGGTGTTAATGAAGCACAAGCATTCCTTAGAGACAAATACATTAGATTCATACAAGGAGTACACTGGGGATTTGTAATAAAACCAGATTTCGACAACCCAGATACATGGTATGTTTCGTTGAGAAGCACAAGAGGATATCAAGAAGTTGGGGATATAGCACAAGCACTTGGTGGTGGAGGACATCCATATGCGGCGGCGGCAGGTATCAAAGCAAACAACGCTGAAGAAGCACTAGAGAAAGTATTGGATGCAATACGACGCTTCGCGTCTGTCTGAACCCTTACCACATCAATGACTATTTGGGTTTTTGAAGAAATTTTTGAAACTATAATGCTATCCTCCTGCACTAGTATACTTTCTGACATTCATTTTCCACACCCAATAACTAAATCTTAAAAATACTACTGATAAACAAATCCCTATAAATAGAAAAATGACTTGCCCCCTACCAATTATGAAGTTGGCTGGAACAACACCAATAAAAGCGATAGGTATTAAAGAGTAGAAAACCAACTGCATTGCACTAGTATATATACTTGTTGGATACCGAGTTAATGCAAGAATTTCCTTCGCAATACTTAAAAAACCATTTCTTGGCACAGATATAGTAAAACTCGCAAAAAGAAGATACATTGCATACCAAATTAAAAATCCAACCACAAAAGCAAATGATCCAATAATCACATTGACCAATGTGATCGTAGCCCAATTAGCAACAAAGTAATACCCTATCAAAACCATTCCTGATAATGCAGAAATCGCGCTATGCGATGAAAATTCACCAAAAGACACTAACCAAGCAGAAGAAATAGGCTTCAAAAGTACAAAATCAAAATCACCTTCTAAAACCCTCTTTTCCAATGCCAATAAATTTATTCCAAAAAAAGCCCACCCCATATAGTTCATGACATTCCAAATTCCAAGGATAAGATACGCTTCAGATCTTGACCACCCTGCAAGATATTCTTGATTACCAAAAACAACAGAAAGCATGAGCAATTGTGTTAACAATATAAAAAGTGTTCTTAAAATCCTTACAACTATCTCACTTTTATATATCCTACCACGCTTCAAGCTCGCTCTAAGACATAAAATCCAGATCTTAACATACCTCAGTATATTTTGTCTAAATGCCCTCTGCTGCATATTTCCTTACGGCTATTGAATATAAAATCTTATAAATAAAATACAAAGCTATCAACCAGATCCCACCTATTATAAATCCTGTATAAATATCATAACTAGTCGACCTTCCAATCAATATTTCCAAAGGAAAAGATAATGTATATCTAAATGGTAATATCTTCAAAACAAACTCCGCTAAAAATGGAAGTATCACCAAAGGAATAAATTCACCAGATAATAGAGCTGCGATATTAAAATAGAGAATTCTCATCCCTTCCATATTCTTGTTGTAAAACGCCAACAAGGAGAAGATATTCCCTAAAAAGAAATTTATCATGAATCCCATTATCACACCTACCAATGCTAAAAATATTAAATACGGATTAAAAGCTACTACCCAAAGATCCAATTTAATCGCTAAAAACATTCCCATAAGAAACGCAGGCGTAGAAACCACAAGTCTAAAAAGATTCGAACCTAAACTATTACCGATATAACCACTGAGATGGCTCATCGGTTTTAAAAGTAAGTTTGAGAATTTCCCATTTAGGATCTGTCTTACCCCTTCTTCAGGAGTAATGTCTGCCATCAATCGGCCTACGATAAGTATGAGTATGTAGTAGGTTACAACATAACCCTGATCGATACTCCCTGTTATTTTCGAAGATGCGACCCATACAAAACACAACCCAACAATCTTGATAATATCCGCAATAATCCAAGAAACCAATTGCCCTTTATGCATATACTCCTGTGCGAAGTACATTAATAAATGTTTTTTTATTATCCCTTTCCAATTATTCTTCTTTTTTATTCTTTCTCTCATTTTCTAGTTCTTTTACCTTCCACACAAATATTTTACTTTTGTCTTTTGCATTTGGATAATCGATTGTAAAACTGTATGCCATCTCTAATATTGCTCTTGGTTTTTCTTTCGCCCATTTAATATACATTGTTGTTCGCTTTGTATCTCCCAATTTACCAGCTAACCTTAATCCATATACTTGGTACTCTGTAGATACATATTTATGTTTGTTACCAAATATTGCTTTAGGATTATCTTTAATTTCATCCATATTAAAGAGTTCTGGTTGTTTACTTTCTTTTTTTTCTTCTGTTTGTGGTTTTAGATTTTTTAATATATCTGATATTGATTCCATATGTTTAATGATATCAGAAAAGGGAGAATTAAAAGAGAGTCGACCTATAATATTCTATTTGATAGAATAATGGCCTTGTTCTTAAAAAAAGAATATATCGGTAATGGGGCGCCCTAAGGGTAGGTGTACCAAAAGTAGACCTTGGATATCATGTGCGTAATACAAAAGCACAAAATTACATATCTATTGCGTCGAGGATCTCTCCTCCACCTACTCCCCCCAATATTATTTTGTTCCCCAATAGCTCAATTGAAGAGCGGTGCCCTTCGAAGGCATATGTTGTGAGTTCAAATCTCACTTGGGGAGCCAAAAACAATCCGACCTCTGTCTTTGCACACTATGTGCTATTCATAATATATGGATAAAAAAGACAGAGGTTGGTTAATTCTTTTCAACCTTCTCTCCCTTTTTAATATTCTCCTTAAACTTGATCCTATCCTTGTATATCTGCTTTGTAGTATTCTCTACCTCTACTCTCATCTGTGGGAAGAAAGTACCCTCTCTACCAGAAATATCCTCCAAGAACCAGAAAATTCTCTCGCTCTGACCATAACCACTTGTAGGAGGCATACCATATTCCAACATCTCTACAAAATCGATATCCAACATCTGAGCTTCAGTATCACCACTATCCCTCATCGCCTGTTGCTCCAAGAACCTATCCAATTGATCTTGAGGATCATTAATCTCAGAATAACCATTGCCCAATTCACTTCCAGCTATGACAACTTGGAATCTCTCAGTCAAATCCTCATTATCCTGATGTGATTTCGCCAAAGGAGATACAAACTTAGGCTGATTAACCAAGAATGCAGGACCAGAGATAGTTGCTCTAATGGCTTTCCAAAGAGTATCAATCATCCTATTCCTATTCACCTCTCCCCCCATTTCAATATTATTCTCCTTAATCACCTCCAACATCTCCTCCTCTGAATCCTTAAAGATATCAATGTCAAATCTCTCTTTTATAACGGAAGTGTAATCAATCTCCTTCCACTCATCTGCTAAATCGAAAGTATGACCTCTCGTTGTGAACTGTGTCTTACCATATACCTTGTTAGCAATCTCCAAGAACAGATCATGTACCAACTGCATATTATCTTTGTAATTTGCATACGCCCAATACCATTCAATATCATAGAATTCCTGAAGATGCTCATCATCCATACCTTCATTTCTGAAATTGGGTCCGAACGTATATATCTTGTCATACCCTCCACCAATCAATCTTTTCTGATACAACTCCGTAGATATTCTAAGATAAAAATCTTGATCCAAAGCATTGTGATGAGTAGTGAACGGAGCAGCATCAGCACCTCCAGTTACAGCTTCTAAAACAGGGACCTCTACTTCCATGAATCCTTGACCTCTAAGGAAATCTCTTTGTACCTGCCAGAACTTCGCTTTTCTTTCAAAAAGTTTCAATGATTCATTATCTACTACCAAATCCAAATATCTTCTTCTAAATATCTGCTCTTTGTTTTCTAACTTCCGTGGAATTGGCCTCAAAGCTTTAGTCAAAAGCCTTATATTTTTAACCATAATGGTAATCTCACCTGTTCTTGTTTTCCCGATCGTTCCATACAATTCAACAAAGTCTGCAAGATCTAAAAGATTTAATTTCTCCCATCCCAAATATCCTTTTTCTAAATCTTCTACTAAATCCGCCTCCCTGATCATTAGCTGAATACTTCCAGATTGATCCAGGATATTTCCAAATACCAATTTGCCATGCTCTCGCCATGCCGTGATTCTCCCAGCCAAACAGAGATCCTTGTTCTCAAATTCTTCAAAATTGCTTAATACCTCTCCATTAGAATGATCTTTGTAGGACTTTGCTGGGTATGGATTGATGCCCAACTTCTTAAGCTCTGCGAGTTTGTCTAATCTTACTTGTCGTTGTCCGAGAAGGTCACTCCTTTGCGTATCTTCCATGCTTGAGCTTAAAAAAGTTAATTACTTTCGTATTATATCATAACTCTTCCAACTCTCCAGAGGTCAGACCTAGGTCAGACCTTTCCCAGAATACAGCCCTTGATAGTTTACCCCACAAATACATCTACGAGATTCTGGGCTTTTCCTGCCAAACGCACAAAAGGCCAAAGATACAATCCTCTTGTTTGGACCACTCGTCAGATCAGATAGGGGACTTGTACATACAAAAATCTCCGGGAGATGAATGTCACAAAGGTTTTTGTGCGTCCATATTCTTAGGGAGGTCTGTCCTAGGTCGGACCTTAGCATTGTGATATAATCAGGGATACTAATTTCATCTGTAGACCTATGGAAGATCTGCTACAAAAAGTCTCCTCTCTTGCTAAACGTAGAGGTATCATATTTCAGAACTCTGAGATATATGGTGGCGTAGGAGGTTTCTACGATTACGGTCCAGTAGGTGTAGAGATGAAAAACAACCTCAAAAGATATTGGTGGAAAAATATGGTCGACAAACGTGAGAATGTCGTTGGCATAGATGGAACCATAATTACACATCCAAAGGTTTGGGAGGCATCAGGTCATATAAAGGGTTTCGGGGATGAAGCAGTTGAATGTAAAAAATGCCACGCGAGATTTAGACCAGAGGATGTAGAGGGTAAATGCCCAAGATGTGGCGGCACTGATTTCACCGAAGCAAGAAAATATAATCTCCTTTTCAATACAGAAATCGGTGTTATCGAAGGAGAGAAAATACCTGCATATTTGAGAGGAGAAGCTTGTCAGACAATATATCTTGATTTTAAAAATGTCGTTGACTCTACAAGACAACAAATTCCTTTTGGTATTGCACAGATAGGTAAAGCATTCAGGAATGAAATTACTCCTAACAAATTTACTTTCAGAACTAGAGAATTTGAGCAGTGGGATCTTCAATACTTCGTACATCCAACAACGATGGAAGAAGCTTTTGAATATTGGAAGGAAGAAAGAATGAATTTCTACAAGAAGCTTTACAGGAAGCATGAGAATTTGAGATTCTATGAGCATCCTAAGGAGAAATTGGTCTTCTATGCAAAGAAAGCATTTGATGTTGAATATCTTGCTCCATGGGGATGGGCAGAAAATGAAGGTATTCACTGGAGAGCAGACTATGATCTCACACAACACAGTAAATTCTCAGGCAAAGATCTCTCATATACTGATCCTCAAACCGGTGAGAAATATATTCCTAATATTGTAGAAACTTCTGGTGGTGTAGATAGAACATTCTTATTCTTACTATTGGATTCGTATGAGGAAGAAACATTAGACAATGGGGAGATACGCACAGTACTAAAAATTAATCCCGAGATAGCTGCATACAAAGCTGCAGTATTCCCATTGGTATCTAACAAACCAGAGATTGTGAATATGGCAAGAGAGATATTTGAAAAGCTAGCAGACACTAAAAAAGTTGTATGGGATGCTAGAGGAAATATTGGTAAAAGATATCGATATCAGGACGAGATTGGTACACCATACTGTATAACTGTTGATTACCAAACATTAGAGGATAACACTGTAACTGTTAGAGATAGAGATACAATGAAGCAAAAACGAGTAAGTATTGAAGCGTTAACAGATCTCTAATACTTTGTAATCTACTTTTTTACCGCGAACTTTTATACTTACGGTAGAACCGACTTTTGCTGTCATTAAGGCCTTCCCTAACGGTGAATGATCAGATATCTGCCCTTTAAGTGGATCCGCTTCTAGAGAATCAACTAGTGTAAATACCTGTTTTTTACCATTATTTTCCACTGTTATTTCAGACCCTATCTCTACCTTATTAGGATTGCAGACTCTTTTAATGAACACTTTTGCTTTAGATAATATTTCTTTTAATTCAGAAATTCTGCGCTCTAGTGCTTCTTTTTCAACAAGAATCAAACTCAAATCATCAGTGTCTTCGCTTAGGTCGTTCTGTCTTGCGGTTTCCAAACTACTAGATATCTCTGGTTTCTTAACTTGCTCTAAATCCTTAAGCTCTTTCTCGAGCTTCTCCTTCTTATGCTGAGTGATCAATATCTTCTCTTTTTCTTTCATACCAGTTGGTTCTTAATTTAATAGAACTCTATAGTATATTATATATGACTTGGAAAGCTTGGAGAATAACTCTCAAAAAATCTACTATTTACCCCCTATTTGACTCTCTCCATTTTTCAATTTTTTTGTGATCACCAGAGAGCAGCACATCTGGGACCTTCCATCCATTGAAATCTATTGGTCTTGTATATTGAGGATAATCGAGCGTTGCACCGTCATTAAAGGATTCTTCTACCAGAGAAGCTTCATTACCCAAAACACCTGGTAGTAATCTAGTAATTCCATCTACCAAGACTAATGATGCAAGTTCTCCACCAGATAGCACATAGTCACCTATGGAGAATTCGTAATCTACTAGATTGTCATGTATTCTTTGATCAAATCCTTCATATCTTCCACAAAGGATAATCATGTGCAAATCTTTTTTCTCTGAGAAATTCTGGAAATCTTTTTGTTCTATCTTATGTCCTTTTGGTGTAGTTATTGCTACGACGGTGTGCTCTCTCTTTAATTCTTGTATTGCAGCATATATTGGTTCTATTTTCATTATCATTCCAGGACCACCTCCACAAGGTGTGTCGTCTACTGTTTTGTGACTATCTGTTGTCCAATTCCTCAGATTATGGACATTAATCTCAACTACTCCTTTTTCCTTGGCTATGCTTACTATTCCTTTGTTAATATATTCTTCAATTATTTCAGGGAATATTGTTATGATATCGAATTTAATCATTACAATTAGATTCTTCTAATTTAAATTTGAGGTGAAATATATTATGGTACCGCTACGGAGAATCGAACTCCGATTGTAGGATTGAGAATCCTATGTCCTAACCGTTAGACGATAGCGGCATAACTCACAATTCGGGTCTAATTTTACCACATTACAAGCGGTTTTTGAATCTATTGACAACCCCTCCCCTTAGTAATATTATCTGCAGTTACATAAATTCAGCGTGTGTCAGATATGAGTACAAACATATATCAGACAACACTGTCCGGGCTTAAGAAGCTCAAAGATGAGTTAAAGCACAGAGAGGGAGAACTTCGCCTCAAAATTGCAAATACCCTAAATGATATGAGAAATCAGGGTGATTTAAGGGAGAATGATGCTTACTCTATGGCTGTTGAAGAACAACAGATTAATGAGGAGAGAATCCTTGAGCTCAAGGAAAAGATTAAATCCGCCAAAGTTATTACAGACAAGCGAAAAGATATCGTTGGAATTGGCGATCTTGTTACATTAAAGAATGGTAAAGCTGTAAAATATGAAATCACAAGTGAGGATGATGCTAATCCATTAGAGGGTAAAATCTCTCATTTATCCCCCATTGGCAAAGCTATTATGGGGAAAAAAATTGGTGCAGAAGTTACCATATCAACACCCAAAGGAGATACAAAATACAAGGTAGCATCAATTGATTAGTGGACAAGAGTACCATTTGCAAGGATCCCCTCTAGATTACTCTTTTCATCTAGATGCTTCCCTCCACATATGAAGAAGGACAACTTCTTCTTCGCACAAAACTGCGCACAAGCTACATCTATGGGCATGCTTTTGTTAGGTATGTGATTATCCCCATGATCAATACCAAAAAGTTTGAAATACTGTTCCCAAGTCATATCTGCAATTGGTTTGGCGTTTGGATTAGTATCTGGATCTTCCTCATATATATGCTCTATATCTGAAACTTTGTAAACTAAACCCGTACCCAATAAATCTGCGAAAACTGCAGCATCCATATCTGTACTCCACCCCACCTTCAATCCTCCTGTTATCAAAGTCTTCTGATCATCCTCAATCAAAAATTCATACGCATCGCCAAGTCTTTTGGGTAAATATGATTGTGGATCTCCAACTATTCCTTGTAACAAAGCAGCATTTGTCTGTGTTACAAGCATGGATATCTCATGAATGGAATTCTCTGACTTAATACCATCTCCAATCTTTTTTTGTAATTCTCGGGACAAAGCCCCGCCCCCTGTAACTAACACAATCTTCCCAAAAGATTCAATGTTTTCCCAGTACCAATTCTTAACCTTCTCTAGAAATTTAAAATTAATATTTAAATTGGAATCGAAGAGTGTAGAGCCCCCTATCTTTAGTACAATCTTCTTGTTTTCGATCATAGTGTTAGTATTAAGGTTAGAGCTAGGATTACATAGAGAAATGGAAGTATGTAGTCGATTAGATGAATTTTGCCCGAAAAGCGAATATTCCATATTGAGATGACTAAGTAGAATCCAAGCGTTGCAATCAATGGTATTACAAAGATATTGGTACTCCAGAATATTACTGTAACAAGAGATATGAAGATGGCACTAAGGAAAGAGATCCCTATCTCGACCATCCCAATTTTTTTGTGTAATTTTAGAGAAAAGATTAACAATATGAAGGCTGTAATAAATACAAGTAAGGCGAATATGATAAGTGACAAACCCATTCTTACATACACATTAACAAGCAGGTAGAGGATAGTTATGCAGATGAAATCAAAGATTGCACGAGTAGCATTCGCAATCGAGTAAACTTTGTTAAGGGAACTCTTTACATTAAGAAAAAGAACCAAGAAGAGAACCATGCATACTCCCAGAATTACATGGCCTAATACAATATTTCTATTGAAATATAGGAATGATAATATGGCTCCATAGAAAATAGCTGGCAGAACAAAGTAGCTAAAAAACCGTTCTTTAAGAGAGATCTTTACCAATACATCACTATATTTTGATATCTTTTTCCCAGAATATTTTAGAAATATTCTTAGGAACCATGTTTCTAATAATAGAAATCCCAATACACCCGTTATGGTCAAAGAGATTCCTCGTGTCAGAGGAACTAAATAGTTAAATATCTCCATAAGTGCCAGAAGCAGTAAGAGATAAGCTATATCATTTTGTACTTTTAACCTGTATTTTTCCACTGGGCAGTGTTTTAATTTATTAATCCTGTAAATCCATTAAATATTGCAACTGTAAGTATGAGCCACCACGCTCCTACTGTAAAGAGATCCCCTGCTATCTCCTTTAACTTCCCTTTTCTCCAGTATACAAAAATTTCAATACACAGAAGAATAAATATCATAATTACTATACCTACGCTAATCTTGTCTCCAATACTTGAGTTGAAAATACTCAATACTAAATTTGATTTTTCATCAATTTGAAAATACTCAGTTATATCTGTTTGTGAGATATTTCCAAGGATATCAGATGCTACTATTACTACTTTAGTACTAATACCTTTAGTGGGTATCTCAATGGCTATGTTTTCCTTATCTTCCGATGTGATGGGGATTGTGTCTGCACCATTTACTATCCTAAGATCCGTCCACGTATTATCTATTTTAAAAGTTAGCAGATATAGATCTTCACCTTTGGTTACAGCTATTGATTTCAGATCTACAACAGGTGCAGTGGAATCAATCGAGAATGTAATCTCTGGTGATATTACATGTTGCCCTTTTACTTCAGCTTTTATCGTATGTTCTCCCTCTGCCCAATCACTATTCTTGCTATACTCCCAACTATTACCCTCTGCTACTGTTTCTCCGATAATATCCGAAGCCTCATACACCTGAATCGTATATTCTCCGTTAACATTTGCTGTTTCCCCTGACACATTTATACTTGGATCTGTAGAGATGGAAGATTGAACCGGCGATGTAATTCTAATACTCTTTATCTCTCCCTGTTCATTACCAACTACTTTTCCACTCGAGGAAGAAACTGGACTACCGCTTGAGGATGCTCCTGCCACTTCAGTGGTTAAGTTCCCAAACATCTGAACTACCAATGTAGTTTGTTTACCAAGTAAAACTCCATTTACAATTGCGACACCAATATCTTTATAGTTACCACTCATAATGTTGGCAGCATGGGTAGGGCTAGCCATCCATGCTTCATGTACACCTTCGGCTGTTTGAAACCCTTTCGCAAGGTTTTCACCAGCATATACATAGTTGTAACCCTCTGCACGGATAAATTGCCATGGAGTCTCACCATTAGGGCCAAAATGGTCCCAATATTGTTGTTCAAACATATTGTTTGCTTTAGCTAAAGCAGCAGCATCTAATTGAGAATTCTCGGTCAACACACCCAAACCATTCGCAACTCTTTCTTGGTTGGTAAGCATGATTATATTCGCGGTCGTTATTGTACTAGCTTCTACCTTACTTATTCCGAATATTCCACCAAAACTATTAACGAAAACAATGAGAAAAGAATATGCTACTAATGCGATTTTCCTTAGTAGATATGGTTTGTATTTATTATGTTGAGTTGGAATAAAAAGATTTTTCATATCGGGCATATTCTATTCCTCTAGTTTAAAGGATTTAATCCAAATAGTCGAGTATTTTTAAAAGAAAAAGGACCCTTTCGAGTCCTTTCTCATTTTCCTTATCTGCAAGGAAATGCCGGCGGCACTTACTTTACTGCAGATTTCAAAGCTTTTCCAGGTTTGAATGCTGGAACTTTGGTTGCAGGTAATTGAATCTTAGCAAGAGTCTTTGGATTGATTCCAGTTCTAGCAGCTCTTGTTCTGACTTCAAATTTACCAAAACCAGTTAAAAGAACAGGTTCACCATTCTTAAGAGCACCAGAGATAGCTTCTAAGACTGCGTCTAGAGCATCTGCTGCTTGTCTCTTTGTCAAACCTGTTGCTGCAATTTTTTGAATTACTTCTTGTTTTAACATGACGATGACCTCCTTTCTTAAGAGATACTATGCATATATTCTTAAATTAAGGTTTTATGCATATCCACCTTAAAAATATGTTATACAAAGGCAATCGTCAAGCACCATACTTACTACAGGGCAGGTGACAGGTTGTACAAAAACTTTGGTATATTAAGGTTTCTCACTGTTACAACTTTGTAATCATATTGTTAAGAAAAATTGCAGAAACCAGTGTGGTTAACATATTTTATGTTGATATACCAGCATTTCCGAGGTATTTACATAAAACAGAAGCCGTTGCAAGTTTTTTGTACCTTTCCGTGGCACATTAATGAAAAAGGGGAAGCTGGAAAACCCGCTTCCCCTATAGCAATCACAACTAGAAGCTACACTAGATATTGCTATCTAGCCACTTCTACAGCTCTCGTCTCCCTGATTACTGTTACTTCTACATTACCAGGATAACTTTGAGTCTTCTCAATAGCTTCTGCTATTTTCTTCGCCATCACCTTTGCCTCATCATCAGAAACTAAGATAGGTTTAACAATCACGCGAAGCTCTCTACCTGCTCTGATTGCAAATACATCATCTATCTTATCTCCTGCTACATCCTTTGCCGCATTCTCAATACCTTCGATTCTTTGTATATATTGCTCGTAGCTGTCCTTTCTAGCACCAGGTCTAGCACCTGAGATTGCGTCAGCAAGATACACTACTACAGCCTCTACAGATGTAGGTTCAATATCCATATGGTGAGATTCGATTGCATTGACCAACTTGTCACTCAAGACATATTTTCTTGCAACCTGGCCAGAAATATGATGGTGAGGGAGATCAACTTTGTGTGTTAAAACCTTACCAACATCATGTAGCAATGCAGCTCTTTTCACCAGTTCAACATCTGCGCCTACTTCTGCGGCTAATACTTCCGCCAATCTGATAACTTCAATGGTATGCGCCATCAAAGATTGACCATAGCTAGTTCTGTACTTCATCTTACCAATGAGCTTGAGTAAGCCAATATCAATATCGGGCCAACCCGCTTCTTCTGCAAGGATCTGACCATTCTTTTTAATCTCTAAAGAAATTTCATTCTTAGCTTTTCTCACACATTCCTCAATAGCTCCGGGATGAATTCTTCCATCGCCTATGAGTTTTGTCATTGCAACATACGCTATCTCTCTTCTTAATGGATCAAAAGATGAAAGACCAATAGAAGTTGGGGATTCATCAACAATGACATCAACACCGGTGATTTGTTCAAAAGATCGGATATTTCTTCCTTCTTTTCCGATAATTCTTCCCTTAACCTTCTCATCTTCAACCTTGATACTCTTGGTTGTAGTTTCTCCAACATAATCTGTTGCGACTCTCTGCATAGATTCTACAAGAATATGTTGTGCCTTCTCATCTGCCACAGCTTCGATATTCTTCTCCGCTTGCCTTATCTTTTGAGCTTCGTATGCCTTGAGATCCTCCTCTATCTCTTTCTTTAATCTTTCAGTAGCTTCTTCTCTTGAGAGTCCAGAAATTTTTTCTAACTCTGTTTTTAATTGGATTCTTGAATCCTCCATCCTCTTCATGGTTTCCTTAAGATCCCTATCCATCTTTTCTAACTCAGAACTCTTTTCGTCTAAAATTTTAGATCGTTTATTGAGAGTCTTCTCTCTTTCTATGAGGATTTCTTCATGCTCCGTATTCTCTCTCCTCATGTCTTTTAATCGCTTCTCCTCTCGCTCTCTAAGACTAGAAAGCTCTTCCTCCGCTTCTTCGAACTTTTTGCTCATCATTTTCTTAGCCGCAGCTTCTATTTCAGATTCTGGAATCTTATTTACGTTTACCCACTTAAATACATATTTAAGTAAAGCAACTGATCCCCCTGCAGCAGCAATGACAGAAG
This sequence comes from uncultured Candidatus Saccharibacteria bacterium, assembly GCA_964556955.1. GTDB lineage: Bacteria > Patescibacteriota > Dojkabacteria > SC72 > SC72 > UBA12078. The sequence continues at coordinate 34,708 of CAZKXP010000002.1, forward strand.
CAAGTATTATTGCTAATGTTTCCATTACGCTTTTATTTAAAATTTAATCGGTCCTATTAAACTCCTTTATGGAAATATACAGCCGAAAGGCTGTGTTTTAATGAAATATTCGCTTTAATTTTATTAAATGTAGATTTCATAAAATTAATAATTCAATCTATATATTCAATCGTATAAAAGTGTTTAATGATAGGACTTTACAATGATATCATTTTTGGGTTAATTCCTCAATCACAACCACAGTTCATCGTTTTTTAATTTCCATACTCTAAACTAGAGGTATGGAGAAGAAAGAACATAACTACGCATTCATTGACAGCCAAAATCTTAATCTTGGCATCAGAGAATTAGGCTGGAGCCTCGACTTTAGAAAATTTAGAATATATTTGAGGAATAAATATCGTGTTGAAAAGGCTTACCTTTTTCTTGGATATATTTCTAAATACAAAAATCTATATGACGAACTTTCTTCGTATGGATATATTTTAGTTTTCAAACCAGTAATTCAAAATAGTGATGGAAAGATTAAGGGCAATATTGATGCAGAATTGGTTATGAATGCGATGAAAGAGCTGAATAATTTTGATAAGGCTGTGATTATATCTGGGGATGGTGATTTTTATTGTTTGATTGAATATTTTGAAGAATTACATAAACTGAAGGCATTATTGATACCCAACAAAAGATCATGCTCTACGTTATTGGTAAATTTCAAACGATATCAAGAGTACTTGGAGGATAAACGAAAGGAATTAAAAAAGTGAGGGACGTTACATTGTATCACGCAGATACAGGCTCGTTTCCCTCTCATGATTGCACTCATTATACCAGAAAAGAAAAAGATTCTTCAACTTAGTTCATATATTTAACCCCTCAATCAACCTCTGGTAATATCTCAAATTGTGTATGGTCGCTAATGTCATGCCAGTTGCCTCTCCAGCTCTTAGCATCTGATTCACATATGCTCTACTGTGATTTTTACAGGTATAGCAATCACATTGGGAATCAATAGGTCTCTTATCAGTAGCGTATTCTTGATTGTTAATTCTTAAAACCTCTCCATCAATATCAGAAGAATACAAAGTCCCATGTCTAGCATTTCTGGTTACCAATACAGTATCAAATACGGTATATCCAACCTTTGAAGCTCTTCGAATATCCCATGGTTTCCCTACTCCCATGGCATATTTAAACTTATCCTTTGGTGTATTCTCTACAACAGCAGTCATTTCATCCAGTACCAACTGGCCATCCGCATCTACTACAAACCCTCCAAAGTTGTATCCGTCAAATCCAATCTCTGTTAAAGCTTTCGCGCATCTCTCTCTCAAATCAGGAAAGTTTGCACCTTGAACCACACAACTTAGCAGTTTCCCTGTCTTTGCAGTACCACCATATACATTTTCAAAATGATCCTTGCACCTCTTTGCCCAAGCGATTGTTCTTTCCACAGAAAGTTCTGCTTCTTCTCTACTTAGATCTGTTTTTCTACAATCGTCTAAGGTTACTAATATATCGGAATTAATAGCTATCTGTGTATCTATGGAACTCTCAGGTGTAAGTTCATAAACATCACCTGTCCAAGGAGATTTAAATGTGGCCCCATTTTCATGTACCTTCCCATTCCATTTTTTAGAATGAATTAGGGAAAATACTTGGAAGCCACCAGAATCAGTAAGCACAATTCCATCCCAATTCATAAACTTCTTAATACCCTCCAACTCCTTGAGTCTTTCTGGACCAGGAGACATTAGTAAATGTAAAGTATTTGTAACAATAGCTTCTGTTCCCGTAGCTTTTAATTGCTCAGTCGTTAGAAATCGAACAGCACCTCTCGTTGCATCGGGCATGAATATATGTTTTTTACCAAAGTCTCCTAGTGTAATCATAGTATTAGCATGCTGTCTCCATAACTTAAGAATTTATAATCCTTGTCCAATGCTTCTTTGTATGCCTTCTGAACAAGGTCTCTTCCTGCGAAGGATGATACTAAAAGAATTAGACTAGAATCTGGCGTATGGAAATTGGTAATTAATCGATCTACACATTTCCATGTATACCCGGGGTAGATGTAGAGCTTTGTCTCACCATTGAAAGCGTGTACATACCCTTTCTCATCACTTACACTCTCCAGCGTCCTGGCGACTGTTGTTCCAAATGCCCATATCTTCTTTCCTGTTCTTTTTGCCTCATTTATGAGATCTGCAGCATCCTCAGAAATAGATATCTCTTCTGTGTGAATATCGTGTTCTTCAATGTTCTCTTCTCTTACTGGAGCAAATGTCCCCCAGCCTACTTTAAGCTCTGTTTTAGCTATTTTAACGCCTTTGTCGTCCATTTGGAGTAGTATTTCGTCTGTAAGGTTTAAACTCGCCGTAGGGGCCGCTACGGACCCTAGAATACGTGCAAAAACAGTATTGTAACGTACATAGTCCTCGGGAGTATCACTTCGCTTCATATATGGAGGTATTGGGGTATGCCCCACCTTGTCAAATATCTTCTCCCCTTCTTCAGATATTGGTTCGACAAGGAATCCCGTGTTGCTTCTTTCGCTTACCTTAATCTTGATCTCTTCGTCTTCTACAGATGTAAGCGTATCATCACATTTAACATACTTTCCCCCTTTGATAAGGCAATACCACCTACCATCCCCAATTCTGTTAAGAAAAAGCACTTCAAACTGCCTTCCGTTAATATTTCTAAAAAAAGTTCGCCTTTTCTCTACCTTGGTTTCATTAAGTACCACGACATCGCCTTCAGACATATATTCTGGTATATTGAAATACTTTTTATGCTCAATATTCCCATCTGTTCTGTTAAGTACAAGCAGATTAGTAGTGCCCCTTTCTTCTGGAGGGTATTTTGCTATCTTCTCTTCTGGCAATGTGTATGTGAATTCAGACATTTTCATCGCCGTATTATATCAATTTTTCAAGGTTTAAGTTAAAATTAGTAATATGAGAGATTTAAAAAAGGAACCTGTAAAACTACTATTTCTCGGAACGGGGTGGGAGTCTGTGGCAACCTTAAAAGCACTTCTTGAAGACAAAAGATTCCATATCGTAGGAGTCATAACTACACCAGATAAATTGGTAGGAAGAAAGCAGGTATCTACACCATCAGAAGTAAAACAATATGCTTTAGATAATGGTATTCCAGTATTTCATACAGATAGAAAACCAGAACTATATCAAAAAGCTTTGACAAAGTTTAAGCCAGAGATTGTAGTATGTAAAGCATTTGGTGAAATTATTCCAAAAGAATTCATAGAATATCCTAAATATGGATGTATAAATGTGCATTTTTCAATATTGCCCAAATATCGTGGTGCCGTCCCTATTCAGAAAGCTATATTGGATGGAGAGAAGGTAACAGGAATCTCCATTATGTTAATGTCTGAGGGTTTAGATGAAGGAGATATTTTAGAGATATTCGAAGAGGATATCCGAGATAATGATACTAATCTGTCATTAAGGCAAAAATTAGTCAAAAAGAGTGCTGAAATATTGGGGAATATTTTAGAAAAATGGATTAATGGTGGCATATCACCAAGACAACAGAATCCTGAATTAGCTACATACTGTTGGCAAAAAGATATTTCTAAAGAGAATGCACAGATAGATTGGAATAGTGTAACCCCGGGATATATAGAGAGAATGGTCAGAGCATTAATACCTTGGCCAATAGCGTGGACAATATTGCCTAGTAGGTATGACAACAAGAATTTGGATGGGAAGGTTATGAAGATATTTAATGCGGAGTTAGTAAATACTCCTTCGGAAAAAGATCCCGGAGATCTATTTGTAAAGGATGGTCACCTACTGTTTGCTACCAGAGATCCATTGGTATGTCTCCATGTTACAGAATTTCAATTGGAAGGAAGAAACAAAACAAATGAGAGAGAGTTCTTGAATGGAATCGGGAGAAACATCAAATAGGTCAGATCTAGAACTGATCTTCGTTCATAAATATTTAATAACAAGGCTTTAATTACCTTCCCGGTTATGATTTGTATGATTCTCTAATGTATAACCATCGATAATTTTCTAATGCTTCCCCACCTATAAGGTCTGCCTCCTGAGGATTTTTCTTAACATAAGCTATCGTACTCTCGAGGTCTTTTCTACCAAGAATTCTTCGTACTTGGAATGGGCCTTGAAACAAATGACCGACTTTGTTATGTTTACGGTTAAAATACATCACATAGGCTACCATAAAAGAACGCATAAATTTGACAATTTCTGTTTCATCTCGCCCACACTTGAGAACAAAATGATAATGATTTGGCATAAAACAATATTCGATCAGTAGAATATGTGACTTTTTGAGATATCGAAACATAAGGCTACGAAAAACCTCGTAATCTTTTTCTCTTAAAAAGATCTTCCCTTTATGATTACCACGATTGTACAGGTGATAAAAAGAGTTTCTTTTATATATAAAACTGTTTTTATCCTTCCGCATATTCAAAATGATAGCAAACAAAGATGAAAATTTTCTGACAAGAGATTAGTTCTAGATCAGATCTGTGGATTAAACCAAGTGTGCAAGTACCCAATAAGCCGAATTCTGTTTATGATGATTATCTATCTAAGCGGTATAAACCTTGCTCTAGGCGGGGGTTACCACGCGATATTGTATTACTACAATACCCGGTAGTCTCTTACACTACCATTTCACCCTTACCTCTTTCGAGGCGGTATAACTTTCTGTTGCCCTTTTATCCGAAAGATCACTCCCTCCCAGCTCACGCTGGCACCTATCTCGAGATATTCGAGACCGACATAGAGTCCGGACTTTCCTCCCTTACCAAGTAGTAAGAGCAATCATCTAGGTATACTTGCACCCTTAATTATACTATTTTTTAGACTTTTTCTGAATAATGATCACTGGAACAACTACAGCAGCAATTACAGGTGAGAATACTAGAACATAGATTATGCCCGTACCTAAGAATTTGGCGAAGCTTACCAATGCTCTTCCGGCGTCTTTCAAGATCCCAAATGGTTTCCATTCCTCATCAGAAAGCTGAGAACCAGTTGAGCTCTGCGAAATAGTTACATAGAGATATGAATAGCTGGTCTGATTATCCAAATCCTTTATCTGTGCCTGCAATGCTTCAATATCGATTCTTGTAGATGCCAATTCTTTTTCTACTGCCAAAATCTCTGTAACAGTCTCCGCATCACCTAACACTGCATTTAAACGAGTCTCCAGCGCTTGGAGATTCTCCAATCTAGCCTGCAAATCCTCAACTGTCTCAGTAACATCCGTAGCCCCAGTTGATGAATATGTGAATTCTCCTGGGAGTGCCTTGATTTCATTGTACATATCTTCAAACTTTGATTGCTCAACCTTTATCATTAAATATACATATCTGTTGCTTCCCTTACCCGAATCTTGGGAAGACATAGTTTCTGCATCATACTCATCCTCAATCTCTTGAATCGATACCACAGTTGCATCAATATCATCGGCATCCATAGATATATTCGCCGTCTTTATGACATCCTCTCCACCATTAGAACTAGGAAGTGCAACCCCACCATAGTATGATTCCTTTGCATATTCAATACTGTCCTGGGAAACAACATCACTTCCATAACCATAGCCTAAAGAAGTTCTCTCATGTGAATAGGAAACAATGAGGTAGGCTACAAAGAGACCTACTATTGTGAATGGAATAACTAAAGCCAATATCCAATATTTCTTTGATGTTTTATCCATATATGAGCAGTATCAACTTATATACAAGTTAATAGTACGATATATGGAAATTGATAGCAAACAAGAAACTATCTCTTTGAGAACTGTGGTTTCTTTCTTGCTTTTCTTCTGTGATACTTCTTTCTTTCTACCTCTCTTGGGTCTCTAGTTAAAAGTTCCTCTTTTCTCAGTGTAGGCTTAAGCTCTGGATTCATTTCATTTATAGCTCTAGCAAGGCCAAGTCTAACAGCGTCAGCCTGTCCTGTTACTCCTCCACCACTTACTTTGGCAGTAAAGTAATACTGTTTCTCAAGACCTACAACTGTTAATGGTCTGATAATGTAAAGCTCGGCTTTATTCATTTCCTTCAAGTAATCCGCAGCTGCAACACCATTAACAGTGGATGCCTTATCACCCTTGTATATCCTTACTCTTGCAGTAGATGTTTTTCTTCTTCCGATTCCTTCAAAATATTTCTCCACAGTTTAT
>CAZKXP010000003.1:0-27311 GCA_964556955.1 uncultured Candidatus Saccharibacteria bacterium
GCAGAGGAGGGGATAATTGTCTTTAGTGGTGATGTTTGATAGAATATCTGTGCTGAGCCGAGGTGGTGAAATTGGCAGACACGCTACCTTGAGGTGGTAGTGGAAGTAAAATTCCTTGCAGGTTCAACTCCTGTCCTCGGCATATGGTTATGGACGACTAGCTCAGCTGGCTAGAGCATCTCGTTTACACCGAGAAGGTCATAGGTTCGATCCCTATGTCGTCCAGATTATTATTCTGCCCAATTCCTATGTTTCCAGTAAAGATAAAAAATGTAAAGAAGGTCCTAGTATTAATAGATTATGCAAATCTCTTGTCTTCTGTTAGATATCTTAAGAAGCATATAGATATGAAAGTATTTTATGATTATCTTTCTTCACTAAGTTATGTTAAAGATATTTCCATATATTATGGTACTGATCCCAGAAATCCTAAATCCAAAACATTCATAAATTGGCTTAAGAAAACTGGTTGTCGTGTAATTACGAAAGATGTTAAATATATTAAAGTGGATATTCGAGATCTATTAGGGAATGTTAAGAATAAAATGCTTATTAGCAAGTTGGACAAAGGAACAATTACACAACTTGAGAATAATATACAAAAATTAGAGGCGAAGGGGATTTTATTTGAAACTCAAAAATGTAATTTAGATGTTGAACTATCTTTAGATATATACAAATCTTTGAATAAGTATGATGGTTACATCTTGATATCTGGAGATGGAGATTTTGTTCCTATTATTAAAGTTGCACGTAGTAAGGGTAAATTTGTTTCTGTACTATCTTTAAGAAAATTCTTGGCAGGAGAATTGGTAAGAAATTGTGATATGTATGTGAATCTATTAAGTCTTAAGAAAGTTAAAGGATTGTTTGTAAATCCAAAGAAGGTGATATAAACAAAAAACCCCTTGGAAGGGGTTTCTTGAAGAATTGTGTTAGATTATACTGTGTATAAGATTGATTGTCAAAGTCCTGAGGAAGCTGTTCTACTTGTAGCATAACCAATTATATGTATTCCCCAAACATTTCAGAAGTGATATATTAATATATATAACTTAGATATATTAAATATATGAAGTTTGAAACTGTCCTAATGGTAATAATAGGAAGCATATTAATAGGAGTATTAGGTGGATTTGCTGCTAGAAGTATATGGGTAGGGATAGGGCTTCCAATTGTATTAATAGTCTTAGGAGTTATGTGGTTAGCTATTAAACCTGCACCTCAAGAGCCAGAAGAAGAGAAAAAGGATGACCCAGTACAACCAAAACAAGAATAGTATGTCCGAATATTACAATGCAAACACAACAGATCCCAAAGATGAGTTACTAGCACATGTAGATGGTAATGATATTGTTATTGGTGGTGTTAGGAGAGAAGAATGTCACAATGGTACTTCTAAACCATGGCATAGGAACTCCCATGTATATATTATTAACTCCCAGGATGAACTATACCTGACCAAAAGATCCCTAACCAAGGATACATCTCCTGGTGGTATCACTGTTACTACTGCAGGTCATGTGAGATTAAATGAAGATCCGGAGCTAGGGGCAGAGAGGGAATTAATGGAGGAATTATGTTTGGATGTTGATATTCATTTTGTTAAGAAATACAAAGTAGACTATGGTTTTGAAAAGGAATTCATATTCGTATATTTCGGTAGAACTGATCAAATACCAAAGATAGGGAATGAGGAAGTGGGAGAGATATTTTGTATGCCATTGGTGGATGTAGTACAAAAGATTCAGGATGGTACATTGGTACTTGTACCAGGGGCTCAAGATGTTATACAGAGGTTGATACAAGATAATCTCCTAAGGCAAGAATTGTTTGTTTAGTGGTATAATCTCATTGATATGGACGATTAGCTCAGCTGGTTAGAGCATCGCATTCACATTGCGAAGGTCATTGGTTCGATCCCAATATCGTCCAGATGTTCTATCTAATATGTAATCAATGACATATGGATAAGCCCAAAATTCTTGTTACCGGAGGATTAGGATATATCGGTTCCCATACAGTAGTAGAGCTATTAGAGAATAATTTTGATGTTGTAATTGTAGACAACCTCTCTAATTCCCAAGAATCTACACTTGAGAGGATAGAAAAAATAACCAAAATCAAACCCAAACTATATATACTTGATGTTGCCAATGAGAAAGAATTTTCTAAGATCTTTAAAACAGAAAAAGATATAACAGGTATAATACATTTTGCTGCATACAAATCTGTTGGAGAGTCTGTATTAGAACCACTGAAGTATTACCACAACAATCTTCGTAGCACCATGAATGTACTTTCCGTTATGCAAGAATATAAAATCCCATACCTCATTTTTTCCTCCTCTGCTTCCATATATGGAGAGCCTTCCAAATTACCTGTGGATGAAAATGAACCTGTAAAATCGGCAAGCTCACCATATGGCAATACCAAGCAGATAGGGGAAGAGATGATATGTGATTTTTCAGAAGTTAATCCTGAAACAAAAATATTAGCATTAAGATATTTTAATCCGATAGGGGCACATCCATCGGGATTGATAGGAGAGAATCCGAATGGAATACCTAATAATCTTCTTCCATATATAACTCAAACTGTAGCAGGGAAAAGAGATGAGCTAAAAATTTTTGGCAATGACTATGACACTCCAGATGGAACAGGAATACGAGATTACTTACATGTGGTAGATCTTGCACAGGCTCATGTAATGGCACTGAAATATCTCTTAGAAGATGAAGACGCAAAAGGATTTGATGTAGTTAATCTTGGAACAGGGATGGGATATTCTGTTTTGGATATAGTTAAGACATTTGAGAGAGTTACAGGGAAAAATGTCCCGTTCTCCTTTGCTCCTCGTAGAGATGGGGATGTTCCTGCTGTTTGGGCAGATCCTTCAAAAGCAAAGAAAGTATTAAAATGGGAAGCCCACTTAGGATTAGAAGAGATGCTTTCCTCCGCTTGGAAATGGGAGGAAGAAGGGAAATAGCCTGTAGGCGTATTCTACTTTTTCTTCATCACCAACTCCGTCACCTTCTTTACAACAAAGAATAGTACTAAGGCAGTAATTAAAAAGGAAATGACACTGGTTATGAAATTACCGTAATAGATAATAGCTTCACCAGAAGCCTGTGCCTCTGCCAACGTACTAAACTCCTCTTTACCTAGGACCCAATACATATTAGAAAAATCTATACCAGATGTAAGAAACGCAATAGGGGGAGTGAGAATATCATTAACCAAAGAAGATATTACACTATTCAATGCAGCGCCCATCATAATACCAATAGCAGCTCCAATAGTAGCACCACTCAACGCAAAAGACTTAAACTCTTCTGATAGTTTCTTCGTCTCTTTAATTACCTTTTTCTTCTCCATAATTCTTTTTAAATTTAAAAATTAAAAATGTATATATCAATGTTAGTACAGTTAACACGCTATATACAATAATCTGATTCTTTAATACCTGAATCAAGGAATCATTGAAATTAAGGAAGAGATATATCTGAAGTAAAGTCGTAACAAGAAGGATATATATATACCTGTAGCTTTCAATTGAAATATAGTAGTTAGTAAGCATATATACTACTGCATACCCAGTCATACAAAGTCCAAAGATCCCAACATAAGGAGCTATGGATAGATACTTCTCACCAATAGTCCATGTAATTACAAAATCTTTAAAAATAAATATCCCCAAAGTCATGCATAACCCGATAGCCAAAGTCCCCAAAACCGCTATGAGCATGGTCCGTCTCTCTTTCTTGTAATCTGTTTGATTAGAAAGTCTGGAGAACATAACAGAAGCAATTGTAATAGCTGCAAAGTATACAATCTTGCCTAACAATGATACTGCAGAGTAATCTGCTCTAAAGGTAGGATTAACAAGTATCAAATCCAAGGTATATGGTATCGTCATCAAGAAAAAACTTACAGTAGTAAGTATTAAAAATCTGTAATTGAAAGAGATCTTCTTTTCTGCCTTCTCCCCATTCATCTTGATAAATGGCAATATTGCAATTGTAGTTATCAACGCAGGAATACAGTTGGAGAGAATCAGTAGAGGTATTGAGCCACCAAGCTGTATAGCTATGACCGCCATTATGAGTTTTAATACTGTTTCAAAAAGCATAATGAAATTAAATGCATATATCCTCTCTTGTCCCAAAAACAACCCCTTGGTTATTGGGCTTATGAACCCAACAAAAAGAATAATCGTCAGATAGATAGCTGAATCTAGAGGGATGGAAGCCATATTAGCAATACCATTTCTAAATACAAAAAACACTAGAGAGAATATTACGCCTAGCACAGAGAAGAAGAGAACGGAATTCCACTTAAATTTGTTTAGATCATATTTACGATTTTCTCCTACTTTTTTCGTAATCATCAACATAACTGCAGCACTTGGTATCTGTAGAAGGTATATATATGCCATTGAGGCACTAAAGGTACTAAATACTGAAGAATCCGTATATCTTGCCACTATGACATTGAAAGCATAGTTCATAACTCCCATCAGACCTCCCATCACAGTAGTGAATATCAGGTTCCGAACATACTTAGCATCTTTCATTTGGAAGTCTTAGTCGAAGTTAGATATAATAGGATACGATAAATTAATGATTTCTGCCATAATGACCATATACATAATTCTAGCTCTAGTAGGAGGCGTTTTCCTTGGTCTTGGTATCTTCTATTTCATCAAAAGGGGGAATACTAATTCTCAAGAAGAACTAAACGAAGCCTTGGAAAAGAAACTTACAGAACTTGTTCCAGTTGCACTTAATCAAGCAAGTGAAAACCTTGTGAGAATGGCAAATGAAAAACTCTCCTCTGAGACCAAGCAGAGTCGGTTAGATTTTGAAAACAAAAGGGATGAGATTACCAGACTTGTCAAAAATTTGGAGGAGTATGTTAAAACCTCTGAGAAGGATAGGTTAGATTCTTTTTCATCACTTAGAACATCTCTAGAAGAGAGTAGGAAGATCACTGAGCAACTTTCTGTTAATACTGAGAGCTTGAAAAAAGTATTATCAAACAATCAGTTAAGAGGCCAGTTTGGAGAGCAGGTGGCAGATGATTTGCTAAAGATGGCAGGATTTGTCAGAGGAGTGGACTATGAATTTAACAAAGAACAAGCCGGATCTGAGACTAGGCCAGATTTTTGTGTGTTTTTGCCGGATGGAACAAGAATAAATATTGATTCGAAATTCCCATATGCAAATTTACAGAAAATGACAGAAACCGATGATAAGGAACTTAAGGAGAAGTTTAGAGTTCAGTTTGAAAGAGATGTAAAGGAAAAAATGAAACAGGTTACTACTAGAGATTATATTAATCCCGAGGACAAGACGGTGGATTTTGTAATCTTATTTATTCCAAACGAGATGATCTTCTCATATATCTATGAAAAGATGCCAGAGCTCTCACAAGAAGCTATTAGTCAAAAAATTGTATTGGCAGGACCATTTAGCTTCACAGCAATATTGAGAATGGTAAAGCAGTCTTACGAGAATTTTAGAGTTCAGAAAAACATTTACAATATCATTGGACATGTTAAGGCATTCGAGAAAGAGTTCGATACCTTCTCAGATTCATTCTCAAAGGTAGGTGAGAAGATAGATTCTTTGCAGAAACAGTATGATACAGTTAGTACAACCAGATTTAATCAATTAATTAAGAGGGTGGACAAGGTTAAGCAAGAAGGATTAGCTGCGGGGACGGAGGATATCCCTCAGCTAGAGCTTAAACAATCTGAAGATGAGGGTCATAACTCTTTGTTTTAATATATCTTAAAGCATCTAATTCTAGCTCTTCGCAAACCTTAATCCATGTTTGTTGGTGGTTGTATACCTGTTTGTACCATTCTTTTCTTCTCCGAATTTCTTCTAGCGAAGCTATACATACAACTTCATCATCAGTGATTGCAAATCCGGCATTACTAATATCCATCTCTGTTGGAGATTTGTAATTAAGATTAGAAAGTTTTTGGAGTACACGGAAGGCCTCAATATCTCTGTTGTAATTTACAGATGTAACACCATATGCTTGTTGATGGTATGTATCTATGACGTTTTTGTCTCCAATATCTGCCGTAGCAGCCTCGTATGCAAGATTTATTGGATGCTCCAGTGGAAGATTCCAGATGGGAAATGTTTCGTATTTTGCATAGCCAGAGTTCAAACCAGATTGAGAATCCTGGTATACCATACCTAGACAGGTAGACATTTTGCCACTGTTTGAAGCTGAGCCTGTAACAATTACGAGTTTGTTATCTACCTCAATCTTGTCATCTTTGCCAAAACCATTTGGACTCAGGATAGTGGTAGTATCCTCTGGGTAATTATCTATGAAGTATCTTTCATATACTGTAGGACTATATGCCCGGATCTCTTGTAGTGCTTTCTCATACTGAGACTTATTCTCAACATCATTTCGTTTTATATTGTTAAGACAAAGCTTTGGTATGATATTAAAGGTTTGTTGAATTTGAACGAAAAGTTTAAGTGAAGCTTCTATATAGTCTTGCTGTCTATTATTAAGTTGCCTGTTCTCAAGTATATCGTTGTAGTTTATACAAAATACAACATTAAAAGGTATCCCTAAGTCCTTGAGAATATCAATCTTTACTTGGGGATCAAATCCAGGAAGTACACGTGCCGCATGTGGATCATTGAGTAATTTGCCACCTATTTCTAAATACAGATGCCCAGAAGAGATCCCATTCAATCTCTTGAGAATCTCTTCTGTTTGAAGTCTTTTGTACAACTGACTATCAAAGCCCGTCTTTTTAAAAACAGGAACATCATATGTATTCATAGTATATCCTTAAACCTTATGCTTCTTTCTTGCCCCAAGCTAAAATCCCAAGTAAAACATAACTTGCGACTGGTATTAAAACGAGAAGACCTAAAGCTTTGTCATATCCTCTCTTTTCACAGATCTTCATCAAAGCAATTATTGAAAGAATACCTATTACTAGTGCTCCAATCCCCGGGATCAAAAGTAAAAGCAGTAATACAGGGTTCTGTTCTCCAAGTTGGAAGAGTAAGACCATATTTAAAATTGGGATCCATGCATACCATGCATTCTCGTGATTTAATCTCTTCGCAATTTTCATTAAAGCGAGTGAGCAGTATATATATGATCCAACACCTATAACTATTGATACGAAGAGCATTGCACCTCCGAAGAGTAATGCAGTTATACCTGCGAATGCCCCTGCTGCTGTTTCAGCAGAATAGTCGTAACCATAGTCAGAGTAGTAATCACTGTATGTATCATACAGATTTTCGTAATCATAGTCACCGTAGTAGTATGAGTCATCATAGTATGAATCGTCATAGTAATATTCATCATCCGCAGTTGTTGTTACAGAATCCTCTTGTGCTAATGCAGGTTTAACTGCTACAAAAGAGAGTGGTAAGAACAATACGAAAGAGAACAAAAGTGAAGCTAAAAGCTTTCGCATTTTTAAATATATATAAATTTATATGCTTAATTCTTACACAATATATATCTTTGGTCAAATTGAAAAAGACTTGTAATATGTGCTAAGTTATATATATGCAAACTGCTCAATTTCATATCATAGAGGGGAGGGTACCAGTACTCATATCTGCACCACATGTGTATCCTTGCAAGAGGCCTAATATTAGTGGAATATACAGGGCAGGAGAGGCGTATACCAAGGATATTGTGGAACAGGTGTGTGCAAATACAAGTGCTTTTGGTATATATCTCAACAATGAGTGTGACTATGATCCCAACTATCACAAAGAGAAAAAAAATGAATACAAGCAGTCTGTTAGAGATCTAGTGAAAAGGTACAAGATCGAGAGGTTCATAGATATTCATGGGCTTAAGGATTGTAACTATGATTTAGGAATTTACTATACTACAAGATTTAGTAAATCCTTGAACTTTGCTTATGAAATAGAGGAGAATTTAAATAGGGGGAAGTTGAATGGTGTGAATGTCGAGATTTTTAGATTTCCAGATAACGGACAAGAATCCTTGAGTGAATTTGTTGCTTCTAAATTGAGAGTCCCATCCGTACAAATAGAGGTAGCAAGGTATATGAGAAATGACGAAGAGCTTAGAGATAGCTTTGTAAACAATCTAAGCGAGATTGTAAAAAATTATATATAAAAATATTATCGGTTCATTACATATTTGATTGAGGTCTTTGACTCAACTTGTCTACTTTGTTATTCTAAAATATATTCTAAATTTATAGTATCTTTCTATAATGCCTAATACACCAACCCCAAAGGAAGTCGTAACTTCTGTAGATAATGAGAAGAAAAAAGCAATTGAAATCGCAGTATCTCAAATTGAGAAACAGTTTGGAAAAGGCTCCATTATGCGACTTGGAAGCCAGGAGAAAGTTGATATTGAAACAATACCTACAGGAGCTTTGTCACTAGATATCGCTCTAGGAGGAGGAATTCCAAAGGGCAGGATCATAGAAATATATGGTCCTGAATCTTCTGGTAAGACCACATTAGCAATCCATATTCTTACAGAGGCGCAGAAAAAGGGTGATGCAGTTGCATTCATAGATGCGGAGCACGCATTTGATTCATTGTATGCCAAAAATATTGGATTAGATATTGATAATTTGTATATATCCCAACCCGATTTTGGTGAGCAAGCATTAGAAATTTTAGAAACATTGGTTAGATCGGCTGCATTTGGTGTCATAGTTGTAGATTCAGTGGCAGCACTTACTCCAAGAGCAGAGATCGAGGGTGATATGGGAGATAGCCATATGGGGTTGCAGGCTAGATTGATGTCCCAGGCATTAAGAAAGATTACTGCAATAGGGAGCAAAACAGGTACAACAATTATTTTCCTCAATCAATTAAGGATGAAAATCGGAGTTATGTTTGGAAACCCGGAGACAACAACAGGCGGGAATGCTTTGAAGTTCTATGCATCTGTAAGGATGGATATTAGGCAGAAGGACAAGATCCTTAAGGATGGGCAGGTAATTGGACATGCTAGGACTGTCAAGGTTGTTAAGAACAAAGTAGCTCCTCCATTCAAAGAAGCTTCTTTTAATATGATCTATCCTATGGGTATTGATAGGGAGAGTAGCATTCTTGATGCCGCTATAGATAAAGGTGTGGTTGAAAAAGCAGGTGCATGGTTGAAATATGGAGATGCACAACTTGCACAAGGGAAAGATGCCGCTGCAGAGCTCTTGAAGAAAGATACAAAACTCAGAGACAAGATTGTGAAAGAGGTGCTTGCAAAGGTAAAATAGGAAATGAAGATTACAGCTTTAGAATCTCAAAAGAAAGATCCATCAAGGGTTAGTGTATATGTTGATGGTCTCTTCTATTGTGGTGTATCTGTAAATAGTATTGCGAAACATTCTCTATATTCAGGGAAGGATGTAGACGAGAGGGTACTTGAGAATATGAAATTCACAGAATTAGTAGATAGATTTTTTGATAGGGCAATCTCATTCCTAGAAAGGTCCCCCAAGACGGAGAAACAGGTAAAACAATATATTAAAGAATTGGCATTTAAGAAAAAGGGGCAATGGTTTGAAGAGTTAAGCCATGAAGACCTTGGTAAGATATCGGAAATAGTGTTGGGGAAGTTGAACGAGTACCAATATATAGATGACAGAAGATATGCAGAGCTTTTTGTATCTAGTAGAATGCATACAAAACCTAGGGGAAAAGATATCCTCTTAATGGAGCTCATATCAAAAGGTGTGTCGAAAGATATCGCAACAGAGGTGGTTAACAGTCTTGTAGAAGATGAATACGGTTTGTTAAAACAGACATATTACAAAAAGTACAAAGAGGAGAAGATAACAATGGAGGATAGGAAGAAGGTAGATTTTTTAAGAAGGAAAGGTTTTAAATGGGATTTAATTGAGCAATTCATTAATAATGAGTCTGCAGAGTAAAAGTAACTGGAATATACCAGAAAAAATCAAAAATGAAGACATAGTAGAATCGCTCTTACAAAAAAGGGGAATCAATGACGAAGAAACATTCCTAAATCCAAAACTAGAGGATATACCAGGGTATGAAAATTTGTATGATGCAAAGGAAGCGGCACAGAAGATAATTAAACATGTAAAAGAGGGTAAAAAGATTGTAATTCATGGGGACTATGATGCCGATGGGATATGTGCTACCAGTATTCTGTGGGAATTTCTCTACAAAGAGGTGAAAGCAGATGTAATTCCATATATTCCTAGTCGTGTAGAACAAGGATATGGGTTGACTGAGTCTTCTCTTGATGATGTCATTGCACTGGGTGGAGAGCTTCTAATCTCTGTGGATTGTGGTGTTAGAGACAAAGAGTTAGTAGAGAGATATATCAATGATGGGAGATTAGATTTTGTGATTACAGATCACCATCAACCTCCGGAAGATTTTAAACCAAGCAAGAAATATCCTTTAGTTCATCAGATGTATCCGAATCATGAATACGATCAGCTTGAAATATGTGGTACTACGGTTGTGTTTTTGCTAATACAGGCTATAAGAGCGGAGATTGGTATTAATATGGATTTGAATGAAGATATCAAAGGGTTGGACTTAGTAGCATTAGCAACCATAACAGATCTCATGCCTCTTACTGGTGTAAATCGTACTTTTGTGAAATATGGTTTGAAACAGATACAGAAAGGTCAGAGATTGGGATTGCGTATGTTGGCATTGAGAGCAGGTGTAGATGTAAAAGATGTTGATACATATCATCTTGGGTTTGTCATAGGACCAAGGATAAACGCTGCTGGTAGAATAGGATCTCCACTAGAAGCAGTAAAGCTTCTTGTGAGTACGGATGAAGAAAAATGTAAAACAATATCTAATGATCTTAACAATGTGAATTTTTCCAGACAACAGATGACAATGGAGATATTGGAATCTGCAAAAGGAGAGTTAGTTGAGACAGACAACATTATATTTTTAATAGGTGAGGGTTGGCATGAAGGGATAATTGGCCTGGTAGCAGGTAAATTGGGTGAAGAATATTACAAACCCGTATTGATAGCTACAAACAATGAAGGAGTTATTAAGGGGTCTGCAAGGAGTATTAAAGGATTCAATATCACTCAAACATTAGAAAAGTTTAGTCCATACCTGGAGAGATTTGGGGGACATGAATTAGCGGCCGGGTTTACAGCGAAGACCGAGAGTATCGAGGCGTTTAAGCTTGAAATCATAAAATACGCTAACGAAAATATATCTCAGCATGATCTCAAACGAGAGATTAAGGTAGATCTAAATCTAGAATCTGAAAGTATTGGAATGGAATTAATTGAGAAGATAAAGCAGCTAGAACCATACGGATATGGTAACCCTAAGCCATTGATTTGTTTACAGAAATTGATAATTGTAAAAAAATATACCATGGGTAAAGATAACTCTCATATGAAATTGATGGTTAAAGGCAATGGTACAGAACTTCTGACACTGGTACTGTTTAACTGCTTTGAAGATATTGAAAAACTTAATGAGAATGACGAAATAGATGTGGTAGGATATCCCAATTTGAATATATGGAATGGAAATGAGACGGTTCAATTCCAAGTCAAAGAGTGGAGACTATCTAAAGAAGACGAGTAGAGTCTGTTTCTACGATCTCGGGTTCTTTTTGGATCACTTTGTTTTGAACATTATCATAATCTATGGCAGGATAGTAAAAATCAAACTCTCCTTTTGTGTCATTGCTAAATATCACTTCCCCAGATATTACATATACTGGTTGTAAGAATGTTTGTTCTTCTTCTACCTCTAAATATATAATATTCACATACATGATTGTGAACTTCTTAACTGCACGGGGAGTATACTCTGTTACTGTATCACCATTGATATCGGTAAGTGATACTAAACTTGCTTCCCCGGCTTGTACTCTCTCAATAGCAGTACTAGGAGTAATAAGCTCATATGTACCGCATGTACTCTCTTCTACTGGCCAGTATGTATAGTCAATACCATATATCGCGGAAAGATACTTCTCATATTTATCTGCTTGTACACCCACATATACAGTAATATTACTCTTCGTAGGTTTAAGAAAAGTAACCGCGGTATTAAATGTATATATATTGATCTTCTCATCATTGATGAGAGTAGATTGTGTATCGGGTTCTCCTAAATTCCGCTTGTATGCATTTACCATATTTTCTGCTCCAGCTACATTGGAAGGTATTGTAATCATAGATTTCTCACGGTTGAAATCTACCCGTATCAACTCTGCCTCTGACAGAGAAGAGGCCTGTGAATATGATCCATCAGGATTAAGATTGATCAATGTGGTTGTAGGAGTACCATTGGAATAGTCATCGTAAGAAAAGCCGATACTTCTCAAGAAATTTGTAGCAATGGATTTTGCTTCTTGCTCTGTAGGCATGGTTCCATTTTGTGCCACCTGTTTAATATATGAGGTATTGGTAGTCATTTTGAAATTAAGATTTTTTGCATATATCACAAGAGACCTATTGGTATCTGACCAGCTATATGATTCTGTACCATTTCTAGTTATCTTTTCAGAACTAAAACCCAGCTTATTTGCCAATACTTTGGCTTCCGCCTGAGAACTCAATGATTGTGTTGGGTTTTCAAATCTGTAGACATTAATAATCTGTGGTAGGGCATCTACCTTACCAGTATCTGTTTGTAATTCAAAATACATTCCTGAACCTGAAGCTAGATCTAGAGAAGGTATTTCCAACTTATGTGTTAAAAATTCTGTTCTTTCTTCAGTGCATGCAAAATTGGGAGATATGTACTGTGGTAGAACACTTTTGCTTTGTGAGGAGATGAGTATTACAATAACTACAACAAATACAAAGACCACAGCTACCGCTATAACGCCAAATCTTTTTGTCCAGAATGCTGCTTCTGTTAATGTCATGGTATAATCTTAACAACAGTTTATAATCGTATCAATATATATTACCTTCAAAATTATGAGAACACCAGAGGAAAATATACAGTTAGCAAATATTCTTTTCCCAGATGTAAAAGAAACTCCCGAAGATGTAGAGAAGAGATACCCAAAGAGAGATTTAAAAGAGGGTGAATCAGTTTTACGATTGGCACCTAGTCCTACGGGGTTTCTACATATAGGTACAGTATTCATGGGTTTGATTGGTAGAACCTTGGTTAATCAATCAGGTGGGATTTATTTTTTGAGAATTGAAGATACGGACAAAACAAGGGAGGTTGAAGGAGGGATTAAGTTCATAGTTGAAGGATTTAAAGCATTTGATATTAACTTCGATGAAGGCATGATTGGAGATAGCGATTGGAATGGTGATTTCGGACCATACATCCAAAGCAAACGATTAGATATTTACAAGATATATGCTAAAGATATGGTTGCTAAGGGTAATGCATATCCATGCTTTGTATCTGAGGAAGAATTAGAAGAAATTAGAAAGAAGCAGGAAGATATGGGTGTCAGGACAGGCTACTATGGTAGCTGGGCAAAATGGAGAGATGCTTCATTGGGGGATGTTAAAAAGGAATTAGATGCGGGGAAGAAATTTGTAATTAGGCTTTATTCTCGGGGTAATATTGAGAATTCATTCAAAATTAATGATTTTATCAAAGGCAATGTTACATTAAGGGAAAATGATATGGATACTGTACTATTGAAGTCAGATGGATTCCCTACATATCATTTGGCACACCCCATAGATGATCATCTAATGCAGGTAACTCATATTACAAGAGGAGATGAATGGTTTGCATCTTTACCATTACATGTAGAGCTATTTCAAAAACTTGGTTTTGAATTACCACAATATTGTCATTTTGCACCTCTGATGAAGATGGATAATGATTGGAGAAGTAAGAGGAAGCTAAGTAAAAGAAAGGACCCAGAAGCAGATATGCAGTATTACATTGATCATGGGTATCCTAAGGAAGGTGTTAAAGAATATTTACTTAATGTTGCTAATTCCAATTTCTATGATTGGAAGATTCAGAATCCTGGAAAACCAAGTAGTGAATTTGTTTTGAAGTTAGAGAAATTTAATAAAGCAGGAGCTCTATTCGATATCATTAAGCTGAATGATATGTGTAAGGACTACGTTGCTACCTTAACGGCAACACAGGTATATGATTCTGCTTTGGAGTGGGCAAATACATATGACAATGAAATTGCAGAGGTGTTAAGTAATAACAAGGAATATTGTATTAATATTTTCAATATTGAGAGAACAGGAGAGAAGATTAGAAAAGATATGATTAAATTTGAAGATGTGAGAGGGCAGTTGGAGATATTTTTTGATGATATGCTAGAAAATATAGAGGTTGAGGATATTACTGAGAGGGTTTCTAAAGAGAAACAGAGCGAGATTCTTAGAGAATATATACAGATATATGATATTAATGATGACCAGAGTACTTGGTTTGAGAAGATTAAAATGCTTGCAAGTAAATTAGGATATGAGAAGGTTGGAGATGTAGCTATGGTTCTTAGAGTAGCACTTACACATAGGACAAAGAGTCCTGATTTGTATCAGGTTATGAATGTTTTAGGTAAGGAGAAAGTTATACAGAGATTGGAGAAATACATAGAGTAGGTGATATAATCTTCATTGTAAATGCCGGATCGTCTAATGGTAGGACGATTGCCTCTGGAGCAGTTAATCATAGTTCGAATCTATGTCCGGCAAATTTTTAATTAGAGATTTTTCTTAGTGCTTTAATTCTTGCTTCTCTGTCGAACTCTCCCAAGAAATTCTCCGAGTAAGTATCCCCAGGTTTTTTTAAAGCTAGTTGAAAATCGTATCTTCCGAGATTGAAACTATATGAGAAGTCTTCTTTGGATATTTTAGATGGAGAACCTACATCACGAACATGGTTCGCAAATATTATTATATCTTCGGGGAGATCGTTCTGTGGATCAAGTATACATATTTGGAACGCAGTTCCGTCGCAGAGTGTTGGGTTTCCAAGTAAGTAACCCTGCACTTGTTCACTAGATAGGAACTCTTTTACATTTTCGGAGTATTGTGAGAGCACTTCATCCGTACGCTCCGATGAGTCGTAATCTGTCCAACTTGAATCAGCTGTCATAATCTATATTTATTACAACTTATTTAATAGTACATTAATCTCTTCTATTCCATTCTCCCAAAACTCTTTTTTAGTAATATCTATACCTATCTCTTTAAATAGTTCTTTTGGTGATTGTGTAGAACCAGATTCCATAAACCTCTTTACATATACTATATTCTTTTTATCATCTTTCACTATCTTCTGTAAAGCCTTGGATATCAACAAACCACTAGCATATGAATATACATAGAAGAATCTTCTAAAATGACTAACATATATCCAACCATTACGCATCCCTTGATCTTCTTCCACAGTATCTCCTAGATATGCCTTCATATGCTTACAGAACAAATCAGAGATGTATTCTTTTGTTAAGAATCCTTTCTCTCTAAAATCATGGTGTAATTCAGTTTCAAAATTGTAAAAGGCTACCTGCCTAAAAATGGTAGAGATGTCATCCATTAATTTTCCATCTAATATTGCTTTACTCTCTTTTTCTTCTTGAACGTCTTTTAGAACTTCCTCGTATACAAAATCTTCAAAAAATGTACTTGCAACTTCTGCTAATGAAGTCGGGCTTGAATCGTTTAATGCGTTCTGTTTTTTATGTAGCTCAGCATGTATCCCATGTCCACTTTCATGCGCTATTGTTGTTACATCAGTTAACTTATTTTTATGATTTAACAATATGAAGGTAAGCAAATCTTTTGGCATACTTGCGCAAAAAGCTCCTCCGGATTTACCTGCTTTTGGATATACGTCATATTGTCCCTGTTCTGAATACCTCTTAACAATATTCCCGAAGTCAGGATCTAGATCATTAAATATCTTTTGAATCAATTTCATAGACTCATCATATGAATATTCCCTCAGCTTTCCTTCCAATGGAACATTTCTCTCATAATACCCTAATTTCTTTTGGCCCATTAATTCCGCTTTTCTTTTGTAATATCTGTGGGATATATCAAAATGTTTTGTTACTGTATCTACAAGTGTATCAACAATATCAGATTCAATATCATCTGCAAGATGTCTTCCTAAATCTGGTCTAGGTATTTTCCTGTATTCGTCTTCGGCCTTTTTGGCTCCTAATACAGAATTAATCTCGAATTCTGCAATTTCCGCATATTTGTTATTTATCTCGTTGAATTTTATATTTGCATAATCTCTTACCTTTTTGTTAGTAGACCTTAAATATCCCATTAGTTCATTGTAGCTAACTTCTTTTTCTTTCATATTCTCATCTAGTATTGTGGCTGTTTGTTTATTTGTTAACTCTTTAATCATTGCTACCCAATTTTCGTATGCTGTTCTAGATGTTATATTAAATATCTTCTCTTCTTTATCAGAAAGTAGATATTTTGATCCTTTAAATATTCCCTCAAGATAGTGTTTGTAGTCTAAGAGTTCGTCACTATTTACGAATAATTGTTGTTTTGATTTTGGTATTTTTGCAATATTTAATTCAAAAAACTGTATCTCATTCTCAAGGTTTATACATGTATCTGATATCCGACTGAAAATTTCTTTAATTGAAGGATTTGTTTGATCTTGAGCATTTCGGAGTTCAATATAGTAGGATGGCTTACTGCATATTCCTGTTGTTGCTATTAGATTCTCATATTCGTCTAATGCCTTTTTTAATATCTTTGGATCTTTGGTATATTCTTTGTTTGTTTTCCAATTTTTTACAAATGCTTTTACATTTTTTATTGATTTATCAATATCCTTTTGTATTTGAGGATCATTGTCTGATTTGTAGAGTAGGGTTAGGTTCCATTTAGTTTTCATATTTTTATTATATATTTTTAATATTTTTTAAGAAAGGGTTGACAATAGTATGGACTATATGGATAATAGAGCACTCATCTGACAAGGGTCGGAAGAGGAGAACTCACAGAGTGGGTTCGAATGGAATTCTTGGTGACCGAAGCTGGTCACCCATCGTTTCTGGGTTTTTCCCAGGTCTTAGGAGGAGTAAGTGTTTTTCCTCCGCCAGTGTGGAGTGCAGGATTTGTGGTGTGATAATACAGGCTTGCGGTGCTTTTCCCCCGATACCACCCCCTGTTAACGCCCAAGTTTTTCCTGCACTCCATGCAATTTTTCTTTTTGAGCTTATCTTTCAAACCCCATAGTGGTGTTGTATAATGTTTATGCTTTTAAAATGCTCTTTTGCAGTAGATCGGAGGTATCTCTTCGTTTAGGAAGAAGAAACCATATAAAAAATATTTTGAATATGAATCCTCTTCTCCTAATATATTTAAGAAATCTGCAAAAGAGTGCAAGCAAAGATGGGGAGTCCTGTGAGAATATAGATGAAAAATCTAAACACATTTCACACTACTCCAAATCAACTCCCCATCTTGTATAAACTTCCAAAGAAATATCTGATATAATCATCCTAATATGTTGATCCAGTAATCACTGGGGAGTAGTAGAAAGAACATATTTCTATATTGGAAATATTAGTAGAATCTACCGTATGTAAACGAAATATACACAAATGAGAAATAAATAGGGTGGTACCGCGTACACAATGTTCGCCCCTTTCCAAAGATTAGTATATATTAATAGGTATATACCAGTTTTTGGAGAGGGGCTTTTTGTTTAAATTAACAGATATTGAAATGGAAAAATCAAAAATACAAGACGTAAATCCACAGGTAAACTTCTCACAGATGGAAGATACAATCAATGAATATTGGAGAGAGAATGATACATTTCAAAAAAGCATAGAAAGAAGGCCTAAAGATAGGAGATATTCATTTGTAGATGGACCACCATTTGTATCTGGAATGCCACACTACGGTACACTCTTGGTATCAATACCTAAGGATATAATCCCAAGATATTGGACAATGAAAGGTTACAGAGTAAGAAGGGTATGGGGATGGGATTGTCATGGATTACCAATTGAAGCCAAAGTAAATGAACTATATGGAATCAAAGACCGAAATGATGTCGAAAATGGTATCGGTGTAGAGAAGTATGTACAACAATGTAAAGCATTTGTAGACCAACATATATCTGATTGGAGATGGTATATCGAGAAAATTGGAAGATGGGTAGACCTAGACCATGCATACAAAACAATGAACCCAGAATTTAACGAATCAGTAATTTGGGCATTTAAACAGATATGGGACAAAGGATATGTATACAAAGGCAAAAGAGTTTCTCTATATTCCACAGATACATCTACACCAGTATCTAGCTTCGAAGTAGGAATGGATGACAACTACGAAGATGTAGAAGATCTTGCCATATTTATTAAGTTTACACTCAAAACAGACAAGTTTAATGATTTAACAGAAGGAAAACCAGTAAGACTAGTAGCTTGGACTACAACACCGTGGACCATACCTGCAAACTTCGCATTGGTGGTTAATGAGAACTTCCAGTATTCATTAGTGAAGTATGAGGATGAATATTTAGTAGTCGCATCAGATAGATTGGAATACACCTTTGGAGAGAGGGAATATACCCTAATCAAAGAATTGGAGGGAAAAGAGTTTGAAGGATTGGAATATGAACCAGCATATGATTACTACAAGAAAACCGCTACTCCAAATGATTGGCATGTATATGTATCTGAAGAGGTCATAGCGGATGAAGGTACAGGGGTATTGCATGTTGCTCCAGGCTTTGGAGAAGTTGACTTCAAGATGGGTAAGGATTGGGGGTTAAGTGATGTCGTACATATTGATGAATCAGGGAAGATGAAAGATGGCCCATGGAAGGGTGTATATATACGGGAGGCATCTCCAATGGTAGCCCAAGATTTAGAAAAACAAGGCAAACTTCTTAGATCCGAACCATATATGCACAGGCTTCCGTTCTACAGGGGTAAGAATCCGTTGATTTACATGTCTCAAGATTCATATTTCATTGATATACAGAAGATAAAGGCAAGAATGTTGGAATTAGAACCTGAAGTAAGTTGGATGCCTGAGACTTTCAAAAAGAGATTCTTAAATGTATTGGAAACATCACCTGATTGGGCTGTATCTAGAAACAGATATTGGGCTACCATTATGCCAATATGGCAAAGCGATGATGGAGAACAGATCATTGTGGGTAGCTTTGAGGAGATGATGCAATATACAGACCAGATAGAGAAGAGGGAAGAAGAAGGTAAATCAGTCTACTATCTTGGTGGTGAGAAACTTACACTTCACAGAGATATGTGTGACAAATTGGTATTTAAGAAAAATGACAAAGAATATCACAGGATCCCAGAAGTACTAGATTGTTGGATGGATTCGGGTTCAGTACCATTTGCTGAGCACCACTATCCATTCGAAAATAAGGAAGCTTTTGAAGATGCTTTTCCTGCGGATTTCATTGTTGAATATACGGGACAGATTAGAGCGTGGTTCAATGTCTTGTTCAGAATCTCAACATTGTTGTTTGACAAGGTACCATACAAAAATGTTATATGCCATGGAGTATTGTTTGGTAACGATGGTAGGAAGATGAGTAAGTCATACAAGAATTACCCAGATCCCAAAGAAACGTTGGAGAAGTTTGGTGGAGAAGCGTTAAGGCTCTACTTCATGTCTACACCCATAATGGCGGGAGGAGATATTAACTGGTCTGACGATATTCTTAAAGATCAGGTTAAAGATGTTATGCTTCCCATATGGAATACATACAGATATCTGACTATGTATGCCAACCTCCATAACTGGACACCAGGCACAACAGAATTTACATCCGACGAAATATTGGACAAGTGGATTGAATCATACATGAAGAACACCGCAATACAATATGCTAAGGCGCTTGAAAACTATGATATTCCAACATCAGCCAAGTTGATACAACCATGTATTGAGAATATCTCTAGATGGTGGATACGAAGATCGAGAAACAGATTTGCAAATGGAGATGTAAATGCTCTTCAAACGCTTTATTCTACAATGGTACTTTTTTGTAAGACATTTGCACCTCAGATGCCATTCTTGACTGAAACTATGTATCAGAATCTAGTAGTAGCTACAGGCGTAGAAGGGGGACTAGAGTCTGTGCATTTCGAAGACTATCCTATGTTTGACGAAAAAGATATCGATACAGAATTACTCAAGAAGATGGATATTGCACGAGAGATATGCTCGAATGGACTCAAAGTTCGAGAGGATTCGGGGAAGAATTTAAGACAACCATTAGTGGATGCGTATATTGGTGTAGAAGATGATGTAGTTGCAGATATTGTCAAAGAAGAATTGAATGTACAGGAGGTAAAATATTCAAAGGAATCGGTAACTACTGAGGGCTATGTATCTTTTGGTGATGCAGATAGGTATGTAAGTATTAATACTGTAGTATCTAACGAGTTAAAAGCACAAGGTATGATTAATGACTTCATGAGGAAATACCGAGACATTCGAAAAAAGAAAGGATTGAATGTAAATGATGTGGTAGATGTAGAGATAGCCATAGAAGACGAAGCTTTAAAAGGAATATTGCAAAAATTTGTAACTGAAAACACTGAGATGCTTCAAGCAAAGGATGTTGAGATTGTAGAAAAACTAGATGCTCCAGATGGGACTATCTTTATCGGAGATCAAACTGTAGATGTAAAATTGAATTAGTACTCAGAAAGAGTGATCTTTATACCTGTAACCTTTTGAAACTGTTCATTGGCTTCTTCCAGTGACTTGTCAGAGGATATTGCAAGTTCCCCGACAAGGTTTCTCACAGCCTCTTCGAGTTGTTTTTCAATACTTGTCGGAATTAATCTACCTTCCTTTTCTCTTCTTTTTTTAATGAAATTACAGTACTGTACTATCTCTATTGTAGATTTTACATCGGATTTTTCTTCCAATTCTTTGAAAAGATTGAGGATAATGTTGAAGTCTGTAGCTTTAGGATTCTTTGCTGGACTATTCTTCAACACCTTTATCTCTTCCAAAATCTTCTTAACGGGTAAGATCTCTCGTATTCCAAGAGAATCAATGTTGTCTACGGGAGTGGAGATACTTAGAGGGTTGGTAATTAACTCAAACTCGAAATATTTCTTCTTTTCTCCATTAAATTCTATCTCTTTTTGAGCTTTAACCTTACCTGCACCGTGTGAAGGATAGAAAACTTTGGATCCGACTTTTAATTCCATATGGAGAATCTGTAATATTAACGCTTCTATTATACCATGAAAATGATATACTTTCCTTAATGAATATTGTAGTAATAGGGGGAGGGTCAGGCTCCTCTGTTGTACTAGAAGGACTTAAAAGATATCGAGACCTCAATCTGAGCGTTGTAGTGGGCATGATGGACGATGGTGGAAGTAACGCAGTAGTAAGAGATGAATTCGGTTTGTTACCCCTAAGTGATGTTAGAAAATCCATACTTGCATTGGCAGAGGATAATGAAAATACCTTTCTAAGGCAACTTTTAACTTACAGATTCTCCAACGAGAATATGCAGGGACACACATTGGGGAATATCCTTATGATAGCTATGTCTGACATTTTGGGCTCTGAGGTAGAGGCTATAAAGACGCTTTGTAATATGTTTAGTGTAAGGGGGAAGGTAATCCCTGTAACATTGGATAATGTTAGATTAATAGCTAAGTATGGTGATGGTAGTGTTGTGAAAGGGGAGCATTACATAGACGAACCAGAAAAAGATATTAATATTGTTGAGTTCGGTTTAGACGGCACTGCCAAGGCCTATCCTCAAGCCCTAGAAGCTATCTTAGAAGCAGAATATATTATCCTTGGTCCAGGAGACCTTTATACGACACTTTTACCAAATCTACTTGTAGATGGTATAAAGAAATCAATTAAAAAATCTAAAGCAAAAGTAGTATATATATCTAATCTCATGACCAAGATAGGTCAAACAAGGCATAAATCTTTAAAAGAAATTGTAAAGATTGTAGAAGATCATATAGGTAGGAAGATTAACTATGTACTTGTAAATAACGGAAGAATCCCCAAAGAAGCATATCAAAGATATATCGCAGATGGGGAGAATCTCATTCAGAGTAACTTAGAAGAAGAAAAGGGAAGGATACTTGTTTCAAAGGACTTGGTTGCAAACGATGAGATAAAAAGAGAGCAGGGGGATACACTTAAAAGAAGCCTAGTGAGACATGATGCTCTGAAGTTAGGTAAAGCACTTTACAGAATATTCAATAAAGGTCCTTTAGAGAGATTTTTTAGGAGTATTTTTGCCCAATATGTAGATTAAATCTTTCTCTTCTGTATCAGATCTCTCTGATATCTCAAATCCATTTCTTCTCAAAATATCTGATACATTTGTATTGTGACATTCTATAATTATGTTTTTAATATATTTAAGCTTGTTCTCCTCTTCTAACTCTGTTAATACTTCTTTTTCTGCTCCTTCAATATCCATCTTTAAAAGATCAATATCTTCTGTTATATATCTACTAAGTTTTTCTGTCTTCACAGATATCATCGTAGTACTTTGTTTACCATTCCAAGCATTGGGTTTGAAGCTAGCGGTAGAGAATGCATCATGTTGGCTATCAATATGGAATTGTCTAATTTCATTAGTATTACCCAGTGCAATATTGTGTAGCTCAGTGTCTTGCAGATTATTACAGTAAATATTTTCTTCCAACAAAGGAAATACATTTGGATTAGGCTCAAAGCCTACAATCTTAGCATTTGGGTAACTCATTTTGAAATACAAAATAGAAAGGCCAATATGCGAACCTAGGTCAAATATAATGGGGGAGTTAGTTTTTAGATCTAACTTGTATATTTCTTGATTAAAGATTTCGTCTTTGAGAATATCAAACTCTTGTTTGTTGGTATATCCTATATTGTATCTGTGTGTCTTTGAATATTTAATTTTCATACCTGAGTTTACAAAAAGGCCCTGGTATTATCCAGGGCCTAAAAGATTACATAGCCTCTATCTGGTCCATGACATACTGAACCTTAGCAGCCCAGTGGTCGGCAGAAGGAGGACAGTAAGAGTAAGATATTAATCTAGGGGTTGTTAAACCCTTAACATAGTACTTAGAAAGTCCTTCTGATACTTTCCATATACCTTCTTCCCAGCTTGCAAATCCACTTTTACCCCAACCCCATGCGTTGTAAGGTCTGAAAGTGTTCTTACCTCCTTCAGATTCGATAACAGAGATGGATGCTACAAGTCTGTAGTCAATACCATACTTGTCAGCAGCAGCTACAAATTCGTTTGCATAATCGGCTAAAGGAGCATTTCTTTTAGATAAATATGCTTTGATTTTTGCTACTCTGACATCTGCTACTTCGTTAGAAGATATTTCGGTATTTTCTGAGATATTCTCTGTACTTACTACCGAGATCTGTCCTTGATCAGCTTGTACTAGATTTACGGGTACATTATCTCCAATTACTTGTGATACTACACCTAATCCTAATACTGCAGCTATTATTGAAAGAGCTTTTCGACCTTTTATATATATGGTTTTCATAATAGTTATTTTCAAATTAAATCCTTTTCAGGATATCCTATATTATACCATAGCTACCCCATAGTAATCAAAATGGCCAAGTATGACATGTTTGGTATATCATGTACCTATGAAATCTATGGTTATTAATGATATGAAGTACAAAAGGCCAAAGAAGGGCATGATATCCTTGTATGCTGCCATCGCGGGGCTACTAGTAGCGTTCACATACCTGTATATAACCAATTTTAAAACCGTTAATACATTAATAACCTTCCATAACCCAAAGATAGTCTACAAAACATATTCTGTAGCATTTGGTAGTGATATGCCTGATGAGTATGTAAACAAGGTGAAGGAAGGTGTTTCTGATATGGTGTTTAACAAAAAACCAAGATTTGAGTTTGTAGAGGGTAATGCGGATATTAAAATTGAGGCTACAAAACAGTCGGATAATGATGTAGAGATAGGGGAGGCATTGATACCTGTTGGGCATATGTATTCATTAAAGACCTCTACAAACGCAGAGGATATTAAAAATATGAATGTATATGTATTGGATGATATATATACTAGCTTTTTGAAGAAACAGTACGATGTAGAAGCACAAGAATTGGATAGTGTGGATGCTTTGGTTGCCAAAATGAAAGAGGATGATTCTAATGTTGGCCTAATATCTTACCAGGATCTTAACTACCAGATGAGAGTCTTGAAGGTAGGTGACGAGTATTATCTGGATGATCATAGTGCTGGTATAACAATAAAGTTCTATGTATCTTTGAAGAATTCTGATGATACGTTGGGCCTGAATGTTTTAACCAAAAATATTGATTTTGGTGGTGAAGCTACATCTGTGGAGGAACTTTTGAAATTGAATATGACAGGGGTTGTAGCAATATCAAGGGATTTGGGTATAAAGATGAATTCATTAAAGAATTGGGATTATCCTGCAGAAGCAATTGGTAGTTTCTTAGCAGATGCAAATCTGACACATGTCTCAAATGAGGCTTCTTTCTTTGATGGCTGCGTGATTAATACTGGTATGAGGTTTTGTTCTAAGTCTGAATATTTAGAAACTTTAACAGCGAGTGGGGTAGATATCGTAGAGTTGACGGGGAATCATAACAATGATTATGGTAGCTCTAAGAATGCAGAATCCATTGAGGCTATAACTAACTTGGGTATGAAATATTTTGGTGGTGGGTTGAATAACGAGGATGCTTCTAAGATCTTGTATCAAGAGGTGAATAATACAACTATCGCTTTTATTGGTTACAACTGGTATGACACTACATACAAATCGGGGGCTATTGCTTGGAGTGATAATCCTGGTGCTAATGAATATTCCGAAGAGAAGATGGCTGCGAATATTGCAGAAGCTAAGGCAAATGCGGATGTAGTGATTGTAGATTTTCAGTTTCAAGAGTGTTATTGCTACCCTGATGGTGATGTTATATATCCTATCTGTTACAAACCTCTTTCTAATCCAGATCAAAAGGGAGTGTTTAGGAGGGCTATTGATCTGGGTGCTACTATTGTAGTTGGTACTCAGGCCCATCAGCCACAAACATACGAATTATATGGTGATGGGGTTATTTTCTATGGTTTGGGTAATTTGTATTTTGATCAGGATATTTGGATTGGTACTAGACAGGGTATGATTCTTACACACTATTTTGATAATGGGAGGTATATTAATACAAAGATAACACCTACATATATGGATAGTAGTTTACAACCTAATTTTGCTACAGAAGCACAGGGGGATCAGTTATTGGAGTTGTTGAAGAACGCGAGAGAATCTATGTAGGGTATTATCTAGTGTGTAAATATCCTTTTTTTTAACTTTCTTGATTCTTAGATCTCTATGGTGGCTGAATTTGTTAATGAGGTTTTCCATTAGAATATTTTTAAATTCTGTATTTATTGTTAACATAATTTGTAGGTATCTTTCTGGAGTTAGCATATTTTCTGCAAAATGATTTAGTATATACTCTCTTGCTCGATATTGTTTAATCGATTGTTGCTTAGGAAATTGAGGTATGAATATTACAGAAGAGGATTCTCGTCTTAATTTATTTGTGATTATTTGTGGATTAGTATTGCATGTCACATCCAAGGGTCTACAATCATTAAAGACAAAGAAGTCTATTCCTTGCACATCTTGCTCACCGGTAGAGAGTGTTATTGGTACTCCTAATTGATGCATATTTATATAGAAAAGGGCTTCGAGTAATCGTCCTGGTTGACAGTCGTGTATATCGTTACAGAAGCGAAAACTTTCATTGTAAAGTTCTTGTAAACCTTCTTCTTGGTAGCGTTGGTATTTATAGTTCTCACCTGATGTATTTTTCCTGTATTCTGCTATTGAAATAGCAGTCTCTATGAGGGTTGTTCTGGGATCTGTTTCTATGTTTGTTTTTGTTAGTAATGGATCTCTATTTATCATGTACTTTATTGGTGTTACTCATCGGGAACGAGGTTTGGATTCTCGTCCCCGATGTCTTACAAAGTAGATCATATCAAGGAGAAAGCGTATTCCAGTTTGTTTTTTAAAGCAATATTCTTTTCTCTATAATTCCTGAGGAAAACCTTAAGGTTCCGAATCTCTTCGGAATTCTTGGTTGTTATTATTGCTTCCTCAATTTCTTTGTCATCTTCGTATATCTTTATGGAGAAATTGTACTTTGGCGAGATCGTCGCTGCATAGAAAAGGACTCTACCAAGGAGTACCTCATCTAATCTGAAGGACTTCTCTTCCTTCTCTGAGATAAAAACGATTTTCAATACAACAGGTTTCTGTTTTGCCATGTTCTTCTCCTTTTTTATATATTAAAGAACGATTTTGTAAGAACCCAATTATACACCCCATATTATATTTCTATCAACAAAAAGGGCAGCCCTAGGGCTGCCCCACATAGCCAAAAGACAGAGACAACTATTTAATCTCTATCTGTTTTGGTTTAACCTCGTTAGCTTTTGGCATCTTAATGGTTAATACACCATTCTTAAACTCTGCCTCTGCCTTATCAGGATCTACCTTAGTAGGAAGATTAAAAGATTGTTCATATGAAGATTCCATGCTTCTAAAGTAATACTTTTTAGAATCATCATCTGATTTCTCTTCCTTCTTAGAATGTCCAGATACTGTTACAGTATCTGCCATTATATTTATCTGTATATCTTCCTTACTAATACCCGGTAACGCCATTTTTACATACACATCATCCTTCTCTTCCCAAAGGTCAGCAGAAAGAGTAGGGGTGTTAAATGAAATGGGAGTCTCCCAGAGAGATGGTGTAAAGAAGTCATCAAATATTGACCTAATTGGATATCTCATAGGTCTTTCATTGTTATCTCTTGTTATGATTTTCATATAGTTAAATATAAAAATTTAGATTAGCAAATAGTAGCACCGAGTGCTAAGGTGTGTCAAGAGGGTGTCAAAGAGATCTGTAATATTCAAATAAATATTGACCTGCAACGCCAGCGTACTGTCCAAAGTACTCAGAATACCATTTTGAAATATCAGAATTTTTTGTTAATTTTACGTTGTATACATTTTTTGCTATATTAAACATCCAACGATCAATGGGAACAGTATCTAAGTAACCCAAGGAATACAGAAGTATGCAATCTGCAACCTTAGGACCAATACCAGGGAGTGATACTAGTAATTTCCTAATATCTTCTTTGTTATTAGGTAATTGAACATCAGAGAGAAGCTGAGATGTTTCTTTAAGATATGGAGCTCTGTATCCAATACTCGCTTTTTGAAGATCTGGGGTAGAGGTATTAGCAATGGATTGTATTGATGGGAATGTTTTGTAATTTGTACCTAC
>CAZKXP010000004.1:0-26115 GCA_964556955.1 uncultured Candidatus Saccharibacteria bacterium
TTCTGCATATCCTCCATTTGTACTACTGGTCATCTTAGTTATATTGGTTGTTGTTACTTCATCCTCATCTTCAAAGTAATCTATATCTCTACCTATATCTCCTTCTGCTACTGTTGCATTAGTACCGGTGAAGTCTGTATGGGTGTCTGCTGATTGTAATGTTGTGTAGTTAGTTCCACTGGTATATGGTTTCCACCCTTCCCATGTCCCATCCAATGGATTAGTTGTTGCTCCACTTCTGGTTTGTACAGAGATCTTACCATATGTATTTAATGCTGATTCCCATCTTAATACATCATATGTAGAAGCATTGGGGGTACTTATTACTGGGCTGTTGTAGATACCATAACTGTAGTAGCCTACTGTAGATGTTGTAGTCTGAGAAGTCTGCATTGTAGTACCTGATAACGAGGTAAAGTATGTCAAAGCTATTCTTCCTACACCACCAACACCACCAGCCTGCGCCTGCCCACTACCCGCAGCTCCACCAGTAACCCTGACCAGACTCGTCCCAATTGTAAGCGAATTTCCAGTAAGCAAGATCGATCCACCAGCTCCACCGCCTCCGCCTGCTCCATAACTGCCCCCTGTATTTGCTTCTCCTGCATTTCCTAAAGCACTAATTGTACCCGTAACTGTCAAACTATTTGCAGCAAGATATACAATACCGCCACCATTTCCACCATCTCCCAAATAGTCACCAGCGACTTCATAATCAACACCCTTTCCACCCCCAGAGCCAAACAAAAGTTTAGATAAGTCGGCGGTACCATAAGTACCACCACCTCCACCACCAGCGTTTACTGATGCAGCACCACCATTTCCAGAAGAGTTCGTACCACCAGTGACACCACCTGCAGCGCCACCTGTTCCTGCAGTACCATATCCTCCACCACCACCCGCTCCTTGATAACCCTGGCCACCACCACCTGCACCACCTGCAGTAGTAGAACCAGCACCGGCAGTATTACCACCACCACCTGCACCACAATACCCAGCACCACCGACACCGGTAGTTTGGCTACTTCCGCCACCAGCAGCACCCGCACTGCCCGAAGCAAGATATGCTCCACCTGCACCACCATTACCACAATATGCCTCTCCACCCTCTCCTCCACTTCTCCCATTGTTATCACCTCCACCATATGCACCTCGAGTATCTCCTCCTAAATAACCAACTCCATCCGCACTGATAGTGCCAACTACCGTTACACTACCATTAGCTCTAAAGAACATTACACCACCTTTTACTCCATTCCAAGCGCTTGGATAGAATGTAGCTCCTGAATTTACAGTAACATTTTGATAATTAGGCACTCTTTGAAGCATAACTCTTTGGGTACCATAGGCTATACCTAGGTTGGTATCATCCCCTGCGTTGTTACCATAGTACTTAGTTTTTGCACTTTCAAATGTTACTGTATCTCCACTTACACTAGCGACTTTCAATGTCTCATAGTTTCCTGCATTTGTAAAAGCAGTATATATACCTTGCAGATTAATTATCATTACTTCATCTCCGGAGCTTAAACACCCCGCACTTGGAGTTGTACTCAATGTAGCCTCTGTTCCGAGAGTATTAAAGGCGGTAATGTTGTAATTAACAGCATCTCCGCCATCAGTACATGTTCTTCCAGTTATACTATTGGTTGTATTAATATTTACACTCCCAGAAATCGATACAGTCCCGTCAGCCCCACTTCCGACACCAATACCCGACCTCAGTTCTATATTGGTTGCTTTAACTATTGACCTAATTATCCCATCACTATCTGCATCATTCCATTGATTCGAGAGATTTTGTGTTACTCCGTTATCGTTATTTGATACTGACAACCACTTATCTAATGTCTCATCAAATACCCATCCTTGTGCTACTAGATTGTATGTATTCTGTCCATGTACAACCTCCAAGTAATCTCCATTAGCTACACTATCCCCTATCTCTGTAAACAATCCATTTACAGTACCATCCGATAGTTCCATTTGTGCTAATCCCCATCCTGTTACATATGTACTAGCTTTGTTAGAAGATCCTCTTTCAATCTCAAATTTAACTTTGTAATCCTTATCTGAGGATGGGAATGTAAATGAATATTCATATTCTGGTACTGATCCACTTGTATTTGTTTTTACTAATGTTCCTGTTACATATGTATCTCCTCCGTCATTGGATGCTGATACTGTTATACTACTTGATGGATCTGTACTATCAATATATGCACTCATCCATAGGTATGCTCTGTTTGTAGCTGTATCAAAGGATACTGTTCTAGAGTAGTATGTTCCACTACTGTCATTTCCATCACTATCTATACCCATTAGTCTTGCACTACTTCCTATGTCTCCACTTAGTAATGGATAGTATCTACCCGATAGTGTTTCCACATTATTAGTGGTAGTACTTGGGTCTGTACTTGTTGTATATGTGTTTACTCTTGTACTTGATGTTAGATCTATTTTAGATATTCCTCCTCCTTCTGTACCTACATACATATTTCTGTTATCTGGGCTTACTAATATACTTCGTATATCATTACTTGTTCCACTTAATTGATTATATGTATCTGCACTACTGTGTGAGCCTTTGAGGGCTCTGAGGCCTTCTTGGTACATCAAGCTAATCTGATTTGATGTTAATGCCGTTGCAGTTACAAATGGCTCATCGATTGAACCAATGAAATACAGATAGTTAGTAACATATGCTCTTGCCCCTATTGCTGCAGGTGCAGAGCCATCCTGAATTGGTCCAACCACATTAGAGATACTATAATCTTTCTCCCCATCAACATAGAATGTTACAACTGAACTTCCACTTGCAACATATGTGTATGTCATTGCTACAAAATGCCAGCTATCATCGTTTATGCTTTTCCCTGTGCTTTGAACAACTGAAACTGTGCCATCTCCTTGGAAGATTTCAGCATATAATTTACCCTGATCAATAGCAAAAGTGTAAGATCTACCACCAGAGACATCTGCATCTTTTGCTATTATTGCTCGCCTATCAGACCTTGACGTCTTAATCCAGGCTCCCCAGGTTACACTTCCGGTATTCGGAATATCTAATTTTGTTGTTCCTCCGCAATTAACATCTGTGCATGATAGGTAGTTAGATCCACTAAATACGGCCCCTTGTCCTCTTACACCTGTACCATATGTTACAGATCCATTGTTTGTTAATGTATTAGCCTTTATAGATGAATCTGTTAATATTCCATTTAAAGACCACATTCCTCTAATATCCCCTACCATCTTTTCAGATATATAGTCTTTGGTATAGTATTGAACAGAACCATTCTTTTCATCACCCCCATCTGCTAATGTTGCGCCTCCTGATTGTTTTTCTTGAATTACGGATACTCCTAAATCTGTTCCAACAAAAATTGTATTTGAGGTCTTATCAATTGAAGATGTTCCCTCTGATACATAAAGATACTTAATTTTATTGACCGTATGAGTTCCCAATATTACAGGGCCACCTCCACCCCAACCAGATACTGTTCCTACAGAATAGACGCCACTTCTTTTTTCATTGTACGACGTTTCCGAAGGTAGAGTTATTGCATTATATATAACATCAACCCCATTCCATCCAGTGGTGTCATCAAACGCCACTATATATAGATTACCTTTGCTGGTTAATCTGACCCCATTTTGTCGTAAAATATTCGCATATTGGGAGCCAATGTCAAAGTTTGACACAGAAACATCTGTTTTATTTATAACCGTAGTTGCGCCATCTGTTCCTATTGTACCTTGAGCTACCGCCACAGCCATCTTAGGCGATACCTGTCCCGTAGCGGTCCAGGTATAACAATAATATGTACTACTACTGTACAAATAACTTCCGCTTGCGCTACCTAAGGCAGCAGTAAATTGATTTGTTCTTATACCTGGAGTTCCAGTAACAGATTGCTCATAACTCCAATTGCTTCCCGTTCCACCACAATCTGACAATGCCGTAGGTGCAGCGGATCTAGTTCCCGCTTGACTTATGTTAACAGTCGGAGAGCTACTAAAAAGGTATGGGAAATATACAACCTCTTGCAAATCCTGTGAGTTATCACCTTGTATCCACCCCCACCCCGTTACAGTAGTATTCTGTGTAGGTTTATTCCATACCACATTACTACTAACATCATTAACAATATTACTAACCAAAGCCATATTACTATTAACAACAGCATAAGTATTAGCAACATTACGATCACTAATAACCTTGTTAGAAAGATTCTTACCACTAGTATTGTACTTAAACACCTGATCATTATGGAACTGTAACGAATACATACCAGTAGCACTACTACCATTCATACCAACACTCAACTCACCATTAATCATAGAAATGGAAGACATAGAACTATTAGAAGCAACACCAAACATTTCACCAGTAGCAGACTGAGTAAACTTCATCCAAACCCTCTGAGTATCAGCATTAATAATAGTAAGATAACCATTAGAAGCATCCCTACTAGCAACAATCAAACTCCTAACAGGAAATACCCTCTCACTACCCCTGTCATCAGAAGTAGTAGGTTCTAAATACCAGCTAGCAATTCTAAACCTATCACCACTATTGTAATCACCCCTTACAGGCTTAATAGTTATGGTAGAACTAGAACAACTCCCTGATGTAAACGAATATGCAGAACCAAATGTTAACGAAGCACCAGTAACAGAACAACTACCATCAGAAGAAGTAATATTAGCAGTAATACCAGATACTGTAGTACCAGTAACAACTATATCCAAATACCCATGCTCAGAACCAGTACCATACATACCAGATACAGTTATCAAACTACCATTGTAGGACGTTGAAAGATTGGTTGCTGTCTGTAGAGAAACACCATTGTACCAATTAGGATCTATACCCAAATCTACCAATGTCTCTGCTGTAGAATCTTGATCCTGTAGTCCTGTCTGTGATCTATCATAGTACTTACTTACTAGTAATGTAGCCGTAGAAGACCCAAAATATCTATTCCCTGCTATATCCGTAGTTGTACCATCAATATCTAGGCCACCCCACAACCCAGCTCTTTGACTATCTCCATCTACTCCAATATCTGAGTTCTCACTATCCATCTTTAATGAATCAACAAAGCTATCAAACATTATGGATTGTGACTGCCCACTCTCTACTACTCCTCTTCTTTCTGCATCCGTCATAGCTGCATAGTCATTGGCTAGTTGATTATACATATCCCTATACGCACTCTTGTCTAAACCAATATTTATATTTAAATACAAATCTGCAGTTACCTTGTTCTGCGCATCAAATACCATCTGTACATATCCTGAGGCCGCATTAGCTATGGATGTAACTACCCCAACAAGACCATTAGTTTGTTCAGTACTTGCGGCTGCATGTCCTGAACCTGCGGTTGTAGAAGTATATATATAGTCGCCTCTGGAACTAGAGGCCGCGTTATCTAGGTTTACATTTGTAGTTCCTTCAAACACTACCAAACACGTATCCCCATGATCACAGTTTCCGTCACCATCTACATCCGAACCCATCTTCACACCCTGTACTACTCCCATAGCTCCTTGCATCCCTGCGATGGTAGTGGTTGTAAATGAGTTGTTTGCTGTAGTATCAACTGTAACTAATGATCTTGTAGTAACTGTACCTCCAGAGTTATTCACTAAAGCTACTCCAAAACCATTACCTGCAGTTATTGTTCCTGCCACATACAGATTTCCATCTGCATCCAGGTACATCATCTCTGTACCATTATTTAAGACAGAGAGTAATTTAGATGTAGGATCAGAGAATGTAACAGACGTATCAAATTGGAATGCTATTGCATCTGTTCCATCTTCTACGTGAGATACTGCTAAGCCATTTATGAATCCCCCTCCTCCACTGCTTGTTCCTCCTGTTGAAGCTACAACATCTAGTCTTAGATATTCCGAGCCTCCAGAGTAGTTATACAGTCTTGTGTTATTAGCATCATACATTACAATTCTGTACCCACTGTTGTATGCAAGTGATATGTTCTCAAGTTGTGGTTGGTATGAAAGATTGGTGGTTGTGAAGATTACTCTGTATTGGAAGTAGTCATTAGGAGTTGTAGATACTGAGCTACCACTACCATCACTTAGTAAACTCTCTGCTCTAACATTGTCAAGATATATGGTATTACTGCTTGTGGAGTAGTTGGTTAGCCTTATCTTAGTTATGGCATCTCTTGAGCTTGCAGATATATCTGAAAGATCCCAATATACCTTCTGCCATACATTGCCTGTATCTATCGTTATATCCTCATACTGTTCTGTAGCTGCACTCTCCCCTATACCTATTCTTAATACATTGCCTGTTTGAGAGGCTCTCACCCAGAGAGTAAGGTAATCGTAGTTAGATATATTAGTTGCACTTATGGTGGCTTCTGCATATCCTCCATTTGTACTACTGGTCATCTTAGTTATATTGGTTGTTGTTGTCTCATCCTCATCTTCAAAGTAATCTATATCTCTACCTATATCTCCTTCCGAGACTGTTGCATTAGTACCTGTCCAGTTGGTATGGGTATCGGCACTTTCAAGGGTTGTGTAGTTAGTTCCACTTTCGAATGGACGCCATTCTTCCCATTCACCCGTGATTTCTACACCGGAGGCGTAATATATGCAGTAATATGTATCACTACTGTCATAACCTTCATACCAAACACGATAGTTATTACCATCTTGTAAAACAGTTGGTGCACTTACCCCAGCTTCATCACCACTTCCTGCTAGACCTTCTGCTATACGACCATTTGTCGTAGTAGTATCTGAATCAGTGGGCATGCTGTTGTCATATTTCGTCCATGTCAGGCCGTCTGAGGAAGTCGCGTATAGAATTCTGCTTCCTAATATCGAACCTTCATACCACATTCTATACTGTACTCCATCGTATATAACAGCGGGAGAGAGGGCACCATTAGTATCACCTTTGCCAGTGTTACCATATGGCACTTGACCATTAGTCCCTGTTGTATCAGACGCAGATGGGTATGTGTTGTTGTACTTTGTCCAGGTCAAACCATCCGAAGAGGTTGCATAATATATAGCAAACCTAAGACCTTGGTATCCTGTATACCACATTTTGTATGTCGAGCCATCTTTGATAACATTAGCTCCAAAAACCCATTTATCATCTCCTTTTCCACTGGTTCCTAGTGGAATTCTACCATTTGTACTTGTGGTATCCGATGCGGATGGGATTGTATTATCGTACTTTGTCCAAGTTAAGCCATCTGAAGAGGTAGCATAATATATTCTAGGAGTACTACCACTGTAGCCTGTATACCACATTTTGTATGTAGAACCATCCTTAATGACATTTACAGAAGTAATACCATCTGCGTCTCCTTTGCCACTTGTACCCACAGGCAGTCGTCCGTTAGTCCCTGTCGTATCCGAAGTTGATGGTATTGTGTTATCGTACTTAGTCCAAGTTATTCCATCTGTTGATGTAGCGTAATACACACTACTGTTAGACCAATCTCCGTTGTATCCGATATACCACATTTTGTATGTACTTCCGTCCAATATAATCGTTGGGGAGCATACTCCTGCTTCATCTCCTTTTCCACTCGTACCCATTGGCAACCGTCCATTTGTGCTCGTCGTATCTGATGCGGACGGTATTGTATTGTCATATTTACTCCATACAAAGCTATCCGTTATGTTAGTAGGATCATCTGTATTACCACTTCTGGTTTGTACAGATATCTTACCGTATGTATTTAAAGATGCATCCCATCTTAATGCATCATATGATTGTGCATTAGGAGTACTTATTACTGGACTGTTGTAGATACCGTAGCTATTATAGCCAACTGATGATGATGTCGCCGTCGGCGAGGTTGTTCCCGTTGCAGAAGAACCGTAATAAACTGCAATTCTTCCAACACCACCTGCTCCTCCTACCAAACCAGTAGACCCGTTGTAGCATCCATTCCCACCAGATCCACTGCTTGCCGTAACAAGACTGGTTCCCATCAGAATGGTATTCCCAGATATCTTAACAGATCCACCTGCTCCACCTGCTCCACCACCTCCCCATGGATAGCTACTGTTACACAGGTTAACACTTCCTCCTCCTCCACCATTACTCGCAACTGCGCCAGATACCGTCATGTTATCAGCAGATATTATTACTATTCCACCACCAAAGCCTCCTCGGCCACTAGTAACAGAATTTGAATACACACCCCCAGATCCTCCAGCAGAGCCGAAGTAAAGTTTTGATAAATCTGCAACTCCATATGTACCACCACCACCACCACCAGGACTGTTACCTACAGCACCTCCATTGCCAGATGTATTTGTTCCACCATTAGCACCATTTGCATTATACCCTGGTCCTCCATATCCAAAAGTACCATAACCACCACCACCACCCGCAGAGTGGCCTGAACCACCACCACCTGCGCCCCCTAGGGATGCGGATCCTGTACTCCCACCACCACCACCACCACAATAACCAACATTACCCGAGGACTGGCCGCCACCAC
This sequence comes from uncultured Candidatus Saccharibacteria bacterium, assembly GCA_964556955.1. Lineage (GTDB taxonomy): Bacteria > Patescibacteriota > Dojkabacteria > SC72 > SC72 > UBA12078. The sequence continues at coordinate 8,511 of CAZKXP010000004.1, forward strand.
CACCACCTGCACCAGCTCCACCTGTTCCAGTACCACCAGCTGCTCCTGCAGGACTACAAAAAGATTCACCGCCACCTCCCCCATAGTATGTGTTGGTTCCCGTTACCGTGGCACCAGAGATATATCCCGAGGCGTTTGCGTTTACAGACCCATTTACAGAAACCGCACCACTTGCTCTAAAAAACATAACCCCGCCCTTAGAACCATTCCAAGCCGTAGGTGTAAAATTTACTCCGGAGTTTACAGTAACATTTGTATAATTGGGAACCCTTTGAAGCATTACTCTTTGGGTACCGGACGATGTGCCCAAGTTTGAATCATTCGCAGCACCATCTCCATAATATTTAGTTTTGGCAGTTTGGAATGTTACTGTCGTACCTACCACACTAGATATCCTCAATGTCTCATAATTACCCGTGTTTGTATACGCTGTAGTAGTTCCCTGCAAATTAATTATCAAAACCTCATCATTTGCATTTAGACAACCAGAACTTGGTGTACTACTTAGCGTTGCCTCTGTGCCTGCAACATTAAAAGCCGTTATATTGTAATTAACAGCATCACCACCATCTGCACACGATCTCCCCGTTATAAGGCTTGGGGCCGCATTTATACTTGTACTGCTAGCAACTGTTATCGCCCCATCTGCTCCAGTACCCACATTAATCCCTGGTGCCAATTCAATATTAGTTAACTTAACAATAGATCGTATAATCCCATCACTATCAGCATCATTCCACTGATTAGAAAGACTATGTGATATGGTATAGTCCGCCTCAGTAATATTCTTCCATTTACCACCACTACAGCTTTCATTACTACTACCATCTACACAAATCCATCCATTAGCAACCACACTGTAGCTATTAGTATCATGAGCTACATTCAAATACCCCGTATTGGAAACAGTACCAAAAGAAGATAAAACCTCACTACCACCCCCTCCCGCAGTAAGTAAATCTACAGAAGTAGAACCATCAAAGAAGTATAGATTGGTACCATTCCACCACATATCTCCAGTATTTGGAGCAGCAACATCAAGTCCAGAAGCAAGATTAATCTGAGCCACAGTACCAGTACTCGCACCCAATGTAAGCATGGCACTGGTATTAGCAGTACCACTACCAAACACCGCATAACCACTCTGATTAATCAAACTCAATATCGTACTCGAAGAATCCTGCCATTCCATCAAATTATCTCCAGCTGTATCGTTGGCCTTAATAACCACAGCCTCATCAGAAGTGATAGTTATATCCCCCGTAGTATTCGATATGCTAGAACTAGACCCTGCAATATCCAATTTTGCTCCAGGGGTACTAGTACCAATACCAAAATTCCCAGTAGAAACATCAAAGAAGAAAGCTGCAGTACCTAATGTACTACCACCGATAATCACATCGTCTGTCGTAGAGGATAGATAGGTAAATGTTCCCCCATCTGTCCAAAGACTTGATCCTCCAACAGGACTCCCATTCCAATACAAAGTCCCATTAACATTGTACAGCCTATTCTCTGTGACAGTAGGACTATCAGTCCTTGGATGCATGTAAAAAGTAAGCGGATTTTCAAAAGCAAAAGCCTCAGTACTACCCTTTTGTAAAGAAAGGATATGCCCCGTACCATCCTGAACCAACTGTAGCACCACATTATCAAAATTACTACCCTCTGCTTTAATAGTTGCGACAGGCCAAGCACCAGATGAGTTGTAGCTTGAATATACTGTAAGACCAGATTGCGCTTGATTACCCGTAAGAGTTAGTCTCTTTGCTACCATATCAAAAGAGAGAGGTGCTCTCGAGGTTAATCCTGAGAGATATGTTGAATATGTATCAGAACCAATCGCAGTATATGAATCAGCACCTAGTACAAAGTGATCTGTAAGTGCAGTAAGGTATGTAAATATTCCTCCATCAGTAAACAAAGAACCTGTACCCCCACCTAAGCTACCCCAAGTAGAACCATCATACACCTTCAGTTCATCATCGGTGGTATCGTAGTAAACCATTCCTGCAGATGGACTAGTATATCCTGAATCATCTGCAGCTGTATCAAACTGGAATGCTGTGTTAGCACCGCTTGCATACTTAGCTTTCAGAGCATATGCCGATGCCTGTATCGGCATCCTTGAGAATGTCTCTGTAAAAGATCCCGATCCTCCAGGAGCAAAACTTAGTTCAATGTATAGGTCAGAAACCGCCTTCACCATCTCCTCCAAGGTACTGTATGTACCTGGAGTTGGAGTACTATCTGATCCCAAAGACAATGTAAATGCCCCGTTATATTGCCCTATCTCAACATTTGCAAAATCTTCCGTAAGAAGAGCAGTACCCCCAGAAGAAGCACTAAAATACTGAACTTGGAAATCACAAGTATCATTACCATTCCCTGCTACAACACATGCAGGATTACCAGCCGTAACGTTCAAACCCTCATATCCAGTATCATTTCTAACAATTTTACCTTGGAAATTGATTGTAGAATCATTAGCAGCAAAGGCCAAACTTGGTCCCAAGAGAAGAAGAGCTATTGCTGGAATGATTGAATTTTTTACTAGTTTTGGGCAGTTGTATTTTCTCATGTTTCTCAGGCAGTAAAAGTGTCCTTCTAAAAAGATATTTTAGGATTAACACCTATCGTAAAATGATATGAAAAATTGGTCATTTTGTCAAAGATTTGAGAGGTTAAATTTTTCATTAAAAAAGCCTTGCTGTATCTAGATATTCTCACATATCAAAGAGTACAATTGAACTATGAAGAAACACACCTCAACAACCATCGATGTGATGGAGAAAAAAGTCCGGATATTACAGGCAGATGGCACCGAATACATATCTTTAACTGATTTAGCGAAATATCAAAACGCTTCCGACCCTTCTTTTACCATCAAGAACTGGCTGAGACGTATCCCAACTATGGAATATATTGGTTTGTGGGAGAAACTAAATAATAATAATTTTAATTTGATCGAATTTGACCAAATTAAAACTGAGTACGGGAGAAACTCTTTCTCTATGTCACCTACTCAATGGATAAAAAGAACCAATGCAAAAGGGATTATTTCTAAAGCTGGAAAATACAGTACTGGAACATTTGCACATCCAGATATAGCATTTGAATTTGCTAGTTGGTTAAGTCCCGAGTTTAAGCTATACTTAATAACAGAGTTTGAGAGACTAAAGAAAAGCGAGTCATATCAAGCAAAAGTAGCCTGGAGTGTAAGACGAGAGTTAGCAAAAACCAACTATCTGATACATACAGAAGCGATGAAAGAGAACATCGTTCCTACTCTCACAGAAAAACAGAAGTTGTTTATCTACGCCAATGAAGCAGATGTCCTAAATGTCGCCCTTTTTGGTATGACTGCAAAAGAATGGAAGGTTGATAACCCAGAATCTTGTGGAAATATTAGAGATTATGCCTCCATACAACAATTAATTATACTGGTCAATCTTGAAAATCTAAACGCTAGCATGATCGAAGATGGCATACCTCAGTCAAAGAGATTAGTAAAACTAAACGATACTGCTAGAAAACAAACCTTCACCTTGAGCACAAAGGACGCAAGAGCAAGAGAGTATCTAAGATAGCTATATGACAACATTTATTATCTTACCCGGAACATATATGAATTTCTTAATATCTTCATTTTTGAAGTACGCCATAAATGTCGCTTCTGACAACACTTTATCTCTGATCACATTTTCGGGATCATTTATACCAACAACAACCCTCCCCCTAACCCTACCATTAACTTGCACAGGTACTTCAATAGTATCTTCCTGCAAAAGATCCTTTTCAATATTCGGCCATACATTTTCGAGCACACTCTCCTCGTGTCCGATTAGGCTCCAAAGTTCCTCCGCCATATGGGGAAGTGATGGAGCTATTACTAGGACTAGCTTTTCAATATCCTCCTCGCTAAATCCAGCATTGTTGAATTCATTGTAAAATTCCATCAACGCAGAGATACTTGTATTGAATTTTAATCCTAATATATTTTGCTCTACCCTGTTTACGAGCTTAGCCACCGCCCTATGCGCCTTCTCATCAGAGATATCTTGCTTTTTATCCCAAGCATTAAGTATGAAATCGTAGTACTTAGATACGAATCTCTTTACCCCATTGATTGTTTCAGAACTCCAAGCCACATCTCCCTCATATGGCCCCATGAACATCATGTACGCCCTAACTACATCTGCACCATATTTTTCAATCAATGGGTCTGGCGTAATGACATTATCGAGTGATTTTGACATCTTAACACCACCTTCTCCAAGTACCATCCCATGGATTGTTCTCTTCTGGTATGGCTCTGGTGTTGGTACTAGACCTTGATCATACAAGAATTTATGCCAAAATCTAGAATACAAAAGATGTAAAGTAACATGCTCAGAACCTCCCTCATAGTGGTCTACAGGCCCCCAATACCTCATTAAATCTTGAGAAGCGAATTCTTTTGTATTATGTGGATCCATATACCTTAAGAAATACCAGCTAGATCCTGCCCAATTGGGCATTGTGTCCGTCTCTCTCTTCGCACCACCTCCACACTTAGGGCACTTAGTATTTACCCAATCCGTCATTGCTGCCAATGGAGATTCTCCCGTACCCGAAGGCTCATATTCTTCTACATACGGAAGTTCAACTGGAAGTTGATCTTCAGGAACTGCTACCGCACCGCACTTTGGACAATGAATTATCGGTATTGGTTCTCCCCAATAGTGTTGTCTTGAGAAGATCCAATCTTGTAAATGATACCTTCTAACAGTATCACCAATGCCCTTTTCTTTGATATATTCCGCTGCTTGCAGCATAGCCTCTGGACTGCTAAGATTGTCCATGAAGCCCGAATTGTAAACAATTCCATCACCCTCATAGACATTCTCAACTTTTACGATCTCTTTTCTGTCTCCACTGGGCCCTTCAATTACCCTGATAACCGGTAAGTTGAATTTTTGAGCGAATTCGAAGTCTCTCTTGTCATGCGCAGGCACCCCTACGACCATGCCCGTGCCAACCGTTGCTAATACAAAGTCCGCAGCGTATATTGGCAATCTCTGACCGGAGATGCTATTTAAACAATAAAGCCCCGTGAACGCACCCGTCTTATCTTTTCCCTCACTTATTCTCTCCAGATCAGAGCGTTTTTTAGTCTTTTCAATATACGCAACAACATCTCTCCTATTCCCTTCTGGCATACTATCTAAAAGCTCCTGAAGTATTGGATGCTCTGGAGCAACTACTACAAAAGTAGCCCCAAACTGAGTATCTGGCCTTGTTGTCGAAACTTGCAAATACTTGTCGGTACCCTCCACCTGGTATTTAATATCGTACCAAGTCTTAGCGTCTATCCAGTTCCTCTGCCTTGCCTTCACACTTTCCCAATAGTCTGTTAAATCAAGATCTTTGTCTAATTTGTCTGCATATTCCGTAATCTTCAAAACCCATTGATTCATCTCTTTTTTCTCAACAGGTTCCCCGCATCTCTCATGTTTTCCATCAACAACCTCTTCGTTTGCGCAACCTTCCTTACATTTCGGACACCAGTTAATTGGTTTCACTGCTTTGTATGCCAAACCTTTTTCAAACAGCTTAACAAATATCCACTGTGTCCATCTGTAATATTCTGGGTCAGTAGTATTAACCTCCCGACTCCAATCAAAAGACAAACCTAAGCTTTTTAATTGTCTTCTAAAGGTATCAATATTTTCTTTTGTAATATCTTGAGGAGCTCTTTTTACCTTAATAGCATAGTTTTCTGTAGGCAAACCAAATGCATCCCACCCCATTGGGAACATAACATTTTCACCCTTCATTCTTCGAAGTCGTGCAATGGCATCAAACATCGAGTAGTTCCTTGTATGCCCCATGTGCATACTATCACCTGATGGATACGGGAATTCTACTAGTAGGTAATATTTCTTTCTTGTCTCGTCGAGGTCTTTACCCTCGTATTTTAGCTCAGAGAACCATTTGTCTTGCCACTTCTTTTCGAAGGACTTTGGGTTGTAGGTTCTGTCCATGGGTTGTAAGAAAGAATTTAATGTATGTATTTTACTAGAAAAAAAGTTGTATTGGAAGAACAGTATTTTCGAATTATGAAACTACTCCGTGGAACAAACACCCCCGAGACGCTTCGCTGTATCCAAAACATATACAGTGAAAGAGACTATATGGGTTTTTGAAAATATTTAATCTTTTTATGGGATAAAATCATCGAAATAACCCTCCACTCTGTTTAAGGATATCCTCAAAATTTCCAATCTCGGGAGATTTAAAGCATTATAGTTTTGTGAAATCAGCTTAAAACCCATATAGTCACAGTCTGGGAGCGGGTTTTGGATACAGCGAAGCGTCTTGGTCTTGTATAATATTGTATGGACCTGAGGGGATTCGAACCCCTGACCCCATCACTGCCAGCGATGTGCTCTAACCAGCTGAGCTACAGGCCCAAATATATCTATGGACTCAGCCGGAGTCGAACCGGCGATCTTCTCAATGCGAATGAGATGTTCTAGCCAACTGAACTATGAGCCCACACACCCATTATACTAGAACTCTCTCTGTTATTGAATATATGGCGCAGGGTTGATCCTGTTTGATACAGAGGCCCCTCTTCTCAGCTCGAAATGGGTATGTACACCATATGCAACACCCGTAGCCCCTACTACACCCAAAGCCTGTCCCTTGGCCACATACTGCCCTGCAGAGACTGATAGGCTTGCCATATGGGCATTCAATATTGTATAGCCATTACCACAATCCACATGAGCATAGTTGCCATAACCTCCATAGCTGGTCCCCCAATAGCCCCATCCAGCGCTAATTACAGTACCCGCACAAGCAGCAACAACACTTGGCCTAGCACCACCAGTTGGGTAGAAGTCCATACCATAGTGCCCTGCGTAATAGCCTCTGGACATGGCATAAGCACCATTCATTACAGACCCTAAGAACCTCCCCACATTTGGATCTGCTGTAGTTTGTGTATATGCAATCGAAGACTGCTTATATGAAGTAGGAGTACTCGAGGTAGTCTTTGCTATTACCACAACAGGCATCTCCCCATTTGGGATGAACATCTCTTCCCCCACAGTCAATGTATATGGAGCCTCTAGCCAGTTGAAATCAACGATGTCAGCTGCAGCTGCAGAATACTTCTTCGCAAGGCTTTCTACCGTATCTCCCTTTGCAATCTTTACAACTACACCATCCTGTGGAGGTATTTCCAATGTCTCTCCAACTTTTAAGTAGTTAGAAGATGACATGTTATTTGCCCAGAGAATAGTTTGTACACTAATATTGAAATTCTCTGCGATTGTACTCATCGTATCTCCCCTTTTTACAACATACTGCTCTGTTGTTGTTCGTGCACGATCTTTAGGAACAAGAGTGTTGAGGGTAGCGTTCATAACTATGGTATCTGATTCGGGCACACCTATGCTGTCTAATTTGTCTGCACTAGCCTCAATTACTACCGGCTTCCGATATATGTATGATATAACAAGAATGAAAACGATAAATGTTAATGCTACCTGTAATGCAGATCTCAAGAAGGTACCCCTTCCCCAGAACATCCGTTTGATAATTTTGTCCTTAAAAACATCTATAAAATCATCCAGAATATCAAACAAAACAGAGATTAGAACAAGCATTATTCTAAATCTTGAAGATACGAACCCTACAAGATCTATGACAAACGCTAAAAAATCCTTTTTCCTACCATGCACTTCAAAAAAATTCTGGAGTTTTCTTTTAAATTCATTCCAAAGGCTCCTCTGCTCTATCTCTTCATCAAGAAACAAGAATTGGTCTGAGTTACTACCAGGCTGATTAAGTGTTAGATCTTTAAAGCTTAGGCCCGCAACATTTCTATTTTGGTTAACACTATCTTCTTCCATAATTGGATTGATAGGTACTATTATATCAGTAACCTATGCCTCGTGCAGAGTTGCCAAGAATTCCTCGTTGTCCTTTGTCTTCTTAAGCCTACTTACCAACACTTCTGTAGGACTCTCATTAGAATCCAAAACTTCCAACATTCTTCTAATTCTCCATGATTGATTCAAGACATCCTTACCTAAGAGAAGTTCTTCATTTCTAGTACCAGATTCTACGACATCAATAGCTGGGAATATCCTTCTGTTAGCCATATTTCTATCAAGATGAAGTTCCATATTACCGGTTCCTTTAAATTCTTCATACACCAAATCATCCATCTTGCTTCCAGTATTTACCAATGCTGTCGCAATTATGGTCAAACTACCACCCTCTTCGAAATTTCTTGCTGCGCCAAAGAATCTCTTTGGTGGATACAAAGCTACCGGATCAAAACCACCTGACAAAGTTTTACCAGATGTTGGCATACTTAAGTTGTATGCTCTTGCGAGTCTAGTGATACTATCCATGAGAATAATGACATTCTCACCCCACTCTACCATTCTCATAGCCTTCTGAAGCGCCATCTCGGCTGTTCTACAGTTCTGCTCGGGTAATTCATCAAAGTTAGAAGCGTACACCTCACCTTTAACAAATCTCTTCATATCAGTAACCTCTTCTGGTCTTTCACCTACGAGAACCACCATCAGTTTCGCTTTTGGATAGTTTTGAGCTACACCATCTGCTATCTCTTTCATAATTGTAGTCTTACCAGCCTTTGGAGGAGATACAATCATAGACCTCTGCCCAAAACCTATGGGAGAAAGTAGATCTATTAATCTAGTAGATATGACATTGGAGGAAGTCTCCAACTTCATCTGCTTGTTAGGGAATATCGCTGTTAACTTTCTGAATATTGGCCTATTTGCCGCCTCTGCAGCAGGTTTTCCATACACAGTATCTACTCTTAAAAGGCTAAGGTATTTCTCCTTTTCTTTGGGCAATCTCGCAGGACCTTCTACCTCGTCACCTGTTCTTAGACTGAATTTCTTTATCTGAGAACCAGATACATACACATCATTATCACTTGGTAACAAACCTTCTGTCCTCAGAAGACCGTGAGACTCATCTTTCATAACTTCCAAGATACCACTTACAAAGACAAAACCTTCGTCTTTTGTCATTTTCTTTAGAATTTCAATTATCAATTCTCTCTTAGGGAGTTCCATGAACTCTTCCATACCTATCGTTTTGGCTTCCTCACGAAGCTGCGCAAGAGTCATCTGTTCATACTCCTGTATCGTTTTAACTTTTTTTACCATCTTTTTAACGGGAAATTTAATTCAGGGCAATAACCCTTACTTACATTTTGAAGTATATTGAAATCCAAATCGGATGTCAAATTACAAAATCAATAAGGAAATAAAAAGAAGGGATCGGTACTGCCCCAACCGACCCCGGTTTCTTTCTCTTAAATAGTTAAGAAAAAAATATCAGGTAACACAGTATAGTATTGCCCCTTCTTTTCTTAGTATCAGTCTGAATGTCTCTTAGGCTTATCCTCTTGCCCAGATGTGCTTGTGACACCCCAGACAAAGGGAAAAACCTAAGATATCCACACTCATTCTGAAAGAACAATATAAGTATATCTTTAAACATGGCGAATGTCAATCCTATATTCTATATCCACAACCCAACTCTCCCCACAGATCAGTGAGGACGCCCGATATACCGTAACTATATTTCACCCGTGCTCCCCATGTTACGCTTTGCGACGCTCCAAGTTTTGTGTTATGCAAAATGTGGATTGATATAGTGAGCAATCCAACCCCTTTCCCACACACAAGCTTAAATAGACTTTATTTGAGAAACTTTTTTAATACTAATATCTTTCGATTTACCTAGCTTTATCCTTCCCGAAACGAGCTCCTTGTACCCAACCCTCTGCGCCTCATCTGCGATAGTACCAGCACCCCACGTACCCCTTACCTCGCCTGTGAGCCCCACTTCTCCTACATATACACTCTCTTTACCCAAGACTATATCTTTCGCGGAAGACTTTATTGCTGCGCATACTGCAAGATCTATACACGGGTCATTTACACTCAAACCACCAACGATATTTACAAAGACATCTTTATCTCCTAAAAAAACACCCCCTTTTCTCGACATAACTGCGCACAACATATCCAATCTTGGTTTCTTAATACCATTAGCCACTCGCATCATTGGCCCACCAGTACTTTCCCTCTCAACAACAAGGGCTTGCACCTCCACAAATACAACCCTAGACCCTTGTAACACAGCACCTATAGCGCTACCAGAGGATTTGGACTCGTTCTCTAAGAAGACTAGGGATGGATTCCTTACCTCTACAAGCCCCTCTCCAGTCATCTCAAATACACCAATCTCATTAGTAGAACCAAACCTATTCTTCATCCCTCTCAATATTCTATATTGATTATATTGATCTCCCTCCAAATACAATACACAGTCTACTATGTGCTCCAAAACCTTCGGGCCTGCGATATCTCCTCCCTTATTGATCTGCCCAACTATGAACATAGGAATACGCCTTGTCTTCGCGATCCTGGTTAATATAGCACCACATATTCTCACCTGGCTGATACTTCCAGGATAACTCCTTGATTGCATAGACGAGACACTTTGTATCGAATCCACTACAACAAGATCAAAATCTTCCTCTCCTATTAATGTCGCAATGTTTTCAACACATATATCCTCTGTAACCATAAAACCACCGCTCGATTTACTAGAAGATTTATTACCAGACAACCTCAAAAGCCTAGAGTTTAACTGTCCTGGGGACTCTTCTCCACAGACATACAAAATTTTTTTATCAGAGAATTTTTGAATTATTTGCATCAACAAGGTAGATTTTCCAATACCAGGTTCACCGCTTATGAGCACAACCTCCCCCGGTATCAAACCAGAGCCTAACACCCTATCAACTTCCTCAAAACCAGTCGATATGCGAGAGTCTAACTTTTGATTTTCTTTTTCTTCTGTAATTGGAGCGTATTTAGCCCTAGTAATTCCCTTTGGAGAGCTAGTATCCGCCACAACCTCTTCAGATTCTTCCAAGGTCCCCCATTGCCCACAATTAGAACATTTCCCCGACCATTTAAGGAATTCTCCACCACAAGCGGTACAGATATATTTCATAGGATTAAGATTTATCTATAATCTTCATTTTACCACCTACCACATCCACATTCACCATTTTAATTTTTTTCTTTCCCAGCCTATGTGTAAGAAGATATTCCGCTAAAAGGTTCTCTACTGAATCCTGTACAAGCCTTCTAAGAGGACGGGCCCCATATTCATCGCTAAACCCTTCCTTTACAATATATTTGGCGGCCCTTTCAGACAGTTTAACTCTCACATTTTCTTCAACTATCCTACTATTAAGACCATCAACTAAGAGTTCGACTATCCCTACAGCGTCTTTCCTAGTTAAAGATCTAAATATAACGACATCATCAATACGGTTTAACAACTCCGGACGCAAAGTACCCCGAAGTCTGTGCAAAAGCTCAGCTTTCATACTAGCATACGCCCTATCAATATCCTTGTCCTCCCTTATTTTTTTGCTCTCTCCAAATCCTAGCACCCTATCCTTTCTGATATCCTCAGCTCCAATATTTGAAGTAAGAATCACTATTGTATTCTTGAAATTCACCCGTTTCCCCCTGCCATCAGTTAAGTGACCATATTCTAATATTTGAAGCAATACATTTAGCACATCAACATGTGCTTTCTCTATCTCATCAAACAAAATTACACTATGTGGCTGTTTCTTAACCTTTTCAGTTAACAATCCTCCTTGCTGAAAACCCACATATCCAGGAGGAGACCCTATCAGTTTCGAAACACTATGCATCTCCATCATCTCACTCATATCTATCTGTATTAACCTATCCTCATTACCAAAAAGCTCTTTGGTCAAGGACTTGGCTAATTCTGTCTTACCGACCCCAGTTGGGCCCAAGAAAAGAAATGAAGCCCATGGTCTATCTGCATTGGAGATCCCTGTTCTAGCCCGCTTGATTGCAGACGCCACCAGATTACATGCCTCATCTTGCCCGATAACACGAGAACTTAGAGATTCTTTCAGACCTAATAGAGCATTCTTCTCTTTCCTACCAAGGGTATCAAGAGGAATACCCGTCCACTCTGAAACCACGCGTCTAACATCATCCTCATCAATTTGATTTCTTCTGCTTTTCTTATCTTCTGTACACTCTGCTTCCCTTGTAGAGATCATCTCCCGCAATCGATCCTCTTCCTTTTGCAATCTCTCTGCCTTCTGCATATTACTTGAAATTATGGCCGTCTCTTTTTGACTCTTTATTCTATTCAATTTCGAGACAAGCCCAGAAACATCTCCATACTCATTTTCAATCTCAAGCCTCTTTGAAGCCGCAGCTTCATCCAACAAATCTATCGCCTTATCCGGCAAGAACCTATCACTCACATATCGATCAGAAAGCATCACCGACGCTCTCAATGCGTCTTTTCCTATCTTAATATTATGATGCTTCTCCAATATTGTTTTTACATTAGTCAATATCTCAATGGTATCCTCAACAGATGCCTCCTTTAACATAATCGGCTGAAATCTTCTAGCAAGGGCAGTATCAGATCCAAAGGAAGACGAATACTCTTCGTTAGTTGTTGCTCCTATACATCTAAAACTATCTTGCAGAAGTGCCGGTTTGAGGATAGAAGCGATATCAGAACCACCCGCCATAGCACCATTTGATACTATGTTGTGGATTTCGTCTATGAACAAGACCGTATTCTCAGAAGATATCACCTCCTCCACAATGGACATCACCTTCTCTTCTACATCTCCGCGCATTTTGCTCCCCGCCATTATACTTGCAATATCCAGCGACACTATCTGCATATTCCTAAGCGAGGGAGGAACATTCCCACTAGCAATTCTCTGAGCTAACCCCTCCACAAGAACAGTCTTCCCCACTCCCGCCTCTCCTACAACAATTGGGTTGTTTTTCTTCCTCCTGCTCAATACATTAATCAACTGATCTATCTCCTTTTCCCTACCAATTACCGGATCTAATTGCCCCTCTTTAGCAAGCTCCACGAGGTTGATACCCATATAGTCGATTATCATCTCCTCAGGGATCTCACTCTCCATCTTGGGTGGATGCGTCAATATACCAATCGGGTACGAAGCATAACTATCTAGTGCTGATTTGAAAGCTTTAAATGTCAACCCTATCTTGCTCAGATCCTTGAAATATATAGTATCCAGAAGCAGTATAGCCATCATAATATGCTCTGTGCCAACATATACATGAGAGAATTTTCTAGAGATATCGTATGCATTTCTCAGTACAAATTGTGACTCGTTTGAAACCACTAGCTCTCTGGCACTCTCTGGATTAATCGTAATCTCAAGTGTCTTCCCTCCAAAAGATTTCTTTAGCAAATCACTCCTATCTATACCCATATTGGAGATTGTACGAGTAGCAAGGCAATCCTCGTTTAAGAGTATACCTACAAATATATGCTCTGGAGAGATATTCCTCGCTTTGAGGTGCTCCATAACTAATGAAGCATTCCTCAAAGCTATTTTTGCATTCTTACTTAGGCGTTGTAACACATTCTGTTTTTTGTTCAGAATAATTGTCTTCATGCCTAATTATACCCTATTCCTTGCTTGCAAGCTCTTCTTCTACAGCACTATCTACTACACTTGCCAGTTCCTCTTGAGAGATTTCCTTCTTTGGCTCTACAGTCTTTTTGCTATGAGCAGCTTTAAGACTCAAACCCAAATGTCTCTCAGTAGAAGATATGGAGAGAATCTTCACATCAACCGCATCCCCAACCTTTACAATATCCTCTGGATTTTTGACTAACTTGTCAGAAAGCTCAGATATATGGATCAAACCATTAAGACCCTCACCTATTCTTACAAATGCTCCGTAAGGCACAACCTTCTGTATCTCACCCTTAACAACATCCCCAACCTTGTACTTAGAAATCGCCTCTGCCCATGGATCTTTGAGTAATCGCTTCACACTGTAAGCTACTCTCTTACCACCATCAGAGATACCAATGACCATGACATTTACCTTGTTTCCAACAGCATAGATATTGTCGATATTCTCAACCTTGTCCCATGAGAGCTCAGAGAGGTGAACCAATCCTTCAAGCCCTTCTGCATTAACAAAGATACCAAATGGTGTAATACCACTTACTGTACCAACGAGAACATCACCTTCTTTAACCTTGTTAAGAGTCTTTTCTCTTTGCTCAAGATCTCTAGACTGTGTAACCATCTTCTCTGAGAGAATAATTCTGTTCTTCTCTCTGTCTAATTCGATGATTCTGGTTTTAACCTTCTCACCTACCAAAGAGTTAAGAGTCTTTTGAACTCTTGAAGAGATATCTTTACCAACCTGTCTTACACCATTGAGATATACTCTAGATGCATCCAACTGAGATGTAGGTATAAATCCTCTGATATCTTTTCCAATCTCAACTATCAAACCTCCATTGTTTGCTTCTACAACTGTAGTCTCAACGACAGAGTTATCCTTTTTGGATTTCTCAAGATTAATCCAAGCACTTGCTTGCTGTGTTCTTCTGATTGAAAGAACTAACTGACCTTCATCATCTTCAGGTTTAACAACATATACCAAGATGTTGTCACCAACCTTAAGACTTCTCCAGTCCAATGTATCACTCTTCAGCTCCTTTCCTGCAACGATTCCTTCAGACTTGTAACCAACATCGACAACGACATAGCCGTCTCTAACGTCTGCTACTATTCCTTCAATGATATCGCCTCTGGAAAGTTTCCTTATCTTGCCTCCTTCTTCGGAGAGATATTGGTCTATTTGTGCGTATGCACTTTTTTGTGTTTGTACCATAGGGTTTTCCTTTGGTGATGTAACCTATGTAGCGGTAGTTACATACACTAATATTATTTGCTACAAAGCTGATTATATCATACGCTTCGCGTATCGACAAACCCTTGGTAATTCAATGACTATTGGGGATTTTAGGTCAGTTCATATTATTATAATGTCTGTTTAAGATATTCTTTTAACACCACTTTGTCCATATCAGGCTTCTTAGCTTTAAGAATATACCTACCATACAACACAAAAGACGAATTAACCTTGTACCAATCCTTCTTAGGATAAAGCTTCTCTAGATCCTTTGCTATCTTTGTAGGATCTTTCTCCTTTGTCAAACCATACATCTTAGCTACCCTCGCCACATGAGTATCTACCGCTATCCCTTGATTCGCCTTATACAGATCATTTAAAAACACATTAGCAGTCTTGTAACCTACCCCTGGTAAAGTTTGAAGCTCCTTAATCGACTTAGGAGGCTCATCATTGTATTGTTCATGAACAATCTTTGCAGTCTTAATTATATTCCGAGATTTAGTATTAAAATAATTGATACCCCGTAGGGTATCCCGAATATCTTCCTCTTTGGCAAGAGATAGCTCCAATGGCGTGGGATATTTCTCAAATAGTTCACCAGTAACTTTGTTCACCTGTTTATCTGTAGTCTGTGCAGAAAGTACTATACAGATCAAAAACTGGAAGGCTGTAGACCAGTTAGAAAGCTCTGTTTTAGCTTCAGGGTATATTTGATTCACTTCGTCCAGTAACTTGTGGGCAAGCACCCTTCTATCCATCTATTGCATCAACAAATTTATCTTTGAATCCCTTAGATATAAAGTATTTCAAAAGTTTCAATGTCTCAGGAACATCTTTGACTATTTCCTTCATTGCATTCCGCACCTCCTTGTGCGAGAAATGCATCATCTTGCAAGTCCTGCCGACTTCAACGCCTATAATGCAGCCATAATTATGCATAGAATCCTTATCGTTACTCCTTAATGCTGTTAAATATCTACAGATAATTCCTTCTGGGAGATCTTCGCCCCTATAAATATGTTTTAGAACCTCTTCTATCCCAATCTCATACCTTATCTTAAGCATTTTCTTACTTCTTGGGATAGTAGCAATATCTACCCGGCTTTCCAAGAAATCCTTTATGTCGTTGAATATCTCCTTTCGATCCCGCCAACCACTTTCTGTCTTTGTTACAATCTGCTTCCATCCCTCTCCCAATCGTTGAGCATACATTCCGTAGATCCTATCTGCAGCCATTTGCACATCTTCATTCTCATTTATATCCGCAGTCTCTTTACGTACATTGTCCCAACTTCTATCTTCAGAGACCATCTGCACAACACAGTTGGTAAGCTTCATCGTCTTAATCATAAATCCCTCCAATTTAAGTGCGAAATCTATCAATTCATTAAGAAGCTTTTCATCCCGTAGCTCGGGCATATTTGCGAATCCATATGCGATTGTTACAGCACTACTAAATGGGCTTCGATCAAGTAGAATCAAGGTGTCTTTCGTCTTTTTATGCGTCAAAAGAACATCCACATACTCCAATCTATTCAAGGCGTACATAGCCATTTTTACTTTCAGCTCTCTGTTCTTATCCAGCCTCAGATCGTCTAAACCCTGTCTTAGGAATAATCGTATTATGGTTCCAAAGGGTGTCGCATATATTGGGAAGGATGAGTATGTGACAGGGATACCTAAGTCCAACATTTTTTCAGAGAAAGTTAGAATTGCATCTGCCTTGCCAACCTGGTCTCCACCCTCACAAACGATTACCTTATAGTTTTTATTCGTTGAATTCTCAGCTTTCTTCATAATTTTGACCTCATATTCATTATACCCACCTTTTGCAGGGTAGCATAGATCAAATATTTTACACCTAGCCAGATGGCGCTATTACAAGACTTTTTCACTGTTAATTTTCTCGTTCTTATACAATATACAAAGTGTATTCATTCCTGTAACTAAAAAATGGCAGGCCTCCAGGTGTGGTTTACGCAACATATGCCAAACCGCCTACCGGACTACTAAACCGACAATTAAATGTAACATTATTATAAACTAGCCCCACTCCAGTATATCTAGAATTTATCGCCACACCACCCTAGTAGATATCTCTACGGGCCTCAGCACTAGTAACAAAAAACCCACTATTTCTAGTGGGTTTCAATTTCAAAAAGTCCTGGCAATGACCTATCTTCCCAGGACCAAAGGTCCAAGTATTTTCGGCGCTAGAGCGTTTTACTTCTGAGTTCGGGATGGAGTCAGGTAGTTCCACTCTGCTACAACCGCCAGGCAACAAAAATCTAGGTATAAATTCCTGTTGCCTGACAACCTTACTTACGTAAGATATCAGGACTTAAGTTCTAAAGAGCGAGAGCATGTACTTTCGTACACACTAAAAACTGAATAGAATTGTGTAATTTCAAAAAAAGCTTTCGATTTATTAGTACTCCTCGGCTGAACGCATCACTGCGCTTACACCTGGAGCCTATCAACGTGGTAATCTGCCACGAATCTTTCGTGCAGTAAACTGCACAAGTATATTTAATCTTAGGACTAGCTTCGTACTTATATGCTTTCAGTACTTATCAAAATAGCAACTTAGCTACTCAGCAATGCACTTGGTAGTACAGCTGATACACCAGAGGTTACCACGCCCTGATCCTTTCGTACTAAGGGCCGCTTCCTTCAAATATACAACGCCTATACCGGATAGAGACCGACCTGGCTCACGACGGTCTGAACCCAGCTCACGTGCCGCTTTAATGGACGAACAGTCCAACCCTTGG
>CAZKXP010000005.1:0-18011 GCA_964556955.1 uncultured Candidatus Saccharibacteria bacterium
TGCCGATATGGGGATTGAGTCCAAGGGAATATATTGATGTAAACAGGTTGGCGAGGGAAGAAAAGGTTTCCGTTTTTAAAGAATTGGAAACCCTCTGGAATGTAAAACTCGGGGAGGGAAAAGCAGATGAAATTGCTATTGTCGAAAGCAACTTGGTAGAGAAAATCTTTGATGCACAAAGCATTGCTAGCATAACAAACCTTCTGATTATTTTTAATGAAGCTCTCCAAAAGATCAAAGATGGAAGGCCTATTACGGAAATCCTCTACGATTTTGTTAAAACGAGCGGATATCTAAATTCTTTTGTTAAAGAAAATAGTGCCGAAAGTATCTTCGCTGTATCGAACATACAGAAATTTTTTGAATCTATTAGGAAATATGAAAAGGACAATCCCAATACAAATATCTACGAATATCTTGATTATCTAAATTATTGTATTGAGGTAGGGGAGTCTCCTGTGGTTGATCAGTTAGAGATGGAGGACTTTAATGCTGTAAATATTCTGACTGTGCATGGAGCAAAAGGATTGGAGTATCCTGTTGTATTTATGACAAATCTTGTAGCTCAGAGATTCCCATCTCGAAATATGAATGATGCAATTCCAATGCCAGAAGATTTAGTTAAAGAAGTTTTAGACAAGAAGATGAGTACAGAAGAATCACATATGCAGGAGGAGAGGAGGCTTTTCTATGTTGGTGCCACGAGGGCAAAAGAAAAATTGTATTTAACAGCTGCAAGTTTCTACGGAGATGCAAAAACAAAGAAGAAGCCAAGCATATTCCTCTATGAGATTCTAGATAGGGATGTGTCGGAGGAATTCTCTGGAGAAAAGAAAGATATAGGTATTGATAGCTTTGAGGCAAAAGCGGAAACTTCCATAACTGGTGCAGATGTGAGAATACAGGTAGTAAAGAATTTTAGCTATTCTCAGCTAGATACTTATGAAGTGTGTCCGAGGAAGTATGAGTATGGATACATTTTGAAGATACCTTCAAGGCCTAATGCTTCACTTTCATTCGGTATTACGGTGCATAATACCTTGAATAATTTTTATACATTGCATAAAAGAGCACAAGATGGGATAGAAGGAATTGTCCAGTATCCAACAGAAGAGGATATGGTGGAGTTGTATGGAAAAAACTGGGTAAGGGCAGGATATGATAGCAGTAAACACGAACAGTTAAGAAAAGAGCAGGGGGAGAAGATTCTGAGAGAATATTGTAGAAAAATATATTCAAATGATGAGAAGATATTGAACTTGGAGGAGAATTTCACAGTACATACCGCGGAATATAGCTTTGGTGGGAAGGTAGACAGGATAGATCTGGTAGAGGAAATAGAGGGGGTGAAGCAGGTTAGAATTGTTGATTACAAAACAGGGAAGGTGAAGAAAGAAGCTGAGATTAAAAATGATTTGCAGTTGCCACTTTATGCGATTTTTGTAGAACAGAAGTTAGGTTACAAAGTTATAGGGGCAAGATATATCTTTCTCGAGGAAGGTGCTTCGATAGATGTTGATTTGTCTGAAAAGAGGCGAGGGAAAGCGAAGGAGCGAATGGAAGAACTTGTTTCTAAAATTCAGTCAAAAGATTTCACTGCGAATCCGGATTCATTTAAATGTAGTATGTGTGATTACAGATCTGTGTGTGAATTCGCCAAAATATAGTGTGGTATAGTATAATAACGACTATGAATATACTTGATACAGTAAAAGATATGCTTGTGGTTCCAAAGGCGTATGCTTCTTTGGGGTCTGATTTGAGTGAAAAACTTACGGAATTACAGAACACCAATGCAGGTAGTGATAAAGATTTTGTAGGAGTAATTATGGATATAGCTATTCCCTTGAGTGTTATTAGCGTTGTTCTTCTACTCATATACGGAGGATACATGTTGATGTCTAGCAAAGGAGACCCAGATAAACTTCAAGAGGCAAAGCAGGTTATAACTAATGCTATAATTGGTTTTGTTGTGATACTATTATGTGTTGCTATTTTAATATTAATTTCTAATACGTTAGGTCTAGGAATCTATGAATAAACTATTAGCTGTAAATATTGGTGATTTATCTCCTGTTGCTTTGGGAGAGTATTCGAGGCTCGATACGCTTGTTGGGGTGAAAGTCGCGGGTTTGATAAATTGGGGGATTGGATTTGCTGCACTGGTAGCAGTAATTTTTTTGATAATGGCGGGTTATACATATATCACATCATCAGGTGATGCAGAGAAAATAGAGAAAGCTGGTAAAACAATAACTGCGTCAATAGTAGGTTTGATTATTATATTCGTGGCGAGGATCTTGGTTGAGTTGGTTCTGGAAAAAGTAATGTAACGGTATTGCAAGGCTAGGCTACTTTTTATATAATCAATACATAAATTAATATATTTACAGTTTTTATGAAAACTTCAAAAATATTAGCAGGTGCAACTTCAGTATTTTCTAGCTTATATTTAGCAAGCGCAACATTTGCTGGAACGACAATTGGTGACGCCGAAGAACTTCTCGGTGATGTTGGTGGCTCTAGCCAAGCGGACCTTATGACTTTGATCTACAACTTAATCAACTGGGCTATAGGTATTGCAGCTTTAGTTTGTGTTGTAGTCTTAATTGCTAGTGGTTACAAATATATAACTGCTGCAGGTGATGAGAACAAAGTAGAGAGTGCTACAAAGACATTGACATTTGCGATCATAGGATTAGTTGTCTGTTTCATCGCAGTAATCTTAGTAAGATTCGTTTTACAAAACGTTATCAAATAAGATATTTAAATCTCTATATAGATTGATATGATTGTAGACTTAAGTCCTTTGGTAGGTACTAGCCATGAAAACTTGCAAGAATTTCTATTCTTTCTGATTAATTATGCCATAACTATTTCTGCAGTCATTACTGTCATATCACTAATAATCTCAGGTTTTAAATATATGCTCTCTTTCGGGGACGACAAAAAGATAAAGGCAGCAACCAGCTCAATAGTTTTTTCGTTAATTGGTTTGGTACTTGTATTCATAGCACCAACAGTTATAAAATTTGTAATTAATACATTACTTAAAGCTTAATGAAAATATTTAAAAGTCTTTTCTTCTCCTTCGTCTCTTTCTTTGTCGCAATGCCCGTTCTTGCTAGGCTTGATGATAATGGAGGTGGAGGAACAAATAATGGTGATACTCCAAAAACAATCGGCGATATGGCGACGATACTGGACAATGTGATGGGATACATCTTTCCTGTTGCTGCAGTAGTGTGTGTGATTTTTATCATAATAGGGGGATATATGTGGATAGCATCTGCAGGAGACCCTGCGAAGGTAAAGCAAGCCCAGGGCACGCTTACGTGGGCAATCATAGGGCTGATATTTGTCATGATAGTAAGATTAATAGTTGGTCTTGTACTCAATGCATTGTAGTAACCAAATTCACCTCGCGTATGGTGTATAATTGGCTATGATTAAAAAGCCCCAAAAATTCTTAGCATTTTTCTTTACTCTTTTCCTTGGTGTATATGGGCTATTACTCTTTACGCACCCAGTATATTCAGATGAAGCATCTGAGCTTCAAAAACAGATAGAGCAGAAGAATCAAGAATTAGCCGAGAAACAGAGTACACTCTCGCAGATAGAATCAAGAATCAAGGAGATTAGTGGTAGCAACTATTCTGTAAGTCAGAAGATCGCATTAATAAATGATGAGGTTACAAAGTTAGATACAAATATAGCGGCAAACACAGAGGCCCTAACGGCGAAAATAACGGAAATAGAAGAGAAGCAGGCTTTGGTAGAAGAGAAGAAAAAAGAGATGGATCAACTTTCAACTGATCTTTACATACAATCCCGTTACAGAATGGCTACATTTTTCCTCTCGGGTAGGGATTGGGATATATTGGTGAAAGAATTTTTTTTGAAAAAAAGCAGTCTTTCTGTTTTGAGAACACAGGTAGAACAGATTAATGGTGAATTTAGTAGTTTGGAAGAAAGCAGGGCGCAGTTAGAAGCAGAAAAAACAAACTTAGAAGCACAAAAAAAGGATATGGATGATTCTTATGCGTTGTTAGCTGCCGAGAAAGCGAAGCTACAGAGTGAGTTGAATAGCCAGTACGCAAGTAAGAGTTCTTTGACTAAAACCATCGGAAATCTCTCAAAGGAGATCTCCCAGTTACAACAATATCTTCTAACAGTAAAATCTGGAGGTACTGTTGTGAGTGCAGATTCTGTTCCACAGAGTTCATCTGACCCAGAATCTTCACAGCAGTATTTTCTGAACAATGCCCCTTCTGGCGCTTTTGCAGTATTTTCGTATGGTGCATATACGCACAGAAATGGTATGAGCCAGTGGGGAGCTAGAGCAAGAGCGGATGCAGGGCAATCGTATCAAACTATTCTCGCTGCATATTACCCTGGAAAGACGTTTAGAACAGGTACCTTGGTGGGGAAGTCTTCGGGTGCCGTGGAGAATATTACGACTACTATTTCCACAACAACATATGGGACTTTGAATTTCGAAGATGATTACCTGTTAAGATTGAACGAAGTACCAGAAAGTTGGAATATCGAGGTTCTAAAAGCGCAAGCGATTGTAGCCAGAACGTTTGCTCTTAACTATACTGATAACGGAAGGTCAGCGATATGTACAACAGAATCATGTCAAGTAATTGGAGATGGACAGAAGACAGGCGCATGGGCTCAAGCTGTTAGAGAAACTCGAGGAGTTGTTTTAGTAGATTCTGCGGGGAAGGTGTTCTCTGCTCAGTATGCCGCTGTTCATGGAGGATGGGGGAACGCTGTCGGTTGGGATACAACAACAGGAAGTGGTGGTTACTTGAGGTGGGAAGCAGATGCTTGGGAGAGTAAATCTGGTGTAAGTTGGTTCTACAAGAATTGGTTTAGAAAGGGATATAATTTGAGTGGAAATAACTGTGGGCATAGTCCATGGCTGACAAACATCGAAATGGCAGACATTCTTAATGCATATTTAAGATGGACACAAGTAAGCAGTGATTCTAGAATTGTTGCAGTAGATACGACAAGTTGTTGGGGACAAGCTGCGAACCCTTATACAATCGCACAGCTTCAGGCAGCGGTTTCAAATCCTGTAACAAGTGTGTACAGTGCCGTAGTTTCTAATTCAAATGGTACTACGACCAATGTCTCATTCAACACAAATAGGGGGATTATTAATATTCCCGGTTCTGATTTTAAAACAGTATTCAATATGAGGGCCCCAGGAGCGGTTAGAATTCCTCAAAATGGAAGTATTATAAATATTAATATAGAGTACAAATAATCTTGTCCTCATCCTTGTTCTATGCTATCGTTATACTACAATTATGAGTACTCAAGGGAACAACATTCCAAAAAAATTTAAGAATCTTAAACGATCTTTCGTAGAGAACATAGCCATTAACAATGACCATAGTTTTAAATCATTCCCAAAGGGATTGAAATTCCATGGTAAGGAGAAGGGCGAAGAGATAGTCCTTGTCATAAGGTCACACTGGATTGTATATCTACCACAGGCATTGATAACACTTCTTGTCTTGGTATTGCCATGGGTTTTAGCGGCACTTGCAGATGGAGTATTCAAAAATTTTCCAATCCTCATGTCCTTGCTCGTATCCTCCTTCTTAATTGCATTGAGTATTGTGGTAGCATCTCTTGTTAGGTGGTATTACAATGTAAGCATCATTACAGACCAGCGAGTCATAGATCTGGATTTCCCTAATATTATGTCCCATTCTATGTCAGAGGCGCAATTAGAAAAGATTGAGGATGTTACTCACACACAGATAGGTATAATTGGTAGCTTTTTTGATGTAGGTTCTGTATATATTCAAACAGCAGGTACTGCACAGAATATTGAATTTACAAATATCCCACGTCCAAGAGATGTTCAGGATATATTGATAGATATGTTGGAATCAAAACAGAAAGGAGAGATATGACAAACGATGTAAATAATATATTGGATAATATTGGTCAGAATCCATTCGCAGGTTTTGGTATTACATTGTCCTCTTTGCTTAAATTCCCACTTGGAATAATATTGATAGGGAATTTGCTTTTTTCTGTGCTACTCTTCCTGAGGATTAGAATATTGGCAGATACATTCGAATCATCAAGTAATGGTATTGTAAAAACAATCGTTGGTGGATACATAGCTTTAACCGTCATAGGGAGTATAGTCACTGTACTATTTCTTTTAATTGGATAATTATGAAGATTACTGCTCAACAGTTTGTTTCAAATGGCAAAGATAATGGTACATTCGTAACCATTTTTAAACATTTCGCGAATTCTGGTGAAAAAAACTCCTCTCGAGAAGGAGATCTCTATTGTATTTTAAGTATCTCTTCGGAGAGGAACATTCCCGCTGAGCGTGTCAGCAAATTTGTGTGGGATGGGATCTTGGATGGATATATATATTCCACCCAAAAGAGTACAAACAATGCTTTGAAAGAAGGAATAGAGGAAGGTGTGCAGAAACTGAGGGACTTGATAAAGAATGAAAAGACACTAGAAGAGTTGGGAGTTAATGTTAATTTCGTATTGGTAGCTCACAAAAAGGAAGGATTGTATGTAGGCAGTCTTGGGGAGAATGATATCTATGTATACAAAGAAGGAAAGATTGTAGATATCTCCGATGTTTTGAAAAAGGGGAGAGCAAATACTGCGGGGATCGCTTTAAGTGAAAAAGACCTTCTAATGGTTACTACTAAAAACTTCTTACAACAACAGCTCGAAAGTCTTGTAAAACTTAGAGGACCCGAAGAGGTAATTGGTATGATTACGAATCTGGGAGAGAATATCGTAGATTCAAATGCACTACTCTTCTTTTCCGATGATGAGCTTCGAATGAGCACAACAGTAGAGGAGATTGTGGAGAACCATGAACAAGAGATTATTCCGCACAAGGAGTCGACAAGATATACAATAATGGCAGAGCATACACTCAAATATACCAAAGGTAGGTTTGCCCAAGGAGTTAGATTAATCAAAGAAGGCTTTGTTATATATTTTACAAAATTTAAAGAATGGGCGAAGAATTTCTTTGGTAATAGGAAATGGTTTAAAAAAGCGGCATCTAAGATTTCAGAGATCAAGATAAATACGGGTGCAGTTAAGACCATGAAGGGGATGAAGATAGATGGTTATAAGGTCCGTGATACCAGAAGCAGAAGAATCAGGATTGTTGTAATAGGGGTTGCAATAATCGTGCTACTAGCTTTGGGGATCAATTTTACGATAAAGGCGAAAAATGCAAGTGTGGTTCATAAGCAGGCGACAGAGATATTTACTAATGTTGAAAGCCTCATAAACAAGGCAGAGAACTATCTGACCTCAGATAAGAGTACTGCAGAAGTTGCCCTATATCAGGCCAAGAATCTCTTGGAAGGTATCACCTCTGAACTTTCAGAGAAAGACGCAGAGATTAGGGTGGGGTATGAAAAGAAGATTTTGGATATTGAGGATAACATGTACTATCGTGTTGGCTTAACAGACAATGATGGTAAGCTCTCCACATTCCTAGACTCCCGTCTTGCCTTTGGAGAGGGTTCGGATCCTTCTGATATTGAAATATACACAGATGGATCTGGGAATAGGTATCTGTTGATTACAGACAAGGGATTGAAGTCCGTATACAGGGTATCTTTGTATGACAAGTCTTCTGAGAAGTTGCTTGATACAAGTAATCTTGTGAAAGAACCGTTGTATGCATCTATGGGTAACACCGGTCTGTTTGTTTTTGATGAGAAAGCAGGTGTTCTAAAAGCACCTTTTGATAATAGCAAATGGTTTGGTACCTTTGTTGCAATTTCTGGATTGAGTAGAGAGAGTATTAAACCTGACAAAATTAGTGAATTTATTGTTTTGACAGAATCAGACAATATATATATGCTTGCTCAAGATGAGAATGCTCTGCTCAAATCAACATTCTCCTATGAGAATAGGTATGGTTTGTATTACAAATATATAACAGATGAGAAATTTGCCAATGCTACAGATATTCTTGCAGATTTGAGTGTGTATTTTCTTTCTTCCGATTCTCCATATTTGATTAGATATAGCTATAACTACATGGAGCAAACACAGAAGGAAAATCCTCTGACAATATCTGGTGTAGATGGAGAGTTAGGTATTCTTGCAAAGGGATATACTACAGAGAGTCTGGATGATGGTTTGTATGTCTTTGATTCTACCAACAAAAGATTTGTAAAGTTTGAGAAACCACAGGAGGGCGGTACTAATATAATCCATCCTAACGAGGTTGTGCTAAAAGAGCAGTTTTTATACAGGGGCTCAAAGAGTGGGGTTTGGGAGAATGTAAAGGATTTAGTAGTAGATATATCTACGGGAGATATGTATATATTAGATGGCTCTACTGTCTGGAAGATAGTGATATAATAGCGATATTATGAAGATTGTTAATAAAAAGGCATCCTTTAATTATGAGATTCTTGAAACCTTTGAAGCAGGTGTGGTTTTAACTGGGGCAGAGGTAAAGTCCATAAAAACAGGTAGACTTAATATGGGGGATGCATATGTAAAAATAATAAATAACGAGCTTTGGTTAGTTAATGCTGATATTCCTCAGTACAAATATTCTGCGGATGAACACTATGATGCTACTAGGTCAAGAAAGCTATTGATTAATAGAGATCAGTTTGTAAAATTGCAAAGTAAGATCAAACAGGGTAATCTTAGTCTAATTCCTGTTAGTGTATATGATACAAGAGGGTTTCTGAAGGTAGAGGTAGGTATAGGGAAGGGAAGAAAACACTATGAAAAGAAATTAAGGGAGAAGGAGAGGGATCTGAATAGGGAATTACACTTGGAAAATAGGAAGTATGTGATATAATGTTATAGGACTATGAGTAATATGAATGAAATATCAAAAATTGAATCTGTTGCAATAAACCCAACAGAGGTACCTGTGGTAAGAACCGAGCCATCGGAGATGTTGTTGCCAAAAGAACCTTTTCAGGAAGGAGATGGGTCTACAGAGTCTACTCGAGTAGAGGGTGTAGGTGTGTCAAATAATGACAATAATAACGTGGAGGCGGTTCCTGAAGTAGTAGTCAAGCCTATGAGTTTTCTAGGATTTCCAGTATCTGAGGATGTTCTACCTGCTTCGATTGTAAATGATAAAGCTAATGGTAGAACTCTACCTGTAGCTGCATAACCCTCTTTGATATATATACCCCTGTGTGATATTCTTTAAACATAAGATTGTCTTACTGCCATTATGAATTCTGATGAATTCACATACTCACAAGTAATAGGTCCTGTAAAAGATCCAATAGAAGATATTAAGACGGGCACCAATGTAATATATCCCAATGATTCATATGAGGAATACTATGGCACAAAGGATATAAATATTCCATGGGGTTGGATAATCTTTATACTTGTTTTGATAGGTATACTGGTTGTGGCATTCTTTTGGGTTAAGAAGAGGTTGATAAAAAAGGATAGGAATGAAAAAGCCAATGATGGAGTACTAATGGAGGTAAGAGTTCCTAGAGACAATGAAGTAGAAATTGGTGTTGCAGAGCAGATGTTTGCAAATCTCTATGGTATCGGTGGAAAAGGAGATGGTTTAGCAGAACATTTCACGGTAGGCAATGCTGTTAGTTTTGAAATGGTAGGGTTACCAGGAGAGATAAGATTTTTTGTACATTGTTCTAAGAAATTTGCAGACTTAGTGGAAAAGCAGATTCTAGGATCATATCAGGATGCAGATGTGACGATTGTAAATGAATACAATATCTTTGCACCACATACTAAATCAGCATATACCAGACTAATTCTGGATGAAGATCCATATTGTCCTTTGAGAGTTGCAGAGAACTTTACAGGAGACCCTCTGGCAAATGTTTTAAGTACACTTAGTAAGATGTCGGACAACGAAGGTGCTATGGTTCAGATAATTGTTACACCAACAGATTCTACATGGCAGAAGAATGGTGCTAAGTTTGTACAGAAGATAGAGAATAATAATTCAGACCCAGAGAAAAAGAAGATAGGGGTTTCCCAAGAGAAATTACAGGGTATTGGAAAGAAGGTCGCAAAACCTGGGCTTGCGACTGAGATTCGTATTATGACAAGTGCTCCAGATGAAGCCATCGCCAAGATGCATTTAGACAATATCGTTGGTGCTTTTGATCAATACAACAATCCAGGGATAAATAAATTGAAGAAGGTTAAGGTTGAGAAAAAGGACGAGAAGAAATTCCTCTACGATGTTATCTACAGAAGAACTCCAGAGTTCAAGGAATCTATTCTCAATGTAGAAGAACTTGCGGCAATATATCATTTTCCAAACAAAAATATCACTACACCCAATATACATTGGTTACTCTCCAGAGAATTGATAGCGGATAATACAATTAGTTCGGATATTAAATCGAAGGATACCATCTGGGTGGGTAATAACTATTTTAGAGGTAAGAAGAAGGTAGTGTGTTTCGAGAGGGATGATAGAAGAAGGCATTCATATATTCTTGGGCAAACTGGTACAGGCAAATCCTGGCTTATGAAGCGAATGATATTGCAGGATGTATACAACGGAGATGGAGTTTGTTTTGTAGATCCACACGGGGAGACGGCAGAAGAAATATTAGAGTTGATCCCTCCTGAGAGAGCAGAGGATGTTATCTACTTCAATGCGGGAGACTTTGAGCGTCCTTTTGGTCTTAACATCATGGAGTTTTACAATGAGCAGCATAAACATCAGATTGTGAATAGCTTCATTGCTCTTCTCATACGATTATTCGATCCTCACAACCAAGGCTATGTTGGACCAGCAATGCAACAGGCAGTTAGAAATTCTATGCTTACTGCTATGTCCAAAGAGGGGTCTACCCTCATAGAGGTCGTGAGAATTCTTCAAGATGAGGACTGGGTAATGAGC
Source organism: uncultured Candidatus Saccharibacteria bacterium (assembly GCA_964556955.1). GTDB lineage: Bacteria > Patescibacteriota > Dojkabacteria > SC72 > SC72 > UBA12078. The sequence goes on from CAZKXP010000005.1 coordinate 10,910, forward strand.
TATTGGTTACCACTTGTTCAAGACGAGCTAGTTAGAAGATATTGGACAGACCAGGTAGCCAAGACTGACAAGAAGACAAAATCCGAGTCTTTGACATACTTTATAAGTAAGTTCGACAAGTTTACAACCAATCTTGCAATTAGAAATATCATAGGGCAATCCAAATCATCTTTTGATTTTAGGGATGTGATGGATAATCAAAAGATTTTGATTATTAATCTTTCTAAAGGTGCTATCGGAGATGAGAATATGTCCTTCATAGGTCTTCTTGTTGTACAAAAGATGCTTGCTGCAGCTTTGAGTAGAGAGAATATCTCTCAGGAACAAAGGAAAGACTTCTTCTTCTATGCTGATGAGTTTCAGAATTTTGCTACAGAGGAGTTCTCTTCGATATTGTCTGAGGCTAGGAAATACAAGTTGAACCTTACAATTGCACATCAGTATATTGGCCAGTTACCTGAAGATATTAAGAACGCAGTATTTGGTAATGTTGGGTCTTTATTCATAACAAGGTGTAGTGCTGAGGATGCGAAGTTCTTGGAAACTCAGTTTGAGCCATATATTAGAGCAGGAGATATGGTGAACCAGGGGTCTGGTCATTGGTATGTAAAATTACTTAACAATGGCACATATCCTGCACCTTTTTCACTTAATTCTTTGTATGGTAAGAAGTTCCCAGATAGTGGTTTTGATCTTCCTATTCGTAAAGATGTGGCAGATATTATTAAGAAATATTCTCGTGCTAAGTATGGTAGGGAAGTGGCAGTTATTAATGAAGATATTAAGATAAGGTCACAACTGGATAGAAAACCTGAACCTAATCCTATGAATTCTCCATTCCCACCAATGGGATTCTAGGATTATATCTTCTAAAAACCTCTATCTTTTGGTAGAATAGGCTACTTTAATGGGAGTATAGCTCAGTCGGCAGAGCGCGGTTCTTATAAAGCCGTGGTCGATGGTTCGATTCCATCTACTCCCATATTCCTGTTTATGTTGAAATTTGTGAGCTTAAAGCTCTTTAAGATTCTTCTGCTCTTCCTTTTGCATCTTAACAAGGTTAAGATACTTCTCTGTAGTAGAGAGTCTCTTGTGTCCTACTAATTTGGAAACAACGACAAGACTAACACCATTAGCTAAGTGATGAGCAATGAATGTATTTCTAAGATCATTAACCTTAGCATTCTTAATACCACCTCTTTCAAATGCCTTATCTATAGCAGTTCTAATATTCCTAACCAAAAGTGGTCTACCATTCTTTGTTACAAACAATGTATCATCCTCTGTTTCTGGTCTTACCTCTAGATATTCATCAATAGCTTTCTTTGCAGATTTATTTAGAGGAACTTTTCTAAATGGATGGCTACCTGCAGCTTTGATATACAAGTAATCAATCTTCCCATCTTTTGATTTTCTAATATCCTCTAAAGAAAGTGCTGCCAATTCACCAATTCTAATACCAGTCTGTAACAGAACCTCAACGATAGAGTAGAGTCTAACATCTATCCTACTTACATCTCTCAATGCCCTGTATTCCATCTCTGTGAGTACTCTAGGGGGTTTTGTTTCAAATTTTGGATGTGCTAATTTCTCTGATGGATTATCAGAAATCAATGCATTATCCATTAAGTACCTGTAGAAAGTTCTAGTACTATTTATTTTTCTAGAAATACTTTTTGGAGTATAGTTGTTGTCTTGTAAATACTGCTTGTATTTCTCCAAATCCTCTATGGTTGTATCTTGTATAGTGGCTCTACCTTCTTTTGAAAAGAAATTTAATAGTTGCTCAATATCCTTTGCATAAGCTATGACAGTGGCTTCAGACCTACCCTTAGATCTTAAATCACCTATAAACTTATTCCTTTTCTCTTCAAAATTTGGATTATTTATTGCTCCCACCGCATTAAATCTTTAAATTATTAATACTATTTGTATATAGCAAAATTATATCACCTCCTGTAACTAAGGGCAATAATAAAAATATATGGGGCTTTGAGGTTCTTCCTTAATATTAAGGAGTAGAATATAATAACATTATGCCCACAATATCATACAAAACCAATAGATTTGATACATCTTCTACAGGTATGAAGGATGTAGCTCCTGCAATATTAGGGAATTCTTTTGTAAAGTTTGTTTTTTTAGGTATTTCTGTATTCCTTCTTTACAATGTATTTCACTCTGTTGATATTACTGTACAGAAAGTAAATATATTGAAAAATGCTAGAGAAGAGGTGGAAACACTAAGGGTTACCAATCTAGAATTGGCTACACAGTTACAGAGTATGCAAAATCCTGAATATATTGAGGTGGAGGCTAGGGATAGGCTTAATTTCTCTGGTACAAATGATATTGTCTTTGTTATTCCTGATTCCCTCCTAGAAACAGCAGGGGAGAGGTTAGATATGATTTTAAATGAAAAAGAGGAGGTAGAAAGATCAAATTTAGAGGTTTGGTTAGATATATTGGTACATGGGTCTTAATTGGCATATCAATATTTTTGTAGTATAATCAGCATTACTGAAGTTATCGCGGGGTAGAGCAGTGGCAGCTCGTCAGGCTCATAACCTGAAAGTCGTTGGTTCGAGTCCAACCCCCGCAACCATTTTTCATATTTGTTATATACTTATTAGTAATGAATAAATTACTAATCATTGATGGTCATAACTATCTTTACAGATCATATTTTGGTATTCCTTCTACTGCGAAATTAAAAAACGGATTGCAAGTAAACGCATTCTATGGCTTCTTCTCTTTGTTAAGAAGAGCGTATGAATATGTAAAACCATCACAGATAATTGTTGTTTTCGACTCTGAAAATGGAATAAGGGGGAAAGTTCTAGAAAGTGGAAATTACAAACAGAATAGGGATTATTCAGACACTGGAATGTTTAAACAACTTCCAATTATCAAACAAGCATTAGAATATATAGGTATTCCATATGTAGAAAATCCTCATTATGAAGGAGACGATGTAATTGGAAGTATTGCGAAAAAGGAATCGAAAGTAAGCAATGTATATATCTCTTCTCAGGACAATGATTTTCTACAGTTGGTGGATAATCATATATTTGTAATATCTGAAAAGAAAGGGAAGATGACCAAATATACAAAAGAGTCTTTTGAGGATAATTGGGGTATAGAGCCATGCTTGTACTTAGATTATCTATCTCTTAAAGGTGACCCATCTGACAATGTTTTAGGCGTAAAGGGAATAGGAAAGAAGACTGCATTGAAGCTAGTAATGCAATTCAAATTTGTAGAGAATATTTTGCAAAATTCGGATAATAAATATTTAAAAGGAAATGAGGAATTGGTTAAGAAGAATGAAGAATTTTTAAGGATAAATTGTGATTTGGATTTGAAGTACGGATTAAAAGATTTTGATAAAGAAAAGATTCTCTTAGGATCAAATGAGATACTTAAGTTCTTGGAATATTCAGATTAAGGGTGTTCGTAGGTTGGAATTTAAATCTAGTTGTGTTAGAATCATCCCTAGAAACGACTCTAATACAGCATTTCTGAATAAATAATTGTTAGAAAGAAACATATGCCATTAACAAATCAACCAGTAAAAGGAATGTATATCATAGAAGAGAATAAGATATACCACATACTAGATAGGCAATTAAAAACACAAGGAAGACAAGGTGGATTAATAATCATGAGATTACAATCTATGGAAACAGGTAATCAAATCACTAAGACTATTAAATCTGGTGCTAAGGTAGAACACATTGAACCTGAAACCAAGGAGATGCAATATCTGTATTCTGATGAGTCGGGTTCTTACTTCATGGATTCTGATACATATGAGACGACCTTCGTAGCCAAGGATATCATTGGTAATTATGTAAACTTCTTAACAGAGGGTTCTACTACCTTGATGTTAATATATGATGGTAAGATATTGAATATTAAGGAAAATCCAACTGTTGTATTAAAAGTTACTGAGACTACCGATGCTGTTAAGGGTAATACTGCAAATAGTGCTACTAAGGACGCTACTTTGGAAACAGGCTATCATATTCAGGTACCTCTTTTCATAAAGGTAGGGGATGAGATTAAGGTTAATACAGAATCAGGAGAGTATTCTAGTAAAGCTAATTAAGAATATCTGGTATAATCGTGTACTACTTGGTGGAATAGCTCAGAAGGTTAGAGCATGGGATTCATAAACCCAAGGTCGGTGGTTCGATTCCACCTTCCACCATATTTCAAAATATATTTCCTTTAGAATACTAATATACTCTGATATAATCATATACTTAGAAAATCATATTAAATTAGTATTTTAAACAATGGATAACACAGAACCAAAAAAGAAAGTAGTAAAAATAGATATTAGAAAATTACCACCACAAAGAAGAGTAAACATACCAAGTATAGTGGTATCAATAATCCTAACACTAGCATTAGCTGCAGGCTTCTTCTTCATAAGGGGGTTGGGAAGTAAAGGTAATCAAGTAGCCATAAGTGAGATAGTAACAAATATATCTGAAGAGGAATATGAAAGTATCATACTCAAGGATGATACAGTTACATTGCAACAAAGAGACTCAAATAATCTTTTAATTAAAAAATATGCACTCTTACCACAAGGTACAGACTTTTACCAAATACTTTCTGATTCAGAAATATCCATCAAGGATCTAAAAAATGATTACTACGAACCCGCAGTAGGAATATCCCTTAGTGATATCATCAGTATTGTATTCCTCATAGTTGGTGCAGTACTCGTATTCATTTTGGTAAAGAACATGCAAGCCTCAGGAGGCAAGATAATGGACTTTGGAGAGAGTAAAGCAAGACTACTCTTTGGTAAAAAAACAGGAATTACATTCGATGATGTCGCAGGTATAGAGGAGGTAAAAGAAGAACTAACTGAGATTGTAGACTTCCTTAAAAATCCTAAAAAATATCAATCCGCAGGTGCAAGGATACCAAAGGGAGTACTACTTGCAGGAGCACCTGGTACGGGTAAAACACTTCTGGCAAAAGCTGTCGCAGGAGAAGCAGGTGTTCCATTCTTCCATACTTCAGGGTCCGAATTTGAAGAGATGCTTGTAGGGGCTGGTGCTTCAAGGGTGAGAGATCTATTTAAAAAAGCTAGGAATGCATCTCCATGCCTCATATTCATCGACGAAATAGATGCTGTCGCCAAGAAAAGAGGTACGGTGTTACACTCTGGGGCAGGAGAACAAACATTAAACCAGATCTTGGTAGAGATGGATGGCTTGGAAGACAGAGAGAATGTCATCGTATTGGCTGCAACGAATAGGCCAGATGTGTTGGATCCTGCAATACTTAGACCAGGGAGATTTGACAGAACAGTAGTCGTACAGATGCCAGATATGAAGGGAAGAAAGGCAATACTGGAGGTACACGCAAAGAACAAGAAATTCGAGGAAGGGGTAGATTTGGAGACATTGGCTAAGAAAACAGTTGGATATTCAGGCGCGGATTTGGAGAATCTCTTGAATGAGGCGGCCATAATGGCGGCAAAAGAGGATAGGAAGAAAATCAGTACTGAGGATATCATGGAAGCATTCCTCAAGGTGAAGCTTGGAAGAAAGAAAAAAGAGAATAAGGGGGAAGATGATATTAAAACAGTGGCATATCATGAGGCAGGACATGCGGTAGTATCTAGATATACCGAAGGATCTGACCCTGTAGAACAGGTATCCATTATCTCTAGAGGAATGACAGGTGGTGTTACTGTATATTTACCTGAGAGGGACAGTGCGTTTGTATTCAAAAAGCAGTTAATCGCAAGATTAAGGTCTGGTGTAGCAGGTAGAGCAGCAGAGGAGTTGTTCTTGGGAGATATATCAATGGGAGCCTCGGGAGATATTGAGCATATTACTGAGGTAGCAAAAGAGATGATCACACAGTACGGTATGAGCGAGAAGCTTGGCATGGTGAAGTATGGTGATATGGAAGAGACTAAACATCTTGGATATACATATGGCGGTGGTAAAGATTACAGCGAGAAGACAGCGCAGATGATTGATGAAGAGATCAAAAAGATGGTAGACGATGCATACGAATATTCTAAGAAATTACTAAAAGAGAGAAGGGAAGATGTAGAGAAACTTGTAGCACTTCTTTTAGAAAAAGAGGTTGTTACAAGGGAAGAGTTTGAAGCTCTTCTTGTTAAGTAGTAAAATTGAGTATGAATATACAGAAATCTTCCAAGGATATATTTCTTGCCATAGATGCAAACGCGATCATACACAGAGCATTTCATGCATACCCACCTAATCTTCAGACCGAAGATGGTATACAGGTAAATGCGGTATATGGTTTTACGGTAATGCTTCTGGAAGCACTGAAACTCTTCCATCCAGAATATGTCATTTGTGCATTTGATACCAAAGCTCCTACATTCAGACATACAGAATTTGCAGAATACAAGGGGACGAGAAAACCAACAGATCAATCTTTGCTGGATCAATTCCCGTTGGTAGAGGAGGTACTCAAGGCGTTCAATATCCCCATCATCAAGAAAGAAGGCTTTGAAGCAGATGATATACTGGGGACAATATCGAAGATGGTAGACAGTGGGAAATGGAGTAACGAGAATCTAGAACTCTACATACTAAGTGGGGACAGAGACCTACTTCAGCTTGTTAAGAATGATATTAGGGTATGTTTACCATCTGGTAATTTTAAAAATTTAGTAGCGTATGATACTGACGAAGTATTCAAATATATGGGAGTGTATCCATATCAGATTGTTGATTACAAAGGTATAGTAGGGGATACCTCGGACAATATTCCAGGTATCAAGGGTATTGGAGGGAAGACAGCGATAGAGCTTCTTAAAGAGTATGGGGATATGGATACCATTTACAAAAATCTTACAAAGCTTAAACCAAGATTGCAGGTACTTTTTGGAGAAAGTATTGAACAAGCAGAGATGAGTAGGAGATTGGCGACAATAGAGCAAAACATGGATATCAGTATTAAGCTGGAGGAGTGTAGAACAAGGGATTTTGACAGAAAAAATGTATTGGAAGTATTTAAAAAATACAGCTTCAGATCGTTGATGAATAGGTTAGATGATATATTCGGGAAAGAGGAACAAACTAACTCTCCG
>CAZKXP010000005.1:18021-23382 GCA_964556955.1 uncultured Candidatus Saccharibacteria bacterium
GACTTCAAATCCGAGATAAAGACTGCACGATCAATTGTGGTTGCAAATATCTCTCCTCAAGAGTCATATAGCGGGGAGAGATTTTTCGCAGTGAGATTTGTGGGAGAGAACCAAGAACACAAAGATATGCTTTTTAATGGTATAGATCTGAGAGGCATAAAAGATGTGGATATGACATTTTACAATTGGGAAGATCTTTCTGCCATAGAGGATTGGAATATTGAATATGAGAAAGCTTTCGATACCCTCCTTTTTGCACACAGTATCAGCTCTGGGAAAAAGATAGACGGATTAAAGGACTTGGCGTTCGACTATGCGGGTAGGGTTCTTAATGAAAAAATATCTCCTGTGAATATGTCCGATATTCTCGATGCCATAGTGGAGATTAAAGAGAAGCAGTTGAAACGTGCAGATAGTACAGAGTTGTACGAATATACCAGAAAAAGCATCAGGGAATACCTTAAAGTTGATGAGAATTATTTTTTAAATGTGCACAGGAAAGTAGAGATGCCTGTATCAGAGATCTTGGGGAAGATGGAGAGGAGAGGGATCAAGATGGATGTTGAATATTTATGCAAATTAAATAGTGAGGTGAAGGAATCGTTGGATAGGTTGGCCAAAGAAATATTCGATTCTGTGGGGCATGAATTCAATATTAATTCACCAAAACAGTTAGGAGATGTTCTTTTCAATGAATTGCAACTCCCGATATCGGGGAAGCAGTCTACCAGAGAGGATATTCTCATGGGTTTGGTTGGAACGCATCCTTGTATTGAGAAACTTTTGGAGTACAGAGAGGTATCAAAAATATTTGGTACATATACATCACCTCTACTGGAAATGGCAAAAAATGATGAAGATAATGCGATACACACAGATTTCAAACAAACGGGTACCACATCTGGGAGATTCTCTTCTACCAACCCGAATATGCAAAATCTACCAGCGTCTGGAGATTGGTCAATTAAGCTTAGAAGAGCATTTATTCCCCATAAAGGGTTCAAGCTAGTAGGTATGGATTACGCACAGATGGAACTAAGAATTATGGCAGATATGTCTCAGGATGATCTGCTCATAAAGGACTTCTTGGATGATTTGGATATACACAAGGCGACTGCAGCTAGAATCATGGATAAGGATATTGGGAATATTACTAAACAAGAAAGAGGTATTGGTAAAACAGTGAACTTCGCAATACTTTTCGGACAGACACCATTTGGGCTATCTAAACTTCTAAATATCGATGCACAGAAAGCTTCGGAATATATAAGGTTGTATTTCGAACACTACGTAGGAGTAGAAAACTATATTAGAATTTTGGAGAAGGAAGCCTACAAACATGGCTATGTTCAAAGCATGCTTGGTACTACAAGAAGAATAGCTGCGGTTAAATCAAAAAATATTACGGCTAGAAGGGCTGCTCTCAGGGAGGCGGTGAATATGCCGATACAAGGTACAGAGGCGGATATTATGAAGCTTGGCATGGTAAGGATTAATGAAATAATGGAGGGTGAATTCCCAGAAGAAGCATATATATTACTCCAGATACATGATGAATTAGTTTTTGAGGTGAAGGATAACCGGGTGAACGATTTTGTGAAGAAGGCCTCGGACATATTGCGAAGTGTGGTTTCTTTGGCGACAACACTTGGAGTTCATACAAGCGCAGGGGAAGATTTGTCCGAATTGAAGTAGATGGTATAATTGTAACAACATATAAATTTATCACCCTTGTGGATAACTAATGAGCAACTCCCCAAAGAACAGTAATGGTGTATTGAATACAGTTTTGGTACTTGCGGGTGTTGTCGCGGGGGTATTTTTGATAAAAAAACTTGCACACCAAGAAACACAAGAGTCTACCCTGGGTAAAGAAAGTGATTTAAAACCAAAAGAGGAGATGAAGCTGTCTCAACCTAAAATAGATGGCCTGAATGCAAGGCAACAGAAAATCGTTGAGACTGTAAGAGAGAAGGGGATCATAACGCCAAAGGAGCTACAAGAACTACTACCGAATGTTTCGACTAGAACCTTGAGGAGAGATATGGATGTATTAGCCAAGAGGAAGTTGGTATCACAGAAAGGTAGCACCAAATCAACATTTTACAAATACATAAGGGGGTAATATGGAAAGAGTAACATTCAAGAAAGTATGTGAAATATTCCAACAGTTAGAGGTAACTGACTCGAGAAATGATATGACTAGAATTCTCGCGGAGTTTCTTAAAACGTTGGATCCAAAGGATGCACAGATAGTCGTTTATCTGGTACAAGGTAGGGTAGCACCATTTTTTGTAGTATCAGAATTCAATTTTTCAGAAAAGAGCTTAATATCTTTGCTTGAGTCCTTGAATAGGATTAAGGGAAGGAAATTTGATATCAAGAAGAAACGAACAGAGCTCGGAGATGTTGGTGATACGACGGAATTTCTTGCAAACGAATTAGGATTTAAGTCGCAAGAGATGCTGCTTCGCGATGTGTTTGATAGCTTATGGAATCTTGTTAAAACTACTGGAAATGGCTCTGTAGAGCGTAAGAAGGCCTTGGCTTTAAGCCTCCTCGAGAAATCGAGTCCATTGGAAGCCAAGTTCTTGAGTAGAATTGTATGTGGTGAGTTAAGGTTGGGATTGAATTCTAAGACAGTATTGGATGTGTTTTCTTTTGTTTTGAATGGAGACAAAAGCTTCAGAGAAAAGCTTGATAGGGCGTATGGTGTAAGTGCAGACTTGGGGTATATTTGCTCCCTAGTTATGCAGGTAAGAGATGGCAGTAAGGAAGAAATTTTAGATCTAAAAATAACTCCAGGAGTGCCTGTACTATCACGATTAGTCGAAAGAGTAGGCTCTTTTGATGAGGTTGTCGAACGGTTTGGGAATGAATTCTTGGTTCAACCTAAGTTCGATGGATTAAGATGTCAAATTCATAAGTTTAAGAAAGAAGAGGGTGTGTATAGAGAGGAAATGGAGTGGGAGAGGTATGTGAATAAAGAGGGACTTGGTGGACTTTTTGGTTCAAAGGCAAAGGAGCACGAGGTGAGACTATTTACTAGGAATCTAGAAGATGTAACAGAGATGTTCCCAGAGATAGTAGAGGCTGCTATGGATATGGAGCAAGAATCTTTCGTGTTAGATTCTGAGGTTTTAGGCTGGAATTACAAGGGAAATACATTTCTAAGTTATCAGGAAACTATGCAGAGACGGAGAAAGTATGGTGTACAGGGTAAGCAAACAGATATCCCAGTTAAAGCACAGGGCTTTGATCTGTTGTACCTGAACGGGGAAGATCTGTCAGAAAAGGATACCTTTACCAGAATTAATACATTGAGACAAGAACTTATAAATACCCGTGGGGGTATAGAAGTGTGCAAGACTACAACTATTACGAACATAGATGATTTAAAGAAAATCTTTGATACAAATGTTGAAATGGGGTTAGAAGGCATTATTGTTAAGCAGCTTTCTGGTAAATATCTCCCAGGTGTTAGGAATTACGAATGGATTAAGCTGAAAAAATCTATGATGAAAGAGCTGGTAGATACTGTAGATTTAGTAGCAGTAGGCTACTATCATGGCTCTGGTAAACGAAGTAAGCTTGGAGTAGGGGCTGTGTTAGGGGCTTTATACAATCCTGAGACTGATGAATATGAGGCTATATGTAAGGTGGGTACGGGTTTTAGTGATGAACTACTAGCCAGCATATCTAAAGAAGTCGAGGAGGATGTGCTTTTTAAGAAGCCAAAGAATGTAGAGGTAGTAGATAACCTAGTACCAGATGTTTGGATTGATCCAAAGATTGTATTTTCTGTAGAAGCAGATGAAATTACCCAAAATATTAAGGCAAATATTGATATTGGTGGAGGTTTGTCTCTGAGGTTCCCAAGGCTAATAGAATGGCGTAGAGACAAGACTTCTGAAGAGGCTACTACCATTGAAGAATTAAAGAGGCTATATATGGTACAGAAGGGGAAGAAATAATTAAATAGCACCCCCTTTGTTCGTAATTCATCGAAAGTTCATATTGCTAATGTAAACTTTAATTGCAATATGAAGAAAGAAATCATTTATGCTTTTATTGATAGCCAAAATCTTAATCTAGGGACATCCCTAGATATATGGCGTGGTGATAGAGCCCTTTATAAGGGTTGGAAATTGGATATGGAAAGGTTCAGGAAATATCTTTTTGACAAATTCCGAGTAACCAAAGCTTTCTTATTCATAGGTTATGTGAGTAAAAACGAAAGTATGTATGAATCTTTCAAGAAGTTTGGCTATGAAGTTGTTTTCAAGCCAACAGTAAAGGATAGTTTTGGCAGGGTGAAGGGAAATATAGACGCAGATCTAGTATTGTATTCTTCTTGCTTGAAACTTCGTTATTACGATAAGGCAGTTTTTGTCTCTGGGGATGGAGATTTCTATTGTCTTTACTCTTTTTTAGAGAAGAAGGGGAGATTAAAGAAAATAATAGTTCCGAATAAATACTCAGAATCCTCTTTGTTGAGTAGATTTGGTAAATACAAGGTATATCTTGATAGGGAGAGGTCGAAACTTGAGAGAAAATAATAGGAAGGCGTCGCACAGTACCACGTAGATACAGGGTCGTATTCTTCCTCGTGATTAGTACTATTCTATCGATATTGTATTGTAATGTCAACGTTTTCGTGCAGGTATTTTCATTAAGAGTTTAATAGGGTAGATTCCATGTATATCTTTGTCAAAAGAAAGCTTGCATAACTGTATTTCTTGTGTTAGAATCCTGTCACGAGTTTGGGAAACTTAAAGGAGATACAGGAATCCTCTTAGATACATATCTAATGACCTGCTCAGTTCAATATGTTTTTTATTATCTTCGTACATTTCTCTCCTCAGCTCCTTAAAAGTTGAAGAGTGATAGGAAGTCTAAAAACAATTAGACTTTTTATGTAGTGTGTGATTTGGTTCACACAATTCATTTAGTCAAAAATTAAATCCAACCAACGCTGGTTGGTCTTTTTGCATTTATGCAAATTGCAAAGTCAAGCGTTTTCAATGAGAGTTTGATCATAGCTCAGGATGAACGTTGGCTGTGTGCCTAAGGTATGCAAGTCGAACGGTCCCTTTGAACTACTTGAGACTTCGGTTGATTGTAATTCTTTTGGGGATAGTGGCAAACGGGTGAGTAACACGTGGATAACCTGCCTTAAAGTCATGAACAGCTCATCGAAAGATGGGGTAATACATGATGGTCTTACATCTTCTTTTTGATCTTGTAAGTAAAGCTTTTGCACTTTAAGAGGGGTCCGCGTCCTATCAGCTTGTTGGTGAGGTAAAAGCTCACCAAGGCTAAGACGGGTAGCTGGCGTGAGAGCGCGGTCAGCCACCATGG
>CAZKXP010000006.1:0-22770 GCA_964556955.1 uncultured Candidatus Saccharibacteria bacterium
TCAACGTCAACGAGGAACAACGAATGATTAAATATATTAACTCCCATCGACAAATATACCCTAAATTCAGTATAATCTATGCGTAAATCTGCCTTAATTTAATACATACATTTCAATGACCTACACACCTTTTACACAATGGATAATCGATAGCGGAATCAACCAGAATGTATTGGAGTTACTTCTTGCCGTTATGGTATTGGCTACAATTGTGAGCTTCGCAAGATATATTCTTGGTACAAAATCATATGGAATATATGCACCTATAATATTGGCAATAGCATATTCATACACAGGACTAAGATACGGATTAGCAATAACCGCAATAGTCATCCTTACCACCCTATTCTCCTACACCATACTCAAAAAAATCCGTATGCACTACATAGCGAGAATTGCAGTCAATTACTGTCTTCTAGCAATCTTCCTAGTAATCTTCTTCATAATTGTCGGCGAGTTTGGATTGGGATTAGAAAATATGCCCTACATTTCAGGTTTGGCAGTAATATCCATTGCCGCCCTTTCTGATTTCTTCATCAAACAGTATGTTAAGAAGTCATTTAAAACATCGGTACTCATACTCATAAGTACAGTAGCAATTGCAGCACTCGGATGGTTTGTCATAACCAGGGACATGATTACAGATCTCTTACTCAACAACCTCTGGGTAGTACCAATACTCATCGCATTAAATATAGCCATTGGGCAGTTCACCGCACTACGCATCAAGGATCTTTTCAGATTTAAATCGATAGTTGCAAACAAAGACAATGTTGGGAAGTAATACTTTTAAAGACATATTAGGTTTGAATAGACGAAATCAGGAATATATTCGTCCATACAATCCTCCTTCTGCCAAAGCATTGGCAGACAACAAACTTGCTACCAAAAAAATGTTAGCTAGAGAGGGAATTAGTGCACCAGAAGTCTACAAAGTTATAAAAAATCGAAAACAATTAGCCTTCTTGGATTGGGAATCCCTTCCAAAGAGTTTTGTGGTAAAACCTAACCACGGTACAGGAGGAAACGGAATTCTCGTACTGTACGGCAAGAAAAAGGGAGAGTTAGCGTGGATTCGACCGGGCGGAGGATATATTACTAAGAAGGACTTAATCCTACATATTGAAAATATTATAGAAGGACAATTCTCCATGGGAGAAAGAAGAGATACAGCAATAATTGAGGAAAGAGTTAAGACAGATTCATTTCTTAAGCAATATTCATACAAAGGAGTCCCTGACTTAAGAATCATTTGCTTTAACCAAGTCCCCATCATGGCAATGATGAGAATACCAACTAAACGATCGAATGGTACAGCTAATTTACACTCCGGGGCAATCTGTACAGGTATAGATATTGGAACTGGCATCACCACCTACTCTATGCAGATGAACAACAGATCTCTTTTCAGCGACACATACGAGATGATTGATTCTACACAAGATTTGAAGATTAACAGAAAACTTTCAGGAATACAGATCCCTAACTGGAACAACATCTTGGAGATAGCGATTAAGTGCCAAAAGTTCAGTAAATTAGGATATGTTGGTGTAGATATCGCCATAGACGCAGACAAAGGCCCTGTTGTATTCGAGTTAAACGCAAGGCCCGGTTTAGGCATACAGGTCGCTAATCAGGCCGGATTAAAGTGGCGATTGGAAAAGATCAAAGGCGTGGAGGTAAAAAGTATAAAGCATGGGATAAGGGTGGCAAAGAATCTTTTCGGCGGAGAGGTTGAGGATAACATTGAGGCCATAAGTGGAAGAAAGGTTGTAAACATCAATGAAAAAGTAACCCTTTTCTACAAGACATACATACCAAAAGCAAAAGATGATACCAAGGGAAAGGAGATGACCAGAGCCTTTGTAGACACAGGTAATCTTACCTCTCGTATATCTAGAAGTTATGCTACTCGTATTGGATATTTTGAAACCATAAAAAGATTTGAATACATAAAGTGCCCCAAATATTTCGAAACCTTCACACAAGCACAAGAATATATCGATGAATATAGTACTAACTTCTCCACAGATTCTGGCATTATCCGTTTAGCGAAAATTATCGAAGACGGGAAAATTGTTGTAAGACCTGTTATCATAGTAAAAGTAAAGATCTCTGGGGAAATTAAAGATTTAGAGATGATCATAACAGATGATACTACTCACTCCATTGTCCTTGGTAGAAGCGATCTAGAAGGATATTTAATTGATACAAGTAAGACATTCAAATAATGAAAACATACGAAGAATATCTAAAAGAATCTGGGAATGTACATCTAGCATATTACTTAGAAGCTGCAGACATTCTTGGTATCAAGTATTCAATGGTGAAAAATTGTATAGCCAAATTCGATGTCGGAGATAGACACTGGTTCATCATAAATACAGTAACACCACTAACCTGCTCTCCGAGTACCACTATTTCTAAGAGAAAGAACCTTACAAACACAATACTCGATTCGTATGGTATAGATGTACCGAAACAAGAAATTCTCTCAAGCTCTGTAGATGCCATAAAATTCTTTAACAAATACAAGGATATAGTTTTAAAACCCAAGCAACAACTAGGTGGAAAAGGTGTCACCCTACTCCCAGAGTCAGAAGAACAGGTAATCAAGGCTTTTGACGCTGCATATGAAGTTGATAAATCAGGCGATGATGCTAAAGTACTGGGAGAAGAATTTATCAAAGGAGAGAATTACAGATTCTTAGTAGTTGGAGAAAAGGTTGTTGGAATAGTCTGGAGAAAGGCGCCAGTAGTTATCGGCAATAGCAAAAACACTATAAGAGAACTAATAGAAACAGCTAACAAAGAGCGCAAACTCCTTGTATTAAAACCAATCCCGATAGATTCAGAGGTCGAGATTAGACTAAAGAATGCCGGCCTTACATTAGATGCTATCCCAGATGAAGGACAGGTTGTAATTTTAAGATACAACTGTAACCTGACTACTGGAGGTACTACAGAAGAATGTGCCTCCATTGTCGACCCATATTACAATGAACTCGCTGTAAGAGCCGTTAAAGCTCTTGATCTGGAATTTGGGGGTGTAGATATCATTGCAGAAGATATTACTAAAAAAGGTAAGTGTGGAATTAACGAGATAAATTACAATCCAGGGTTAAGATTACATTACAAAGCTGACAAGGGAGAGAAAGTAAAAGTAGCTGTTCCAGTTCTCGAGTACATTAGAGATAAATATTTAAGTTCTAAATAATATAGGATGGATAATATACAAGTGTTGCAGGGATTAAATCTAGAATCAAGAGCCTCCGTTATAAAAATCACACTCGCAAAAACAGAATCTCTTGTAAAAATTTTAGACTTAATCCAATCATTCCATCCAATATTCATAGAAAAGTACACATTTGATGAAGGCGCTCTCTGTATCGAATCTAATCTCACACCTGTATGGAGAGAGATTGCCCCTATTCTAATATCACTATCGAAGGAAGAAATCACATATGAGAAGGCCAAAGAAAAGATAGTTGGAGAAGTTATTAAAGAGAGAGTCGCCTCTATGTCAACCATCCCCCTACTCTATACTGCATACAAAATGGGCCTAGAAACCACACCAAGTATAGTAGAAGAAAAACGTTTGGAAAACTCAAAAGGGCATAACCGTATATACACCATAGGCATAGGGAAACACTCCGAGATGATCTACTCTATCTCCTCCAGTAAAGATTCTAAAATAGCAAAAGATATTCAAAGAGATAAATGGCAGACTAATCTCATGATACAGAGAATGGGCCTTCCAATACCAAAATGGCAGCTCATTAACTCAGTTTCAGAGATAGAAGAAGTTTGGGCAAAATATCAAAAGCCTGTCGTAATAAAACCAACTGGCCTGACTGGAGGCCATGGCGTTGTTGTGGGTATTAAGACAATAGACGAAGCCAAGGATGCTTTCAAATTTGCCAAGAAGGCTACAGAAGACAGGCAAAGAGAAGATTGGCAAACAAAGATAATGATACAGGAGCAAGTCTCGGGAGAAGATTACAGGCTCTTGGTTATAAACGGCAAATTAGAAGTAGCAACTAAACGCATCCCCGCCTTTGTAGTAGGAGATGGCAAACATACATTAAATGAATTAATTGAAATAACCAATACAGACCCAAGAAGAGATACCTCCAGCCCTGCACATACGCTAAAACCAATCGCCATAGACGAACCACTAAAAAAATATATTAAAGAACAAGGCCTTACTTTGGATACCATAATAGAAAAGAACAAGAAAATATTTGTCAGAAAGGTGGCAAGTATGAGCCAAGGAGGAATAACAGAAGACTTTACTGACAAGGTTGGTCCTGAGATAAGGGTAATAGTCGAGAGTATTGCATCTTCAATACATGCATTTACTCTAGGAGTAGATGTTATGTGTAAAGATATATCAAAACCACTCACCAAAGATAATGGTGCAATCTTAGAGGTCAACACAATGCCAGAAGCATACCTTAACATCTATCCTGTAATAGGTGAATCTAAAGAATATGTATTGGAGAGATATATAAAATCACTGACAGCAGGAAATAACACGAAACAAATCGTAGTCATAGGTCATAGTGACGAGGATATCCCTACTCTCTTGCGTAAAAAATCGATCCTTGGTTCTTACATAAATGAAAAAGACGTTGTAGGAGAATATAAAGATGGGGAGATTATCATAAATGGATTAGATATAAACAAAGGCCTAGAGAAGTGGCAAGCGATTGAAGGACTTAAAGTAAACGCTTCTTTGGATGCCATGATAATACATCATAGAAATATAGAAGATGTGAAAGAAACAGGATTCGGTTTTAATAGAATTGACCTCCTAATGATAGAATCGAAGTATCTTGAAGACCGTGAATTTAGAAAAACAGTCAGAAGATACAAATTTAAAGGCTTAATATCTAAAATAAAGAAATTTTAAGATGAAATACCTCATTATAGATAAAAGACAACGTGTAGAAGTAGCAACAATGGGTGAAATCCCAACAGGATCTGCAAGATTGGTAGAAGAGTTAGAAAAGAAGAATATACCTTACGATTTTGCATACAATGATGAGATTGAATTTCTGTTTCATAATGGTTCCACGCAAATCAAAGCCAAGGGGCATGACATAACTGAGTACAGTAACGTGATTTTCAGAGGTCATTCGTTAGACGATGAGCGTGAATATCAATACAAGAGATTCATCATAGATTACATTGATCAATATAACCAAGACAACACAGAAAAAAAAGTGAACATACAGAATTCGAAGGCTATCAAGAATCTCCCATATTACAACAAAATAGCCTTTGCAATGCTATGTTCAAAGAATAACCTCCCCTACTTTGAGACATATTTCCATACCAATGGTGAATATCTAAAAGAGAGAGATATGTTGAAAGAATATCCATTAATTATCAAAGAATATTCTGGAGCAAATAGGACAGAGATGATTGATGGTAAGGAAAAGATCAAAAAGAATGTATTCAAGTTAGAGAAAGACGAGGATTACAAGCAGGAGAATCTTGATGGGCAGGATCTCTCTCACTTCTTCATACAAGAATTTTCTGATGCAGGAGAAGATTACAGAATATTTGTTAAGTTAGGTAAGGTTGTTGCAGGATGGAAACGAAAAGCAGTAAGTGGTTTTATGACTGTAAGTAAAGGTGAATATGAGATGTATAACGAACCTAGTGAAGAAATCAAAGAGATCGCAGAAAAGATGGCATCTGTATTAGAGGCTGACTTCATGGCGGTAGACTTCATGTACATCCACGGCAAACCACATATTCAAGAGATTAGTTTCCATCCAGGATATAAGGCATACGAAACAAAAATCGAGGGAGAGCCTGTAAATATAGCAGAAGCAATAGTTACTGCGTTCAGGGATTAACACATCTGATAATAATAATCTTATAGCATGGTTGATTTCTTTATCTTTATCATTTAAAATTGTGTACAAGAGATTAGATATTTTTTTTCTAATAACTAGCTCTTAAGAGAATAGGGATCATACAAAAAGAGGAGTATCCCAATGGCGCACGATAAAGTAAATGTTGAAAGTTCCAAGGAGCAAAATTCCAGCGGTGGAACAAGTGGACGCACTGTCACTGGAAACTCTGATGGATCCGCACATGTAACAACATTTGTAGATATCCCGGGAGTTGGCTCACTTCGATCAAGTTACGATGTTGACTCAAAGGGAAACGTTTCCAAACAACACATGACCAAGCAGTAAGCGTGGCAATACTGCCAAGCAAGAATTGGAGTTTTCTCATCCACCCTATTCTCTTGGAGGGAGAGACTTGCTCAAAGAAGTCTTTCCCTCCTGAATTTCAACATTAAAGATTGAATATGACAGGACGTTCTTTATATCAAAAGATATATTTTTGAGGTTACTTCTCCAAATAACTAAGACACCTCTACTACACTCTGAGCTAGAAGCCTCCATATATTTCTGTAAAGGATGTAATATCTCCTCTTGTAATTCTCTTTTGTAATTCATCACAACAACAACATCAGGCCCACTTTTTATAACCTTCCTTATAATAGGCTGTACTTCTCGTGGCTTTCTAATACCTTTGATATCTATGCTTATTAATTTCATAACCAATTATAGCACTATATAAGCTAATCCATTAAATCCCTGATTTCTCGAAAATCTCTTGCCACTTCTTTTTCGTAGGAACATTTGTCGGAGTTGGAAGCAACCCATCCTCTACCCATTCACACTGCTCAAAAGTAATCTTCCCCGCATAGAGTTGATTATATAACCTTGGATTACTCTCCAATTTTGTCTTGACCTTTCTGAAACCTCTAAAATATGCAATATCCTTGGAATATATCCCTCTATCACTCGTATCTCCCATTCCTCGCTTAATCCTAAAGGTTATATCGAACGCAGAATACTTAGGAACAGCACCCAAAAGAACATTGTAAAGTTCTCTAAAGCTTAGATTCTCCCCTAGATATATACCCCAAGCCATAGCCGCCTTCTTCTTCAACCATTTTTCTGTAAGAAGGCCCATATTACTTTCGTTCCATGTAGCTAAGCCCTCCTCAATATCCAAATATTCTGGAAGATTGGCATTACTCAGAGCATCTATACCACTCTTCAGCCCATTAAAAGCTCTCAGCGCATGGGTACCAACCTCGTGCACCAAAGTTTTCCTAAGCTTAAACTTGCTTCTCTCTATCTTGGAATCTACAAGCACCTCCTTCTTTTTTACCCCTATCTTAACACCATTCTTAGCAATATTTATGGAATCATTTACAGACCAACCATCTAAACCCAGCTCCTTGAAGGTAATATCAAAAACTCGTACAATCTCATCATGTCCCAACATCTCCCCTCTGACAATATTCCTTTCCTTTATTACATTGTATGCATCCATCTTGCCTCTTAAAACTCTCGCTGCATTCCTAAAAAGCTTCTCACTAGGAACACCATATCTATTCATTGCAATATCTGTTACAGCCTCATTATCACCAACTGCATACATAAGGTCATTGGCCTCTCGTTTGGAATCAATGAGATGCATATAGAAGTCGGATATACGAGGATCTACATCTACAATCTCCTTAACCTTAGAAAGCTTTTTTAGGATCTCTGCATTCTTGTTATCTACAATCCTATACTCAAACACAGGATTATATTTATCACTATCAAAAAATTTCTTCTTCTCAGACTCTAGATTAGTAGGTGTAAAAACCAACGCAGTAGGAAGCCTAAGACTACTCAAAAGAGATGTAACCTCTGCAAGACTCAATGCTTGTTTTTTATTAAAAAATAGACCCATGAGATTATTATATATGTTGGAAGAGATAAAAACTATCTCCTGAAATCTTTGTTAAAAGAGAACTTTCTCTCTCCAGATTCTATGAGATCCAAAGCAATACCCGTGCCTTTAACTACACAAAAGAGAGGATCATCCGCAACATGAGATGGAACACCAGTAGCTCTTGAGAACAGCTTGTCTAAGTTTCTAAGTAATGCTGTACCACCGCTCATAACCATACCACGATCAATTATATCTGCAGATAGCTCAGGAGGTGTTTTTTCCAATACCGCCTGTATACTTTTTATTATATTTCTAAGGGGCCACTCTACAGCCTTCGCTATATCATTTGAGTCAACAATTATGGATTTAGGCATACCTGCTCCTACATCTCTACCCCTCACCTCCATCTCTCTGGGATCCTTTACCTCCAAAGCACTCCCTATCTTAATCTTAATTTTTTCAGCGGTCTGTTCGCCTATCAATATACCCTTCCTCTTTCTCATATATGAGATTATGGCATCGTTTATGGCATCTCCAGCAATTCTCAAGGATTCATATTCCACCACACCATCAAGAGAGATTACAGCTACTTCTGTAGTTCCTCCGCCCATATTTATGATCATGTTTCCAGAAGATGTCTGTATTGGCATCTCTGCCCCCAACGCAGCAAGTAAAGGTTCTGGTAATAGCGTGACATTCTTTGCACCTACTGCGTTAGCAGCCTTCAATACCGCCCTTTCTTCTACCGAGGTAATACCTGCTGGTACACTTATCACTACATCCGGTTTGAAAAACCTTGCTTTGCCAAGCGCTTTATCAAAAAAATATTTAAGCAAAGCCTCTGTAACACGAGAGTCGGCAATGACTCCATTACGAAGTGGTCTTTTAGCAACAATATTTTCAGGAGTCTTCCCAATCATCTCCTTCGCTTCAGACCCTACAGCTATTACTGTGAAGTTATTAACATCTATTGCGACAACAGTTGGTTCAACAAAGACAATACCTTCCCCTTGAACAAACACTACGGAATTTGCTGTACCTAGGTCTATACCTAATTTCTTTACAAACATATTTATATATATCAAACTCGTAATTAAAAACCCATAGCTCCGAGAGCCTTTGATTCTGTTTCATAGGCAATCTTTCTAGCACGTTCCTCTCCTGATTCCAAAATACCATTTATGTAATCATCCCCTCTCGAATCAATCTCAGCACGTTTCTCCCTAATTGGTTCCAAGAATTCTTCTACCGCATTAAACAACTTTGTCTTAACCTCTACATCACTTATACTCCCTGACCTATATAATTTCTTCATCTCTTCTACCTCAGTCCTGTTTGTGTTGAAATAGTCATGATATATAAACACTGGATTTCCTTCTACTGTACCAGGATCTGTTGCATGAATCCTTTTCGGGTCTGTATACATAGACATTATTTTTTTCTTAACCGTCTCAGTGTCGTCTGTGAAATAGATACCTCCTGTTGATTTGCCACTTTTGCCCTGCCCATCAAGACCTATTACAACATCTCCAATCAAACCTTTTGGTAAATGGAAAACTTTTCCATACAATGAGTTGAATGTCATGGCCAAGTCATGAGCAATTTCAACATTCGCTTCATTATCTTTACCCACAGGAACAAGATCTGCGTTCATAATTAGGATATCCGAAGCCATTAGCACGGGATAACCCATAAGACCGTAAGTAAGTTTATAGCCGAGACCAAGTTTCTCCTTCAGCATGGGTTGTCTCTCCAAATCTGGCATTTTAACCAACATGGAAAGAATTGTATGCAATCTAAACACTTCTGGGATACGAGACTGTCGATAGAAAGTAATTGCCTCAGGATCAAGCCCAATGCTTAGGTACGTTTTCATAATACCAAGCGTGTTTTTCTTTATCTCAGATACATTGTCATAATGCGTGGTCAAGGCATGATAATCCGCAATAAATATAAAGCTGTCATATTCATATTGCCTATCTAACCTGTTTTTCAAGGTACCTACATACGCAGCAATAGGAAAGGTTTCCCCCGTAGCTCTATCACCTGTTAGTAATCTTTTCTTGTTTTCCATAATAGTCATATTCTAACAACTTCCATACCATTATGCTATACTTTTGGAATGACACTCCCGCATAAAGCGCTAACAAAAGTCGGAACCATCCTCTATCCCATCCTGTATATCGTCTTACTCTTCCTGATAGCTACAGCCATATACCTCTATGCAAATGGTTACAGAGTAGATATCTTCAAAAAATCACTTGTACAATCAGGTGTGCTTGGGGTAGAAAGCTCCCCTACAGGAGCAGAGATATACATCGATGAGGAACTTCTAGGTAAAACACCCAAAAGTACTAGCTTAGAGGTTGGAACATACCATGTAGAACTTAAACTGGAGGGATATCACGACTGGACGAAAGACATAGATATTGTAGAGGGAAAATCTACCCCAATATATCCATGGCTCGTTAGAAGAGATCCTACTAGCACAATAAAGTGGACCTCCACGGGGACAATGGATAAATATTGGGTAAGCCCATACTACTCCCACATACTAATCCTCACAAAAGAAGAAACAAACTTCAAGCTTTGGGAATACACGCTCAATCCCGCTCTTTGGGACCTCTCTTCTAACCCTTCTGTCATACTGGAGCTCGATTCAAACCTCATCGATATAACGATGTCCCCTAGTGGCCAACTAGCCCTGTTGAAGATACAAGAAACAAAACCCAGCTACTACATAATAGATACCAATACTAAACAAACACTGGACACTCTTGTCCCACTAGACATTACACCTAGCGATTTAACAACAGTAACATGGAGTAATAATAATAAGTACCTAATACTAGAATCAACCGAATCCATAACCGCATATGACATAAAACTGGGAACAATAACCACAACATATACTAAAGATCCACTTTTAACATACACCTGGACTACAGACGATAGCGAATTTCTGTATATAGTTGAAGATATAACCACAGGTACAACAACCCATACATATCGTCTTAAACAATTACAACTAGATGGTACAAGTACAAAATACATCATCGAGAACTTCTACTTTAGCCAAGCAGATGAATACATCAACCAATACAGGCAAAGTGGTTTTGCATCCGTAGAGTTCGCCTCATCGCCAGAAAGCACTCTCTCTGCAGGAGCAGTAGACTTCATTGAGGTGAACCAAAAAGCACAAGGTATGTATATCAGAACTACATTAGCAACATATTGGTATAACATGGAGAGCCAGAAATTCCTCATGATATCAGCATTCCCTGCATCACTAATAGCATTTAATCCAAATAGTCGAGAACTTCTCTTCCAAGACAGCGACCAGATTGGATTGTTTACATTTGATAAAACGGATGGAGATCATACCACGAATATCGGTACAAAAATGGTAAAAAATATAACAGATATTACAAAGGTACAAGGACTTCGCTGGTTAGCAACTACCTACAACATCGTATATTCGGAGGGAGGAAATATTTACATTGCTGATCGCGATGGCGCAAACAGATGCTTAGCTGTTGAATCCTCTTCATTAATAACACTACTCGTCCGTGACTCACAAGGTGTAATCGTAGCTTTTTCTTCAGACGAACAGAACAGAATATTGGTAACAGAATATGATATTCATTAAACGCACCTGGCCGGATTCGGACCGACAACCTACGCGTTAGGAGTGCGTTGCTCTATCCAGATTGAGCTACAGGTGCATACTTTCCAAGCATAAGTATAGCGCAATACGCTTCGCATATCCAGAAAGCCTATCCCAATAAGTACTATATGGGTATTTTACCGTATTTTCACTTTTCTATAGGGTTAGGTTTTTCTATATTACATGGTATAATCAAGGTTGCTATGAAGCAGGAATATCTAAAAATTAGAGGCGCAAGGGAAAACAATCTGAAGAATATTTCTCTTGATATACCGAAAAACAAGCTAGTCGTCATAACAGGAGTATCCGGCAGTGGGAAATCTTCCTTAGCTTTTGATACGTTGTACGCAGAAGGTCAAAGAAGATATGTAGAATCCCTCTCCTCATATGCCAGGCAATTCCTAGGAGTTATGAAAAAACCCGATGTAGATTCCATTGAAGGACTCTCACCTGCTATATCCATCGACCAGAAAACCGCAGGATCCAATCCAAGATCGACAGTAGGCACAATAACAGAGATCTATAGTTATCTCCGCCTACTCTATGGGAATATAGGAATTGCTCACTGTCCCAGTTGTCATGTACCTGTTGAAGGACAAACCATACAAGAAATATCAAAAAAGATACTCACCCACCTTAAAGGTTCCACAAAGAAGTTTCAAATCGTTTCACCATTGATAAAAAACCGTAAGGGAGAGTTTTCTTCTTTGTTCGAGAAATTGCTTACTCGAGGATTCCTCCGAATCATTGTCGATGGCAATACATATATGCTTGATGATATCGAGAATATCAAACTTAATGAATACGAGAAGCATGATATCGATTTGGTAATTGATAGGCTAGATGGCAAAGATATAGATCAGAAACGTCTCACAGATGCCGTAGAGCTTGCTACAACACAATCTAAGGGAGAAGTTAAAGTTGTAATTGAAGGCGAAGAGCCCCTATTCTTCTCAGAAAACAATACCTGTCCTACCTGTGGTATCTCATACCCCAAAATATCCCCTGCCAGTTTTTCATTTAATGCACCAGAGGGAGCATGTTCAACATGCGCAGGGCTAGGTATCATAAAAGAACTTGATACTAACCTACTCTATAACCCAAATCTCACAATATCAGAAGGTGGAATCTTCCCATGGAGTAACAGGACAAGCAAAGATACCTGGACCGCGAAAATCTTAGAAAGCGTAGCAAAAGAACACAATTTCAACCTTAAAACCCCCATAAAAGATTATCCTCAAGATATCTTTGAACTAATCTTTTATGGCAAAGGCTCAAAAGAAACATACCTCATCGAATACACCAACAGATTTGGTAGAACTAGAACATATGAGACTCCATACGAAGGTGTTGTTAATGAGATGAATAGAAGATACAAAGAAACAACATCTGAATACGCAAGATCAGAGACTGAAAAGTATATGATCGAAAGAAAATGCGATGTTTGTAACGGAAAAAGATTAAAACCATATTCATTATCAGTAACAATTCATGACAAGAATATTGATGATATCACTAATATGCCTATAAATGAGCTTATCATCTTCTTCAATGATTTAGAGATCAAAGGAAACAAAGCGGAGATTGCCAAACCAATTGTAAAAGAAATTCTTTCTAGATTGACTTTCCTCGTAAATGTTGGATTAGACTATCTAACGCTTTCAAGGAAAGCTACAACCCTTTCTGGTGGGGAATCACAAAGAATCAGGTTAGCTTCTCAGATAGGTACAGGTTTGACCGGCGTACTGTATGTTTTAGATGAGCCTTCCATAGGTTTACACCAAAGAGATGTATCAAAACTTATCAAATCGCTTGAAAATCTCCGTGATACCGGCAATTCTGTGATAGTAGTAGAACATGACGAAGAAACTATAAGACATGCCGACTGGATAGTGGATATTGGCCCTAAAGCAGGTAAACATGGCGGAGATATAGTAGCACAAGGGACATTCGAAAATATCAAGCATTCAGATTCGCTAACTGCCAAGTACTTAAACAAATCGTACAAGGTCGGCCACAAAGTAGAAACCGCTACAAAAAATACAGCTGCCGATCTTCTTATTATGGAGGACCTCACGACCCACAACTTAAAGAATATAAATTTGAAAATTCCTCTAAATCAATTTATTTGTGTAACTGGTGTTTCTGGCAGTGGTAAGTCATCATTGATAAATGACACGCTCTATCCTGTACTGATGAATAAAGTTATGCATTCAAAATATCCCGAGGGAGAATACAAAACCATCGAGGGAGTGGAGAAAATTAATCAGATCATTGACATCGACCAATCGCCTATAGGTCGAACACCAAGATCAAATCCCGCCACTTACACAGGAGTATTCACTGCAATCCGTGAACTCTTTGCATCCACTAATGAAGCCAAAGCCAGAGGCTATGGTCCAAATAGATTTAGTTTCAATGTTAAAGGCGGGAGATGCGAGAAATGTCAGGGTGATGGACAGATAAAGGTAGAAATGCAGTTTTTACCAGATATGTACATTACATGCGATACATGTAATGGATTAAGATATAACGAAGAGGCTCTACAGATTGATTACAAAGGTAAAAATATTGCAGAAGTACTGAATATGACAGTAGAAGAAGCAGTTGAGTTCTTCAAAAATATCCCGTCAATAAAGCGAAAATTAGAAGTATTGAACGAAGTAGGACTTGGATATATTCAGCTTGGTCAATCAGCACTAACCCTATCCGGTGGAGAATCACAAAGAATAAAACTATCCAAGGAACTATCAAAAATGTCTCGTGGCCACACATTATACATACTTGATGAGCCAACCACAGGACTTCATTACCATGATATTGATAAGTTACTAACATTACTAAAGGGATTGGTTACTAAGGGTAATACTGTAATTTGTGTGGAACATAACTTGGATGTTGTGAAATTTGCAGATTGGATTGTGGATCTTGGTCCAGATGGTGGAGACAAGGGCGGTTACATAGTTGCAGAGGGTACAGTGCAGGATGTCATGAAGAATTCTAAGAGTTGGACCGGGAAATATCTAAAAAAATACCTAATGGATTAGAGATTGGTGAAACTTCAACCACTTTAAGTGCCTCGCACACCATTTACTCCTCAGATCTCCCAAGTATAAAATTTGAGTTCGATACACAAAAAACCTTGTGCCACAGGAGAAGTCACCTGGCAACATGAAGACTAAGACAGTTTATGACAATAGCCAAAGAATATTGAATTTGGACATTTCTCACCCTATAGAAAATTCACTCTTTCATCTCGTTTCACTTAATAAGATTGCGCGATATACCACAACTCTTTAGAAGGCCTCCCACAACAAATGCACTTACCTTCTACATTTTCTGTAGATATACATCTAGTAGTCGCTTTTGTATCATATTTGATCTGTTCTTCACATTTTGGATCACCACACCAGTATGCTTTTGCATATCCTTTACCACCTTTCATCATCTTCTTTAGCTCATCATAGCTCTCTACTACATGCGTACCATTTCTAATTATAGATTGAGACCTATTTAGCAAACTATTTTGAATTTCCTCCAGCAACTCTACTGCATAATCAACAATATATTCATCCTTAGTAAAGATCTTCTCGTTCGTATCTCTTCTAACCATAGTCACACCACCACTCTCGAGATCTCTAGCACCCACTTCAATTCTTACTGGCACGCCCTTCTTCTCCCACTCATTAAACTTGAATCCTGGTGATACAAAATCTCTATCATCCAGCTCTACATCTGTAACTTTCTCTTCGAGCTTGGCGAATAAATCATTGCAATAGCTAAGTACTTTGTCCCTATTCTCGTCCTTGTATATTGGAACTATTACAATCTTGATAGGTGCAACTTTGGGAGGTAACACTAATCCATTGTCATCACTGTGAGTCATAACCAACGCACCCATCATCCTGGTACTTACACCCCAACTATTCTGCCATGGGTACTTCATGTTTCCATCCTTGTCAGCATATTGGATATTGAAAGCATGAGCAAAGTTTTGACCTAAATCATGAGAAGTCCCAAATTGTAATGATTTGCCATCGGGCATTAAAGCCTCTACACCATATGTATTTACAGCACCTGCGAATTTCTCGCTTTCAGACTTCTTCCCTGCGTATGTTTCGACAGCCAAGAAGTCTCTAGCAAAATCAACATACATCTGAAGCATATCCATAACCTCTTTGAGATTTTCCTCTGGAGTAGCATACACAGAATGGCCTTCTTGCCACAAAAATTCTGCCGTCCTTAGAAAAGGCCTCGTTCTCTTCTCCCATCTTACGATGTTTGCCCATTGGTTAATCTTCAACGGCAAATCTCTCCACGAGGTAATCCATCTCGAGAAGGTGTCATACATAATGGTTTCAGAAGTAGGCCTTACAATGAGTTCCTCTTCCAATTTTGCATCTGGATCAACCACCACTCCCTTACCATCTTCAGATTCTTTTAATCTGTAATGGGTAACAATGGCACATTCCTTAGCAAAACCTTTTACATGAGAAGCTTCTCTCGAGAAGAATGATTTTGGTATGAAGATTGGGAAGTATGCATTTTTATGTCCACTCTCCTTTATCCTTCTATCCAATTCTTTCTGGATATTCTCCCAAATAGCATAGCCATATGGCTTTATGACCATACAACCTCTAACAGATGAGTTCTCTGCGAGATCCGCCCTTTCAATGATATCCAAATACCACTGCGAGAAATCTTCTTTTCTAGACGTAATACCCTTGTTTGCCATAACGATAATTTTACATCATCAAGGCCTCGCCTACAAATCCCATAGCGACTATTCGAAAAAACAAACCTTGGAGACATAGTCCAAATCGAGGCCTCGCCTCAAACAATCTTAGGACCAAAACCCCAATGGTAAGATGCTTTGGCCAATGCAGAATCAGGGTTATCCTTGATCCATTGTTGCAGATCACCTCTACCCATGGCAATATCCCTAGCCTGCACGGTAGCCTCTACACCAGCCTCTATCCCCCACGGATGACCCAATACTCCACCACCAGCTTGTACGATGGTATCCTCCCCAAGCTGCTGTATCGCATCAGGAATTGTACCCGGATGCAATCCACCAGAAGCAGTATGCCACACTGGCTTCATACCAAACCAATTCTGTCCCAAAGTCATACTTGATTCTGGCGTAATATCTGCCTGCAAAGCATCTCTCACAAGCTTTGGCTCGCCATAGTTTTCCATTTTTCCACCTGGAGTACCACCATGAAGAGAGTCCACACCCAACATTCTCATTAATTTAGCAATCACGATCATCGACATTGAAAAATCCAGGATTTCCCCCTTGTCATACACCCCTGGTCCAGACTCTCTATCGAAAAGACTATGCATAGCCCTATGCGCATGTATTGCCAACCCTGGACTCTTCTTTCTAATAGTTGAAACTGCGGTGAATCCAGTTGTAACAAGATCAATCATCAACCATCTACCACCATGCGCCTTGATCTTGTCAGCCCTCTGTATCATTACATCCAGATCTGAGTGAGTTATGTTACAAAGATAGAATTTCTTCTTACCAGATTTCTGTTCAATCTCTCTTTGCACTTTATGTACTAACTCGCATCTTTCATCAAAACGATTGAAGTACAAACTGGTCAAGTTTTCATCATCCTTAATGCCCTGAAATTCGCCATTCGCAGCAGTAAACAATATCTCTGCTAACTTAGCCTGCTCCTTGGCGGTACGCCCAATCTTTGGCTTGGGTACAGTACAAAGGAGAGGCCCCCTCTCAATCTGCATCTGTTCTCTAATAGCATCAATTCCAAATTGGGGTCCAGGGAATGCCTGAATAATAGCCCTTGGAAATCGAATATCCAAACATCTAAACGCCTTGAGCATCTTCATCCCATCAATATTTCCGACCACACCAGCCAATATCCCAGACATATTATCTATCTCAAAAAGCTCTTTCTTGTAGGCAATCTTAAACGTCTTGGTTTTAGGATCTAGGTCAAAGGCTACTGCTTTGAGCTTGTTAGCCATCTTCATACCCGAATCTCTCCCAGAATACACCTGAGTCCAAGTACCTGTAGAGCTTTCCGCAGCACATGCTGCTGCTACATCTTCAAACTTCTCCATACCGATGCCATCAGCAAGTTCGATATCAAGGTAGGTAATTATATAGTTTTCATCAGGATTTTTAGGCTTCCACCCTTTTGGGGCAATATATCCATTATGTGTTGCTCCAAGTATCATATTTTTGGCAGTTTAATTAAAATATATTTATATTAAAGCATATGGGATAGTTTGTAAATCATACGAAAGAACAATATAATGGGCATATGTTTAAAAGATTTCTAAAGAACAACAATATTAAGGGATATCGTGTAGACCAGCTATATGATCAGTATTTCAAGCAACTCATTACTTCATGGGATGAGCTTACTACATGGCCCAAGGATTTAAGAGAAAAGTTAAAGGCAGAAGTACCCTTTAGTAAGTTAGAGAATTTCCAAGAATTCCCCTCTTCGGATGGTAGGACTATTAAGCTTTTAGCATATACTTCTGAGGGTTTTCCTGTTGAATCTGTGTTAATGCGCAACAAAGACCGTATTACTGTGTGTATTAGTTGTATGAGTGGTTGCCCTGTAGGATGTAAATTTTGTGCTACAGGTAAGATGGGCTTGAACAAGAACCTCTCTACTGAGGAGATTTTGGATCAGGTCATGTATTTTGAAAGAAAACTTAAAGCTTCAGGTGAGAAGATTACGAATGTTGTGTATATGGGTATGGGCGAACCGATGTTGAATTCGAAAAGCGTTGTTGGATCAATACAGACACTAGAAGGTAGCAAAGCGCTAGGCATGAGTGCTAGAAGAATCACAGTCTCTACTGCTGGATATATTTCTCAACTGGGTGATTTTTTAGACAAGGATTTGGGTGTAAATATAGCCATTAGTCTTCATGCTCCTACTCAAAGGCTTCGTGAGAAGCTTATGCCTACTGTAGCGAAGAATAATCCTCTTGATGAGCTAATCTCCCTATTAGTTAAGGATCAGAAGAAGCGAAACAAGAAGATTACATATGAGTATATTATGATAAAGGATGTAAATGATTCTCCAGAACATGCCAAGGAACTAGCAAAGTTGTTAAAGAATCAGATTGTTTTAGTAAATTTGATTAATTTTAATAAGGTAGGTGGTATTGGATTTGAGCCGAGTACTAGAAGAAGGATAGAAGAATTCCAAGCGATATTGGATAGCAGAGGTATAACTAATACATTGAGATACTCACACGGGAGTGATATCAAGGGAGCGTGTGGACAGTTGGCTAGTTAAGATTCTTCCTCCCAATCAATTTTTTCTTCCCAATCGATTTCTTCCTCCTCATCAAGACGCTTTAGGAAGTCTTGCCACTTTTCATACTCTTTTACTACAGAAGCCGGGGATCTGTATCTCTCACCTTTTTTTACAACAATCTCTATAGTTGTTCCATCATCTCTTACACCATAAGTAGAAGATTGCCCATCTCGTGTAGCTTGTGTTTCAATATGGAACCCCCCTAATTGACAAACGATATTTGCCATACTAGGGCCTAAGAAGTTACCAAATTCAGCTTCAAAACTGTTAGCTTCCATGTATCCTGGGAGACTAGTGTCTCTTTCATTTTTCTCAACCATATGCTTCTTTCCTTACAATTTAATATAATAGATACCCCATTCTACCACATTTAGAAAGTGAATATCTTCCAATTGGAGTATGGAAGTATGAAGAAACATCGGGGTGACTCGACTTGAACGAGCGACCTCTACGTCCCGAACGTAGCGTTCTAGCCAACTGAACTACACCCCGTTATACAAATACGACATTACATTTCATCTACAACAGGAATACCCATCAATTCTAAGCACCCCCCGATTGCTAGCATAGTAGCCTTAGTCATTGCTAGTAATGACGCCCTATCCTTTTCTGGAGCTTCTAAAATTTTTATCTGCTGATAGAAGTTGTTAAAAGATTGCGCTAAATCAAAGGTATACTGCGTTAAAGTTGATGGAGAGTAGTTCACACCCGAATTAAGCACAGATTGTCTCGCCTTGCTAAGTACCCCCAACAGCCCCTTCACAGAGGCCTCTCCTAAGATATCACCCCCCATCACCTCACCTTCTCCACCATTTTTCAACAAAGATTTACACCTTGCATACACATACAGAAGATATGGACCCGTATCCCCATCAAAACTCAAAGCCTTAGAAGCATCAAAAACAATATCTCCACCTACTCCGACCCTCAAGAAAGCATATTTAATAGCAGCGACGGCAATCTTAAGACTCTTTTCTTCGATATCCTCAGTCACTCTACCATTAGTTTTCATCATCTCTACCACCATCTCTTGTGTAGTATCGATAAGCTCTTCTGCATTTGCGGTACCCTTACGACTTGAGATCTTCTTCCCATCAGTAGACTTAATCAAACCATGAGGGATATGCCTTGTATTGGAAGCCAAATCAGCCTTTATTTTGCTCAAAGCATCTAAAACAACCCTGAAATATCCCGCCTGCTCCTTGCCAGTAATGATTATTGACTCATCATAGTCGATTAGCTCCCCTTTCTTAATTGCTAACCCCAAATCTTTAGCTTCATATGTTGGGATACCATATTTGTTTACAAAAACCCTTGTATGCAAGCCTTTTGATTCATCGCCCTCATAAATAACCGCACCTTGATCTTCCTTAAATACATTTGGCGTATTCTCCTTAACCATCTTCAAACCTATTTCACTCGTTTCGCTTTCTAAAAAGTAGTAATCGAACTTGGTACCAAGCTTTTTGTATATAGTTTCAAAATACTCCATACACCAATCTCTACCCTTGAGATATTTCTCCTTAATCCCCTCATACTCGCTAAAATCTTTCCCCTCTAATTCCGGCACACACAAAGAAAAGATGTAGTAGTTCAAGCTATCTATCTCTTCTTTTGCCTTCTCATCCTCAACCTCGTCATAGTGATGACTACCCAAGATATATGCTTCACCTAGATACTTCACTCTATCTTTTAAAGAAAGCTTGTCCAAACTACTAAAATCAACATTTTCTTCTCTCAACTTCTTTTCTAAGCCCCAAAGAGTTTTTGCAACATGTAATCCAACATCACCCTGGTATATGGCACGCTTCACATCGGCCCCTAGAGCCTCCTGAAGGCGCGCGAACGATTCTCCTACTATGTTGGTATATAGATGACCTACGTGGAGGATTTTAAATGGATTAGGGTCTGTATATTCAATTACAACCTTCTTACCATTCTTTACATCAAACTTAAAATAATCCTCGCCGAGTCTGAGGATTTCATTAGCTTCGTTTACTAGATATTTGTTAGACACATAGAAGTTTATAAACCCAGGCCCTGCGACCTCTACTCTCTCAATCTCTTCCCCATTTTCAAAAGAATCTACGAGGACCTGTGCGATCTCTCTTGGATTCTTACCTAAGATACCTGATAGCTGCATAGCTACATTGGAAGAATAGTCTCCATGGGAAGAATCATTCGTGCTCTCTACCCTAATATCCTCAATATTGGAATCTACACCCAAAGTTAATACACCCTTACCCAATCTCTCTTGTATAGTTTGAAGAATATCCATTTTGCTTAAGTATATATTAAAAACGCACTCGGAGGGAGTCGAACCCGCAACCGTCGGTTCCGAAGACCGATGCTCTATCCAGTTGAGCTACGAGTGCATATTACTTGGCGTACCTGGCCGGAATCGAACCGACAACCTCTGGTTCCGCAAACCAGTGCTCTATCCGGTTGAGCTACAGGTACA
The DNA here is from genome assembly GCA_964556955.1 of uncultured Candidatus Saccharibacteria bacterium. Classification (GTDB taxonomy): domain Bacteria; phylum Patescibacteriota; class Dojkabacteria; order SC72; family SC72; genus UBA12078. The sequence goes on from CAZKXP010000006.1 coordinate 21,200, forward strand.
AAAGAGCTATATATTGCATTCTATCATTCTTTAATCGAATTTAAAAACTATGTTTCCAGTTTGGTATGTTATTAAATATTGAACAGTAGCATTTTTAAATTTTTCAATTGTTTCATCGTGAGGATGGCCGAAACTATTCCCTTCACCACAAGAACAAATCGCTATGGCTGGGAATATTGTACTGAGAAACATATCGCTTGTAGCTGTCCTTGAGCAGTGATGCCCTACCTTCAAGATATCGACCTGACCTAGTAAACCATTGCTAAGAAGGTAGGCTTCAGCAGAATATCCAGCATCCCCCATTAACATTGCTGTCGTACCATTTATGGCTACCTTTGCTACAATGGAATCATCATTTACATCACTGTGACATCCTACATCTACTGGATATATCATTTCAAAATCAATATTCTTGTATTTAATTCTTGTTTGCGTAGTTAATGGCTTTAGAATCTTACTGTAATTCTTTTCTAAATATTCAAAATCCTTGGATTTAAAACATTGAGGTTCGTAATACATATTTTCAATATTGTAGTACTCCAAAAGCGTATATACCCCTTGTATATGGTCATCATGGGAGTGTGTCAATACTACAATTTCAATGTTTCTGTCCCCTTCTGATATATATTCTGGTAATCCATATATCAACGCATCATCCGGCCCTGTATCTACCAATATTTGAAATGTATCCTGCTGGATGAGTATGGCATCTCCTTGCCCAATATCAAAGATCACCATCTTTGGTTGGGAGATAGAAGAAAGCGTGGAGAGCCTGTAGAAAGCTATCGTAACAAGGGATATAGTCAGCAGGTTGTTAAGTAGAAATTTTAAGATAGTAGTTGTTGTTTTCATCGCCTACAGGATAAAAATATATACAAAATATGATTGTAGAAACCAATATTACTATCGGTATCCAGATTGGAGTACTTTCAAACTCCCAATATCCCCAACCTCTACTACCTATGTAATTCACTACAAGCTCAAAATATCGCAATTGGGTATCGATTATTGAGTAAAAAATGATACTTCCAGATACCAGTGCAAGTACCCCAAAAAGCATAGTCGTTTCTACAACCGGAAGAATTAAACAGTTGGCTAGTACGGACCATATGGAGAGTGTATTAAATGTCGCGATGGTTACTGGAAGTGTTGTTACTGTACAGCTTAACGTTGTTAGCAATGTATCATTTACAAACCCGACCTCCCTTTTGAATATTTTCTTCGCAATACTTGCAAGAGAAGGTTGTAGATATATTAATCCCAGCGTAGCCATCACAGAGAGTTGAAAGCCTACATTAAGTACTATCTTGGGGTCTACCAAGACAAAGATGAGAGTTGCAAGGGGCAATGTAACATGTACAGTATTTCTTCTACCTAGGAATGTCCCACACAGGGCTATGGTGGTCATTATGCAAGCACGTAGTATTGACGGTGAGAGTCCAGAAAGAATACAGAATCCCCATATTAAGATCAAATTAATTGGGAACCTCGCCTTAAAAGGTCAAAATGATAGTAGTTTACTAGATGCTAGTATTAAGATTGTAATGTTGTATCCAGAGGCTGCTACAATT
>CAZKXP010000007.1:0-18795 GCA_964556955.1 uncultured Candidatus Saccharibacteria bacterium
TATACTTTAAAGTATCTACCCATGTCTATTGGGTTATGCTATATTAGGTGTGTTATAAAATGAGATTGCCCTGATATGAAAACATTTATAAAATCTCTTCTTGTGTATCTTGCCTTCATATTTTTTTCATTGGGTTTGTACAAGGATGGCATAGCTTTGCCAACAGAGGGGTTTTATCTTGCAGCTACTGTTGTGGTGTTGGCTATGACAGTTTTAATTGCAGAGCCAATGCTCAAATTTTTAACAATCAAGGTAAACTTCATAACTATGTTTTTGATGTCTTCTTTACTTCTTATTGGTGTATTTTTCCTTCTAAAACTGTTTATGACAGGTTTCTATATTAATGAATATATGTTTGATGGATTAAATTTAGGATCTATTGATATTGCAAGCTTTGTTGTAAAACCAGTTTTAACGATTATATCTGCTTCTCTTACTGCCTCTTTCTTCTGTTCTACCTACAGAAGTTTGGATGGTGTATAATAGCTAGCATGGAAATACAAAAAATCTTAATTATTGTCCAAATTGTAGCTTGTGCTATTTTAGTGGTGTCTGTGCTTTTACAAAATCGAGCTGAGGGTCTTGGAAAGATGTTTGGTGGAGGTGGTGAGGTTTTTCGTACAAAACGTGGTCTAGAGAAGGTATTATATTATGTCACCATTGTTTTAATTATCGTATTAATCGTTTTGTCTTTGCTCATCCTTAAATATTCTGAATAGAAGTTTGATGAAGAAGCCCAATTCCAAAGCACAAGAAAGCACACTCTCAATGAAAGCCGCTCTTGGAGAGTTTCGTAATTTCAAGGTTGCGGAAAACAAAAATCATAAAAAAGATTTCAGAGATTTTTGGTGGAATTACCCAATTTCTTTCGTGAGAATATTCAAAAAAACAATTCCTTTTAGTTATATTCTTACTTTTTTGATATTGGCCGTTGCTTTAAGTTTCTATATACAATCAGATGCTTTTGCTAAATTTTTGAAGGGCAATTCTGAGGCTAAGCAAACGTATACCGAGGGAATGGTTGGGGCTATTGCTTCATTTAATCCTCTTTTTGTTTCCGCTAATTATGTAGATAAGGTTGTTGATAGTTTGGTATTTAAAAAGTTTGTATATATTGATTCTGAAGGGAATCCTACCTCTGGAGTCGCGAAGGAATGGACGGTTTCGGAGGATAATTTAACATATACTTTTACAATAGATAATGATCTGTATTGGCAAGATGGGCAGAAAGTTTCTGCTGAAGATGTCTTTTTTACATTTGATACGGCTGTTTCCTTGTATCGTGACTATCATTTCGATTCTGTTGGATCGGCTTTAGATGGTGCGACTTTAACCCAATTAGAAGATAATGTTGTACAGTTTGTTTTAAAAGATGCCAATCCAACATTCTTTACTGCTGCTTCCATATATATTGTCCCTAAGCATATTTTAGAAGAGGTCTCGATGAAAGAGATGCCTTTTGATTCTTTTGCACTTTCTCCTATTGGTTGTGGCAAATATATGGTTGAGAAGACTGAACAGAATGCTGTGTATCTTGTAGATAATCGATACGATGATTATCAACCATATATTAAGAAAATTGTCTTCAGAGTCTATCCAGATTATGACTCTTTGGAAACAGCAATGCGCGTTAGAGAGATAGATGCACTTGGTGCTTGGGATAGTGAGGCATTAGCATTTATGGAGGATTATCCACATTTTGGAGTTTTGATGAAGAATGAAATTTTTAGAAACAGAATTCTTTTTCTCAATACTCGAAAAGATACTTTGAAAGACAAGAATATGCGTATAGGGCTTAACTATGTATTAGATAAGCAATCTTTACTAAGCAATGCACCATTGGAGGGAGAGGTTATGCAGGGACCAATACATTCCTCATCTTGGGCATTTAATAGTCAGATCGATTACTATGCATATAGTCCTGAGAAAGCAGCACCGTATTTCAGCAATGTTGGTTATGCAAAAAATGCTGAGACGGGTTATTATGAATCCAGTACCGGAGATATCTTGAGTTTTACATTAAGCTATCTTGATAATGATTTAAATAATCGTGTGGTTAATTCATTAGTTATGCTTCTAGATAAAGAAGGGATTGTCATAAAACCAAACAAGCTTTCCTACAATGAAATTTCCCAACAGGTTATAGCTACTAGAGATTTTGAGATATTGTTGTATGAGGTCGAGACTACTGTTGATCCTGATCAATATAATCTTTGGCATTCACTGAAGGTAAACTATCCAGACTTAAATATCTCAGGATATGAATATAATCGTGTGGATATACTTCTTGAGGATGCAAGGAAGACAAATAATTTAACTACAAGACAAACTAAATATTTCCAATTTCAAAGATATTTGATGGGAGACGCTCCGGTAATATTCTTGTACCACCCTACTTTCGTACTCTATTTTGATAGTGATCTTTCTGGGATTGATATGGCAGATATTAATTTCTCTCATGAAAGATTTTGGAATATTGAGAATTGGCAGTGGGAATAATATGCCAAGAGGGGGATTTGAACCCCCATCCTATTGCTAGGACTACATCCTGAATGTAGCGTGTCTGCCAGTTTCACCATCTTGGCTTTGCCAAGACTATTCTACCATGAAATTTATCTTTTTGAAGTTAGCGTAACATCTACCTTTGATTCCTGTTCCTTACCTTGTGCATTGTCTGGATCAAAGTTTTTGTAATCTTTCAAAAAATCAATTTTGTTCACCACTTCATCTTGCTTCTTTGCCTCTTCTTCTTTTTGAACTTCTGTTTTCTCTTCCTTCTTTATATCTTTTCCTCCCATGAGCTTTTCCTTTAATGTCATTTCATTTGTTTTTTTCTCGTTTTTTTGGAATTCCTTTGCAACCTTTTCTTCTGTTTTCTGAACAATTGCCTTTGCTCGTTGTGTTCTACTGACAATTCCTACAATGATACCTAATACAAATGCACAAACTGCGAGTAATATATAATCCTGTTTGTTAACAACCCAATCTTTTATGGATGTGATAGAAATAGAGCTTAAGTCCAAAAGGTAGTCTTTACCGGTACTATTACTACTTGCAGAGGCATCGAGTGTAAACTTTGTCGTAGCAGAAAGATCGCTAGCATACCCGTATCTTCTGGTATAAGCATTGGCGGTATATATATCATCTAATAGTTCATCCCTACTAAACTCCATGCTCCACTTGCCATCTTCATCAATTAGACTCTCTTGTGTAATATTGACAGTACCGCTTGAGAGTACAAGAATTATTTCTGAATTCGCGAGCCCTGTACCAGATAACTTCACGGACTCTGTGGTTATTACAGGAGTACCTAAAACGGGTGCTCGTGGGATTATAATTATAGAATCACTATATATTTGTGTCGCTGAATTCTCATCTTGATATTTAAATTCTAAAGTATGTCTACCAATACTAAGCGCAGGTAATGTGTATGGACTTGTTATTTCCACAAAACCCTTACTGTCTATTTCTAGTTGTATGCTAGTGTTATTTGTGGAAGGATTTGAGAATGTAATTATGGTGCTAGGGTTATCTGTCTGCTCTGGCATGTCAAGCCCAAGGGGATTTTCTTTGGAGGGGGTCACAGTAGTTTGTGTAGTTTCGGCTGCTTCATTGGTCCCTACCAGATCTTGAACAGTCGTATCTTGTGCCAGTATTGTGTTAGAAAGACCAAAAAATATTATGAATGACACTATTACGGAAAAAACGAATTTCATTTGTAGGCAGTTAAAACTTATTTTTACTTCTCCATTCTATCAGTGAAAAGGATTCCTTCCAAGTGGTCGAGTTCGTGTTGTATGCTTGTTGCATTTATATCCTTGTATCTTTTTGTAACCCATTTCCCATCCAATCCTTGGTATCGTACTTTTACTTTGTAATATCTTTCCACTTGGCCAACTATGTTGGGTACGCTGAGACAGCCTTCTTCCCCTTTTGTTTTGAGAAAGCCATCTGGCTCTACAGTAGGGTTAATAAATAGTTCCCAGGTATTTGTATCGTAGTTAAGAGAATAGAAGACACGGTAGGGTTCTCCTACCTGTATAGCTGCTATACCCCCTGCAGGAACGTTCCCCTGCTCTTCACTATGTTCTGCAGTATAGAGGAGGTCTTTAAGAAAAATCTTGAAATCACTTTTCTTAAGCATATCTGGAGTTATTAATTTACAAGTTTGCCTTAAAAATTTTTCCTCTTTTGGGTCTTTAATTGTCATTATTTTTAATGCTTTTGGCATAATGACAAGTATATCATATTAAGATTTGTTTCTCAGGTGGATGTTTCGTAGATACGTATGATTAACACAGTATCCTGCTTGGGGTCTAGTTATGATGATGGGTTCGGAAAGCTTATTCTTAAGTTTAGAACGTATTCTACTTACTGCAGTATGTATAGCAGATTCAGAAATATCGTCATTGCATATACAAAGTTGAGTTATCTTCTCTGAATTCAGCACCCTTCCTCCTGCACGGATCAAGATTAATAGTACTTCAAATTCTCGACCAGTAAGCGCTATGAATTTGTTTTTGAAAATAAAACCTTTGGAGGCAAGATCAAGCTTTATCTCTACCAGATCTAAAATCATATTGTGATGAAACAAAAGTGAAAGGCAGTTTATCTGCGCACATAGTAACTCACAATCAATTGGTTTATCATGGTATAGGCTGGCTTTTAATTTGTAGGCAATCCGTTTGTTCCCAAGTTTGTTCTTGCCAATTATTAAAATTGGAAGAAATATTGTTTTAGATCGAATATAGCGGATTATCTCTTGTGAATTTTCTGTCTCTAAATCAAGATCTGCAATTATTAGAGAGTATTGGGTATAAGACTTTTTGTGCAGTGTTTCTAATGATTTTGTCTTCTCTATTTGTATATCTTTGTTACTAAGACACTTCAATAGTATATCTAGTATTTGTTGGTTCCTTGCTATTATCAGTATCTTTGGTACCAATATTTTGGAGAACATTTTCACTATTGTACTACACTTCTCCTTGCAAAAAGTTTGCAAAATTACTCTCTTTCATTTTCTTCCTCCTCTGTTTCCTCATTCTCTGATGGGATCAGATAAGAGAGAATAACTAGAGCAATTACTATTAAAACGATCACGCCTATTAGTATTATGAAAAATACTTTTTCCATATTTAATTATATATTGTTTTCTATATATTCTGCAGTGTTATGATTGGTATTAGTTAAAATCGCTTGTGTAAGCGCTATAACCCCCAGTAGAAAACATATAATTGCAATATATACCGCGATAGTTGGTAATTTCTGGTGCATGTTTTAGAAGCAAAAATTTAAGTAGAAGATATTCCAAGCGGAAAAGAGTTCTACTCTAGCAAAATTATTTTAAAAAGGAAATTTATAACCGAGCTTGTAGCTTTTCTATTTTTGATATTTTTCCCATAGCCTCTCTGTGAGAGAGAAACAGCATCCACAGTAATTTTGTTTGTAGAAGCCTCCTGTTTTTATACATTCATACTTGTTCTGTGGGAATATCAGTCTGATATCTTTGTCCTCTAATTCTTTCGCAATATGCATAATTGTTTCTGTATCCTGATAGTGACTTGATAGTAATGTAGAGCTTACCGCTTGAATTTTGTTTGATTTTGCATATTCAAAGAGCTTCTTTATCCTTACCTCCCAACATCCCAGGCATCGTTTAGACTTACCTTCTATCATTTCAAAATATTCTGATGGTTTATAATCGGGGATTACTAGTTTTGTTTTTTGTTTAATATCCCCCTGCTCTACTATTTTTTTTACTGCATTTAACCTCTCTTGATATTCCGATCTAGGGTGAATATTCGGATTGTAGAACAATAGTATTAGCTCTGTAGTTTCTGAGATTTGATTCTCTTGCTTTAGAGAGTTGATTAGATTTAGCAAGCAGTCTGCACAACATGTATGTATTAAGACTTTTTCCATGAACATAAGGATACTAGATCCTCATATATTATTGCAAATAATATCTCTCTTCTGATATCCTGTATGTTATGGCGAAATATTCGATTAGTGTAAAAGATTTTTCAAAATCATTTGGTGCAGTTAAGGCAGCACAGAATTTATCTTTTGAAGTTGAGGATGGCGAGGTATTCGCATTTTTAGGGACTAATGGTTCTGGTAAGACTACAACGATCAGATGCCTTTTAAAGATATATCAAGCGGATTCAGGGCAATTACTGATAAATGGGAAGGAATATTCAGAGTCTTTGAATAGTAAGATTGGATATCTCCCCGAAGAGAGGGGTTTGTATCGGGATGTTTCTGTTATTGACATTCTTACATATACTGCTAGATTGAGAGGTATCGATAGCAATGAGGCGATGAAAAGGAGTCTTGATTATCTAGAGCTAGTGGGATTGATAGATCACAAGGAGAAGGAGATTTCTCAGTTGAGTTCGGGTATGCAACAGAAGGTTCAACTGGGTACTGCGCTTATACACAATCCTGAGATACTGATACTGGATGAACCTTTCAAGGGTTTAGATCCTCTTAATAGGCAACTATTTGTAGATCTTCTAGCGGAGAGAGGAAAGAAGGGAACTACAATCCTTTACAGTACTCATGTGATAGATGAGGCTCAGAAGATGGCAAATAGGTTATTGATTATTAAAAATGGTGTTCGTCTTGAATATGGAAGTGTAAATGAAGTAAGGGCACGTCATGGTAGTAAGAATATGACAGTAGAATTTGTGGGGCATGCGCCAAAGACGAATACTGATTTGTATACTGCCAATGTCTTGAATAAAACAGCAGAGTTGATGCCAAAAGATGGTATCTCCGTGGACGAGATTTTGGAAGAATTATTGAAACAGAAGGTTCAACTAATTAATTTCAAATTGGATTATCCAAGCCTTAATCAGGTATTTATAGATATTATGAAAGATGAGAAGTAAATGTTTTGAAGTTGCAAAATTTGAGTTCTTAAAGACTGTTAAAAAGAAGAGTTTTTGGGCAGGGACATTATTTATGCCTCTCCTTATTGGGGCAATAGCTCTGATTTCGGGTCTTACATCGGTAGATGCTGCTAAACAGATGGAAGAACCGAGTAACTTTAGCAAGATCTATGTTTATGATACTAACAATGTTATAGAGGGATCTTTCCTTGTTGATCCATTTACCTCTACGGAGGATATCGATGCATCAAAGAAGGAGGTTATGAAGAACGATACTTATGCTCTTGTAAAGCTTTCGGACAATTTCTATGAAGATTTAAGTTATGAATTATATTATAGAGATGATGTGGATTTCTTAGGTGCTGCTAATCTTCCTATGATTATTAATGCTTTGATAAAGCAAAGTGCATTTACAAAGGTTTCCGATCCGGCAGTGGCTTATGTGTTAAACAGTACACCGATTAGTACTAGTTATACATATAATTCTGAGGGAGAATTGGTACAGGAGGGTTTTGAGAAATTTATTGTTCCTATAGCATCCTTATTAGTATTCTTCATGGCTGTATTTATTTCTTCGGCATTTTTGCTACAAAGTGTCTCAGCAGAGAAGGAGAATCGCATGATAGAGACAATTCTTTCTATTGTGGATAAAAAATCTTTGATGTTTGGCAAGATGATTGGTTTGATGGGAGTTATGTTCGTGCAATTATTAACATGGGTCGTTTTTGGTTTTGTAATTTACAAGATCGTTTTAAATGGGTTCAATATGCCTATTCCAATTGACTTTAGTAATATTGATCTGTCTGTTTTGCCATTAAATATATTCTTGATTATAACGGGATTTCTATTCTTTGCAGCAATTATGGTCGGTACGGGAGCTGTGGGCACGGGAGCAGAGGATAGTCGCAATCTATCCTCAATATTTATTATGCTTTCCATCTTCCCTCTTTATCTTATGCAAGCACTGATCACCAACCCTACTGGTCCTCTTGCTGTTGTACTTAGTTATTTCCCTTTCACCTCATTTATGGTTCTTTTGATAAGAAATTCTTTTGGAGCATTGCCGCTCAATGAACTTTTAATAGGTTTAGGGACTTCCGTGGTGTATGTTGCTATAGCAATGTTCTTGGCATTGAAACTGTTTGAATTGGGATGTCTTATGTACAATAGGAGACCATCTTTTAAGGAAATCTTCGGATATTTTAGGGTTAAATAGAGGCTATATCTTTTGTATATGTTCCATGTTATAATGACCATGCTATTGGAGCGTTTGAAAAGACTGCTTTGAGTGAGAAAATCTCCCAAGTGTGTAATTTGGCATAGCGAATATAATTTATTTTTTTATACAAATAAATGGGAAACAAGTTATTTGTAGGAAACTTAAGCTGGAACGTCGATGACGCTATGCTTAATGATTTCTTTAGTTCTGTTGGTACTGTCGTTGAGGCAGTTGTTATCAAGGATAGAATAAAGAACAGATCCAAAGGTTATGGATTTGTTAAGATGTCTACCGAAGAGGAAGCCGAGAGAGCTATTACTGAGTTGAACGCAAAAGAACTCGATGGGAGACCAGTAAACGTTTCTATGGCTAGAGAAGAATCTGGCGAAAGAAGAAGCTTCGATAGAAGATAAGTCTTTTAAGTAGAAATTGACGAAGGGGGATCGCAAGATTCCCCTTTTTCTTTTATACATCTGAAGGACCATCTGAAGGACTGACCTAGGTCAGACCTCCCCCGTTTTAAATATCCATTTGTGTTATCTCCATAGTCTTTTCGCTACAGGACGGAGTAATTCGATGAGGGTTAAGGAATGGCTTAAATATCTGTTTTTTATTTGGTACGAGGTTAGCCGAAGATGTGGGAGCCTTTGTAAGATGCTGTATATTGGAAATTAGGTGAGACCTAGGATTGACCTTGGGCCTTTTATGGCCTTATATTTACCATCATAGCATGTTTTTTACAGTAACCTGGGAATTCTTGAGGTTAATCTTGGGCGTTTTGCATTTGCTGTTGGGCATAAACAGTCAGTGTCTTCCGTTTGGCCCAAGTTCTTTTGGTTTCGGTTAGGAGCTTCTTTCGAAGTCGAATATTTTGTGGTGTTACTTCAATAAGCTCTTCGTCATTGATGAAGGAGAGTGCATATTCTAATGTTAGAGGTATTGTGGCACGCAGAGAAACAATGGTTACCTCAGCATGGGACATTCTTACATTAGTTTTGTGTCTCGCTTTACATGGATTAACAATGATGTCCTCCTCTGTATTATTTATGCCGATTATCATACCCTCGTAGACCTCTTCAGAGCCTCCTATGAATAATTTCCCCCTATCTTGTATGGTCGTGAGGGAATATCCTAATGCAGTACCAGTTTCTGAAGAAATTAATACCCCCTTTCGGAATAAGCTTGGCTGTTCTACATATGGTATGTATCCGGAAACATAGCTGTTAATAATCGCTTCTCCCTTTGTCGCATTCATTAGAATCCTATGCAAACCTATTAAATAACGGGTAAGAATCCTGTATGTAAATCGATTATTTCCATCCTCATTTTCAATATTAACCAGTTCTCCTTTTCTTTCGCTTACCTCCTGTGTTACTACGCTCATATATTCCTCCGGTGCATCAATAGTTAGTTCCTCAACAGGTTCTTGCAAAACACCATCTATTGTTTGCAATATAACTTCTGGTTTACTCAACTGAAGTTCATACCCTTCTCTGCGTAATTGTTCAACCAGTATTGCTAATTGTAATTCACCTCTACCTGCGACAAAGTAGTTATTTGAACCCTGGTTAGTAATATCCAATCCAATATTTAAGTTTTTTTCTTGCTCAAGTCTTTGTGCAAGTTGTTTGTCTGTAACATACTTACCCTCTTTCCCCGCAAAAGGAGAGGTATTTGCTTGAAATTTCACTCGTACAGTTGGTGGAGTGATTTTGATATCAGGTAGGGCTTCTTGTTGGTTGAGATCACACAAGGTAGCACCGATTATGGTCGATTCTATACCTGTAACAGCTATAATCTCACCTGCGCTTGCTGAGTTAATTGGTTGCCATGAGAGACCTTCTTTTGCAAATAGTCCACGTACTCTACCTTGAACCTTTTCTTCTTTCTCCGCTTTATTCGAAATTAAAATGACAGGATCATCTATCTTAATATCTCCCCTATTTATCTTCCCGATCAAATATCTACCGGTATGATTATCATATTCAAGAGAAGTTACCTGCATTTGGAATGGTTCTTGAATATTACCCTTTGGAGTTGGCATGTAAGTAATTATCTCATCTAAAATGGGGGTGACATCTCCAGGTATTGCGTTGGGGATTGTAAGGTCTCCCTGCGGAGTCTCTTTAAATATCTTTCCTTCCCTACCAATAGCATAGTAAATGGGGAATTCGAGTTGCTCTGGGTCTGTAGCAAGTGCTAAGAATAGATCTTGTATTTTCTCAATGGTTTTGGGAATATTGGCTAATTTTTTGTCAATTTTGTTTATTATTACAATTGGTTTAAGACCAATCTCCAATGCTCTCTTCAATACAAATTTTGTTTGTGGCATTGGTCCTTCTTTTGCATCTACTAGGAGTAAGCATCCATCGGCCATATTTAACGTTCTCTCTACCTCTCCGCCGAAATCTGCGTGCCCAGGTGTATCAATTATATTAATTTTGTATCCTTTATATCTTATGGAGATATTCTTTGCATTTATGGTAATCCCTTTCTCTCTCTCAAGATCTCCTGAATCTAGAATTTGTGTTTCCTGCATCTCTTCCTGATTGTCTCTAAAAAGATGAGTTTGCTTCATGAAGGCATCGACAAGGGTGGTCTTACCATGATCGACATGCGCGATTATTGCAATATTTCTTAAGTTGTTTTGCTCTATTGGAGAATATTCCATGACAAGGGAATATTCTACCACAAAACGAACTAATTAGATACTCGTTATTCCTTGATTTCTACACCTCCAAAGATGGCTGTTCCTGTTATTTCAAGTTTTCCACCCTTAGTATCTTTAGAACTAAATTTGTTTTCCCAACCACCAAGTATTCCAACTCCATCGGATACAACATTACAATCTTTTGGAAGCAATACTTCAATACCCCCGAAAGCTGTATTCAAAACTAGTGTGGCACCATTTTTATCTATCTGTGCATTACGAAGATCTAATTTTGCACCACCAAATGCTACTGTAACATCTCCTCCTTTGAAAGCTTTCGAATCCATATTTCGATCTATACCCCAGAAGACAACTGTCTCTGATATCCTGTCTCCACCATAGTATTTTTTACCTTCTGTCATATGTGGGTTCTCTCTTCTAAATATCATTGTTAAACCTAGAACAATGATGATCATAGGCCAAAGCATTGCAAAGAAGCTGATATTGAAGACGTGTGTTAAAAGGAATATTGTACCTAGACTGGTAAGTATAATTCCAAGAGAGATATTCTTGTCAAATAGCATCTTAATACCTAAAACCAAAAGTATTGTTGGCCAGAGTATCCCTATGATATCTCCTGTTGTTAAATTTAGGAAAGAGAGTATGCCCATGGTATCAATTAAAAAAATGATACCGAAGAGAATCAAGATCCCTCCTACCACTAATTTTGCGTTTGTTTTCATATTATATATATATTAAATTATATTCTCTCGATATTTAACTCACCTACACCAACATTCGCGTCAATGATGAGTTTGATATCTGCTGTATCGTAGTTACTTGTATTGTAAGTCCCCTTTTGATTCAAACCCTCAATAGACTGCGAATCAAATTGTATCTCACCCACACCTAAATTATACACCAAGGATACTCCAACGGTTTCTGGTATAGAAATTGTCATCTCTCCAGCCCCAATCTCGATATCCAATTTCTCAGGTGTTGAACTACTGCCTAAGGTCATATCCAATTCTCCTGCACCAACTTCAGCATATACTTCTTTTAATAATACTTTATCTAGATTTACTGTTGCACTACCTGCTCCTATTGTAAGATCTAGTGTGGTAGGTGTTGTAGTATTACCAAGAGAGAGCTCATACTTAGGGGTTACAAATCTCCAAATTCCCCAATGTCTCATCTCCTTGTTACTAAAACCTAAGGATAATAGGCCTTCTTTTAAATTACTCTCTATATCAGGTAGATCGCCCTCATATTGATATGTAGTTTTAGAAAAAAGAAAATAATCTTCATCTTGATCATCTAAAGTGATCTCGGAAGCACCAATGAAGATATCTAGCATTCTGTCTGTCACGCCTTCGTAATCTTCTGTAAGAATATATTCTTCCTGGGTTTGTACTTCGCTGTTGTACTCTAATCCATCAAAAATGTAATTTGAAACTCTCTCCGAGAGAAGAGGTACTTTCTTATTCTCTGTGTAGAAATATGCAAAGATACCTGCCATTAAGAGAATCGCAGTATATAGGACTGCCATGATGATATTTCCAGCAGTATTCTTCGGAAGTACCATCCTCAACCCTATTAAAATGATAATGATTGGCCAGAATTTTAGTAGATATAGCCAGATACCCCATGAGACGACTCCTGTGGTGTTAAGCAAAAACAATGTACCTAAGAGCACAAGGAATATTGCTCCTGTGTAATCTCTGTTTTCTTTGTCTTCCATATAATTTAATATAAATTTAATTGTTTGTTTTCTTAAACAGTTTGTACCCCATAAACAATATGAGAACTATTACTGAGAGTGTTGCAGTTATTGCTACAATATTTGAAACTCCTTGGAATTTTACAACAATTCCGATAACTGCCCAAAGAATGACTAATGAGTATGCAATATTCTTCTTAATGAGAGCAAGTACTGCTAGTCCTGTTGCTATGACTAACATGATTGCTGACCATATCTCTGGTGAGATCCCAAAACCATTCCAATTAGCTGTATAGAGAGCTCCAGCAATATTTGCTATTGATGCTACAGATATCCAACCAAGGTATATATTGAAAGGAGTCTTTTTCACTAATGACACGTCAGGTTTATTAAGTTTGAGTGCTATTACTATTAAGCTTGCAAGTATAACAAGCATGAAGATTACTGAGAGGTATATTAGTTGGTAGTGCCACATAAATATCCATATTGTATTTGCAAGACTGCTTGCTATTACAAAGGGAGCTATGGCCATGTCTTCTTTTGTAAAATTGGTGAACATCGAGATAAGATATATTACTATTCCGATGTAGATCAATCCCCATATTGAGAATACATATCCTGCAGGTACGAAATATATCTGTATTGCATTGGATATCTCGGCTGTAGTTAATCCATTTATTGGTAAGACATTAGAGAGTATATTTACTACGAACATTGCTAGGACTGATACTAGTACTGCTAACTTTATGATGAGTTCTTTCTTCATATATAGATATATTAATAATATTATCTATATAAATATATCATATGTAATAGAAATGTGAAGATTGCAGAGAGGCCTGGCGCGAGGGCTAGGCCTCCCTGTTGTTGCTAAAATCAAATTTTGTTTTTTGATTTTAGCTGTTCTTCCTTTTCTGGGAAAAGAAAATCTGATTCAAGTTGCGGAAGCAATTGAATAAAATCATTTTTCAAAAATATATGACCCTGGAAACGGAATCCCAAAACACCTGGTGGGAGCAATTCTGCAAGAGAAACTGCTTTCGAAAGAATGTCTGGTGTGTGGGTTCCGCAATCAAATGGGATATTACTTTCTGAAAGTAGTGCCTCTGCTAATTCTGCAATTTCTGGGCTAAGTACAATTTTATCTGTGGCCATCGTTTCTCCTATGGGGTTTTCAAATTTTTAAGAACCGAGTATTATACTACAGGGTATGTATTTTAAGCAATTGTTACAATTGGGAATATCTCTTCCATAGCTTGGATTCTTTAATAGCTTTCTCAATAGTTATCTTCTCGAGATTACTCTCAACCCAAATATGGGGCTTAAGACTGCTTGCTTTAACAATTGCATCTACGAGTTGCTTTCGAGTTATTTTTCTTGCAGCTTTATAGAACTCATTTGAATTCCACAATTCTCCTCTTTCAATATATGAGAATGCAATATTATCGGCAAAACTAGCTTCGTAGTTAGTGGTATGGGGGAAGATGAATGTACTTATGATATGTTCAAACCAATCCTTACCTCTTTTTGAATTAAGAAATTCTTCAAGATAGTCGTAAAGAAATTTCTCTAATTCTTCCATAAAATATTCTATCTTATGATTTTCTACTGAGAACTCTATCTCATATATGTACTGACTAAGAGTTAATCCGGCGCTTTTCCCAGTGTAAATCCCATATATTAATCCTAGCTTATCTCTTAAAATTTCTTCTCCAACTTTTTTAATTAGACTATTTAAAAGGTTGGTTGTTACTTCTTCTGTATAGTCAAAACCTTCCTTTTTTTCTATGAAATATTCCAAAAAAACGGAAGTTCCTTCCATTCTATCGTCGAGAAAACATCCTAAATCAAGTTTATTTGGTAGATTTACAGGTTGAAATGTTGAGCTTTGCCTCTCGGGGAACCTTAAACTTAAATCTTCGAGGAGTCCAAGTATTTCTTTATTGAGTTTTGATGGTGATTGTGTCGCAATGGTAACATTTTCCGTAACAAATCGAGATTTAAAAAAATTATCAAGATCCTTTAAGGTAATCCTTTGAATGTCTCCTACCTCACCTATAACAGCATATGAGAACTCTGGTAATTCTTTCTCTTGTAAGAATTTTAATAATTGTATTGTTTTATCTTTTTCCTGTTTTGGAAGCTGAGTTTTTTCTGCTAAAACAATGTCTTTTTCGGTCTCGAAATATTTATCAAAAATATCATATGGGAATTCTACCAGGCTCTTAATTCGCTCAATTACACGATTTGTCGCTTCCTGGTTTGCCCATCCTATCAATTGGATAGTCTTAAAATTTGTTCGACCATTAATATACATACTTGGTCGTTTTCTTGTACCTTCTTCGAATGTATGTATTTCATCATCACTTTGGAATTTTGAATTTGGTTTAAAAAGTATATGCTCAAGAAGATGTGCTGTACCATGAGGTACTTTTTCCATATCTTCATATGATGCTCCACTTTTTATTATTACTGTTAGGCTAAAATCAATTGTGGCAGGATTCTGGATATGTATTAATTTTACTTTATTACTAAGTTCATAGAGATACGATGTAACCTTGGTTCTTTTATTTTTGTTTTTTGTAATTAATACCATCTCTACATTATCTCTAAACTAACACCAGCCTTCTCACTAGCATTGAAAGTATCTGTATACGAATATTCTTGTATAACTGTACTACACACCCCCTCGATTGGTTCTTCTTGTACAGTAATCTGTATCCTAACCTGCTCGGGATAGCTTTCAAGCACAAGTACTTCAGTATCTACAGCATAACAAGGATTGGGCAATGTTCCAGTTACTGTATATTCCCATTGACTATCTCCTTTGTATACATACTCCAGATTAAAATTCTCTTCAGAAATAGTTTGAGGTTGATTCACATTGTTCAGACCCTTAATAAAAAAGTAACCTACACAACCAAACAGTAGTAACCCTATAACTACAACAGATATCCAGATAATTTGTCTTTTCATATGTTATTAATACTTAATTAATATGTAGATACATCATACTAAATATCCATTGGTTTTAGAAACAGGGTTGTAAAGTGTAGGTATATTGAAGTACTATATAAGATATTTCTTTTTTAATACCATGTCTAATACCATACCAGAAGAATTATTACCCGAAAAAGCCCCATTTAATATCCAGATGTTGGATGAACTTTTCTTTAATAAAAAAACGAATGATATTGGGTTAACAGATAGTAGTCTTTCGGTAGAAGAACTGGAAGATTTAATCAAAATGCAGGGTGAGTTGGGGTTACTAGAACCGGAGTGTAATATTGAGCATATTGTACTTCATGCTCATCGTGATGATAGAAGACAGACAATGTCTCTTATGTTCTTGGGGCATGAAGTACTGATCTCTGACCTCCAAATTGTACAAGATCGATTTTCGGGTATTCCTAATTTCTCGATAGAAAAATATTTCATACCAGGAAGTAATATCGCACGTGCTATCGATATCTCAGAACTGAGTGTTGGTGTATGTATAGAGAATGTCCAGTTGAGTAATGCGTTCTACAAGATTTGGGAGTATCTTGAGAAGCATGGTAATACACATAAACAGAGTTAGTCTATAACTCCACCACCTACTACATAATCTCCATCATAGAATACTACAGCTTGTCCAGGAGTTATGGCTCTTTGTGGAATATCAAATATTACCTCAACCGTCCCATCATCTAAAGGTTTAATTGTTGCAGGAGCTTCCTTTGCCCCATACCTTACCTTTGCTTCTACACTCATCTCTTCTTCTAAAGTGTCTATTGATATCCAATTCAAATCTCTTGCAATTAATCTATCTTCAAAAGTATCATTATCATTGCCTACTACAACTTGATTCTTTTCGATATCTATCTCTATGACATACAAAGGGCTATTACTTGCTATTCCTAAACCCTTTCTTTGGCCTACAGTATAGTTAAATATGCCATTGTGCTTGCCTAGTACATTCCCCTCAGTATCTACGATATCTCCAGGTAAGATTTCTGAGGCGGTATGTTCTGATATGAATTTGCCATAGTCGTTGTCTTCTACGAAACATATCTCCTGGCTATCAGGTTTACTAGCTACACCTAGATCATATTTCTCTGCAATTTCTCTAATCTTCTCTTTCTCATATCCTCCTACAGGAAATATGGTTTTAGCTAGTTGTGCTTGTGTGAGATTATACAATGCATATGTTTGATCTTTAGCCTCACTAGCGGCTTTCTTTAAAAGGTATCTACCATCCTTAAACTCTATCTGTGCATAATGCCCAGTAGCTATGTAATCTAGCCCCATTGATATTGCTTTATCCAATAAGGCTTCAAATTTTACCTCTTTGTTACACACAATACATGGATTTGGAGTTCTACCTGCGGTATATTCTTTTACAAAATAGTCTATGACTTTCTCTTTAAATATATCTCTAAAGTTTAGAACGTAGTATGGGATATCTAATTTATCTGCTACTCTCCTAGCATCGTTTACTGCGGTAAGTGAACAACATCCATTTTCTCTTTCTTCTTCTTCTTTGGTTTGCCATATTTGCATTGTAGCCCCTATGACCTCGTAACCTTGTTCTTTGAGTAAGGCTGCTGATACAGAGCTATCTACTCCTCCACTCATGGCAATTAGGACTTTTTTCTTACTATTTTGTAGATTCATTCTTCTTTTTGTAGTCATCTATTGCAGCTTTAATAGCCTGCTCTGCTAAATTGGAACAATGCATTTTGACTGGTGGTAAGCCATCTAATGCTTCTGCTACTGTTTTGTTTGATATCTCTAGAGCTTCTTCCAATGTCTTACCAATTATTAACTCCGTAGCCATACTACTAGTAGCCACAGCAGCACCACATCCAAATGTTTTAAATTTAACATCTGTAATTACATTATCTTTAATCTTTAGATACATCTTCATGATATCTCCACAAACAGGATTACCTACCTGGCCAATACCATCTGCATCAGGTATCTCTCCTACATTTCTAGGATTCATGAAATGATCCATTACCTTGTTACTGTACTCTTCCATTTTGTTTAAATGATTCATATAGTGGGGACATAGCCCTAAGTTTTTCAATGATAGGGGGTAATACTTCTAAAAGATAGTCTATGTCACTATCCGTATTCTCCTCTCCAAATGTTAATCTCAAAGATCCATGTGCTATCTCATGTGTTAATCCAATAGCTAGTAATACATGAGAGGGATCTAATGAACCAGATGTACATGCGGATCCACTTGATGCACAGATATTTTTCATATCTAAGGACAAGAGTATAGATTCTCCTTCTACAAATTCAAAGGATATATTTATATTCCCAGGAAGTCTTTTTTCGGGATCTCCATTTAATCTGGAATATGGTACTTTCTCCAAGATTTTCTTTGTAGCTCTATCTCTCAATTTCAAAAGCTTTTCATTGTAGCTATTAATATTCATATCAGCTATCTCAATCGCTTTCCCAAGTCCAACAATACCGGCTACATTCTCTGTACTTGCTCGCTTGCCTCTCTCTTGCTCTCCTCCATGTATCATGGGTGATATTCTAACGCCTTCTCGCATATACAAAACCCCTACGCCCTTTGGGCCATAAAATTTATGGGCAGAGAGCGATAGAAGATCTATATTCATGTCATTAACATTCACAGGGATATTTCCTATCGCTTGTACAGCATCTGTATGGAAATATATCCCCTTTTCTCTTGCTAATGCTCCTATCCCCTTTATGGGTTGTATTGTCCCTATCTCATTGTTTGCAAACATTACTGAAATGAGTATTGTATCGGGTCTGATGGCGCTTTCAATATCCTCTACGGTTACGATGCCGTTCTCTCTTACGGGTACATATGTTACTTCAAAACCTTGTTTTTCTAAGTATTTGCATGTGTGAAGTACTGCATGATGTTCTATATTTGTGGTTATGATATGTTTTCCTTTGTTTTGATTTGCATATGCTATTCCTTTGATTGCCCAATTATCTGATTCACTTCCTCCACTTGTGAAGAATATTTCTTTTGGTTGTGCGTTTAATGCTTTTGCTACTTTTTCTCTTGCATCCTCAATTGCTTTTCTGTTTTCTCTCCCAAGGGAATATATTGATGATGGATTACCATATTTTTCTGTAAAGTATGGGAGCATTGTCTCTAATACCTCTGGTTTTACAGGGGTTGTTGCTGCATGGTCTAGGTATATTGTTTTGTTTAATTCCATATATATATTCTATCATAGAGGTCAAATTTAAGGATGTATTGTATGTCTATGGTAGAATGTATATATATGGGAGTAGAAATAAATGAACTAGAGACTCCTGCCCTACTTCTAGA
>CAZKXP010000007.1:18895-22376 GCA_964556955.1 uncultured Candidatus Saccharibacteria bacterium
GCAGGATGTAGGAATCTTGTTTGGATTAATGGAGATATAGAAAAATTACCATTAGAGATACGTGAGAATCCAGATATCCATATATGGTGTGTAGATAGTATTAAGGATTTACTTAAACCTATATCCTAAAAATTATTGCATTCCATTTCTATATCCATATAGGTATAATATCTAGTAACCTAACCATATTCATTCCATGAACAAATATGACGTAGTTATCGTTGGTGCAGGACCTGCTGGTCTATTTGCTTGCTATGAACTCCTCCAAAAACACAAATCTCTAAAAATTGCCCTAATAGATATGGGAAATATGATTGAGAATAGAAAACCCAATGAGGTAATGTCCGGTATAGGAGGAGCAGGAACATTCTCGGATGGTAAACTCCATTTTACAGCCTATCTCTCTCACGAAAAAGCCTTCCATATTATCTCCCAGTATGAATATCAAAAAATATTGGATTATGTGGATGAGGTTTTTACCAAGTTTGGTGTAGATGCAAAATATTTTCCCAAACAGACCAAAGAATATGATGAGCTAATTGATGAAGCTACAAGAAATGACATTGCTTTAGTAGTAAGAAAAGCTAGACATGTAGGCACAGATAAATTAACAGAGGTAGTAGCAAAATTTGAGAAATATCTTTTAGAAAAAGGTGTTGAAATAATGGATAAAACTGAGGTAACAGATGTCATAGTAAGGAAGAATTCTGTCTCTGGAGTTTTAACCAAAGAAGGTAAAAAAATATATGGAGAGAAAGTACTACTAGCACCAGGAAGGGTAAAGGCAGATTGGTTGCAGAAGTTGATAAATAGATACGATATTGAGTATATATATGACAAAGTTGAAGTAGGTGTAAGAGTAGAATTCCCTGCACCAATAATGAAGAAGCAATCAGAAATCCTGTATGAGACTGTCTACAAGATACGAACCAAAAC
The DNA here is from genome assembly GCA_964556955.1 of uncultured Candidatus Saccharibacteria bacterium. GTDB lineage: Bacteria > Patescibacteriota > Dojkabacteria > SC72 > SC72 > UBA12078. Next base: position 19,832 of record CAZKXP010000007.1, read on the forward strand.
ATACCATGATATTATTCGTACCTTCTGTAGTTGTCCAAATGGAGAAGTTGCTACTGAAAACTATGATGGCTATGTGTGTGTTAATGGACATTCAAAATCTGATCACAAATCTAAAAATTCTAATTTCGCCTTTGTATGTGAAGTTAATCTTACAGAACCTGTTGAAAATTCCATAGCATATGCTAAATCCATTGCAGAGGTGGCTTCTACAATAGGGGGTGGGAAGCCGATATTACAATCTTTGGAGGATTTAAGATGTGGGAGAAGAAGTACTTGGAGTAGATTAGCTAAGTCTTTTGTAGAACCTTCTTTAAAGGATGTAACTCCTGGGGATATAGCCATGGCTCTTCCCTACAGAATTGTTAAAAACATTGAGGAAGGATTGGAGATACTTGATAAGGTAATGCCAGGTATCTATTCAGGATCAACCCTTCTTTATGCTCCTGAAGTTAAGTTTAGATCTTCTAAAGTGAGTACAGACACAAATCTACAGACATCTCTCAAGGGATTGTATGTGGCAGGAGATGCTGCAGGGATATCCGGGTCCATAACTGGGGCTGCTGTTACGGGAGTTATGTTTGCTAGAGGTATTTAATTTTACATTTCTAAAAATGAGCAATCTTGAGAAAGCATTAAACAAAAAAGGGAAGAGAGCAAACTCTGTTGTAGTAATGGGAGCTATCCTTGGAGATGAGGGTAAGGGTAGAATTACAGATGAGTTAACATCATATTTTCTTAGGAAATTTAAGAAGGTAATAGTGTATAGGGATAATGGAGGTGCAAATGCTGGGCACACCATATCTATGAAGGGGAAGAAGATTGGTTTACATCAGATTGGTTCTGGTATATTACAGAAGAATTGTGTAGTTGTTCTAGGCAAAGGAATGGTAATACACCCCATTGATATTCTTGATGAGATTAAGGAAATCAAGAGAGTATTTGGTTTTAGAAAATTACCCGCCAAATTAATGATTGATGAGATGGCAACTCTAAATTTGGACACCCATAGAGCTTTTGAAATGGCACTTAAGGAAGGTAATAGTAGCTCTTTGGGTAGTAAAGCTGCAACGGGTCGAGGTATTGCTCCTAGTTATGCGGATGTACTTTACAGATTTCCACTGAGGATTAGAGATCTGTACAGGGATAATTGGAAAGAGCTATTTAAAGAACACTATCAAAGATATGATAGTTGGATTAAGGGTATGGGTATTGAGATGAAGGAGATAATGGTAAGAAGATTCGGTAAGGGTGAGACGGTCATAGGTAGTGAGAGGAAATTTTTAAATAATATTGAAAATGTGCGAGATGAACTTAGGCAGTATGTATATCCTATGTATGAATATATTAAAAAAGAGTGGAACTCTGATACCCCATTCATATTTGAGAAAGCACAGGCAGTGGGGTTAGATCCTAGATGGGCTTTGTATCCTGATTGCTCAGCATCTAATTGTTGTATTGATGGGATTACTGCTTCTACCGAAGGAATTATTGATCATAGAGATATCTCTGGAAAGTTTGGGGTTATCAAATCTACATATACCTCGAGTGTTGGTAAGAGAAGATTACCAACTGTGATGGAAGAAGAATTCGCCCAAGGTATTCGTGATGATGCATATGAATATGGTACAACTACTGGAAGACCGCGTGATATCGCATATATGGATCTGGTTATGTTGAAGTATTTCTGTGAGGTAAGTGATATTGAAGAGTTGGTATTCACACATATGGATATTGTATATGATCAGCCTGTTAAGCTTTGTGTTGGTTACAAAAAGGGTAAGAAAGCAAGTTACTATCGTCCGGATCAAGAATTCTTAGATGATATTGTTCCTGTATATGAATCCTTAAATCCTTGGGACAGGGAGAAGCTAAAAAAAGCAGATAGTTTTAAAGAGGTACAACCTCAGGCCAGACGGTTTATTTCCTTTATTTCAAAATTTACAGAAACAACACCCGTCATGTTAACTTTTGGACCGGACAGAAATGATACTATTGTAATTTAAAATATTATTATCAGTTGTATCAATTTTTTATACTTTCTGGTATAATCAAATTTGTTTGATGTAGATTGAAGCGGAATTAAGACCCTATGAGGTTAACAATATTTTATTTTCGGTTTGTCTATGTAAACTGAAAAATAAAATTAATTGTTAATTACTGTTATGGAAAACAGGTACAAATCATACGGGCATAATCGTACAAATAGATTTCCCCCAAGAAGAAGTTACGGAAGAAATACTAGAAAAAGTTCTGGTATTAATACAAATCAATACATAGCGAAAGCTATACAAACGGAGACATCTAACATATATGTTACAGATGCTCTTTTTAACGACTTTAATTTAGTTCCAATACTTCAGAAGAATATTCTAAGTAAAAGATATTCAATACCTACTAAGATTCAGAATGAAGCTATCCCTGCTATATTAGAGGGAAAAGATATTCTTGGTATCGCAAGTACAGGTTCTGGTAAGACAGCAGCATTTTTGTTACCGATGATCAACAAATTTTTAAACGATGGTACACAAACATGCTTAATAGTTGT
>CAZKXP010000008.1:0-21410 GCA_964556955.1 uncultured Candidatus Saccharibacteria bacterium
CTATGAAAAGAGCATCTGACCCAAGGCACTTAGCAAGAATAATAGCATTACAGAGGCTTTTTGCTAACTATTTCAATCAAGAAAGCAGTGTTATCCAAGAACTTCCAATCGATGATTTAGTAGAACTAGACGAGATAGAGGAGTTTAATCAGGAGTTACTCGATAAGATTGTAACAGGTGTTAACGAAAGCCAAGAAGAGATAGATGGATTGATAAAAAGATATGCACCTCAATGGCCAATATCACAGATGAAACTTGTAGATTTGCAGATTCTTAGAATGGCAATATATGAGGGATTTGTAGGAAGAGTTACACCACCAAAGGTTGCAATTGATGAAGCTATAGAGATAGCAAAAGACTTTGGGGGGGAATCAAGCGGTAAATTTGTAAATGGCGTGCTTGGAGCAATATATGAAGAAGCAAAAAAAGATGAATAAATACGATGAATTACAAAGAAAATTAAATATACAGTTTAAAAATCCCAAACTATTGGATAATGCATTCATTCATAGATCCTTCCTAAATGAACATCGAGAGGATGGAATAGAGAATAACGAGAGATTGGAATTTCTTGGAGATGCTGTCTTAGAATTAGTTATCTCTACATACCTTTTTAAGAATTACCCTAACAAATCAGAAGGTGATCTTACAAATATTCGGGCAGCTGTCGTTAGAACAGAAAGTCTAGCAGAAGAATCTAGAGCTTTAGGTTTTGGAGAATATCTCCAGATGTCAAAAGGTGAGGAAGATTCTGGTGGAAAGGATAAGGATTATCTTTTAGCTAATACATTCGAAGCTGTACTAGGAGCAATATATCTGGATCAAGGTTTTGAGGTATGTGATAGATATTTGGAAAAGACATTGTTACATAAAGTTCCTACGATTGTAGAAAACAATCTGTTCATTGATCCCAAGACACAAGCACAGGAGCTCATCCAAGCACAATTCAAAGTAACACCAATATACGAAGTTGTAAATGAAGAAGGTCCAGATCATGATAAGATATTTACTGTAGCACTAACAATTGGTGGCAAAGAGATGGGTAGGGGTTCTGGTACAAGTAAACAGAAAGCGGAGGAGGAAGCAGCAAAGATAGCACTAGAAACCTTAAAATCAAGATAAATCCTTGAATAAATATATTTCTTCTGATAGAATTCACGATATGTTAAAAATAAGACTAAAAAGAACAGGTAGAAGAGGGCAGCCACATTACAAGATTGTGGTTATGCAAGATAGTAAACCAAGAGATGGCAAAGCTATAGCAGAAATAGGATACTACAACCCTAGGAATCATCCTACAACATTTGATATCGACAAGGAGGCTGCAGCACAGTGGTTAAAGAATGGCGCACAACCTACTGATACTATTGCTCAGTACTTCGTAAAACTTGGTCTTTTGAAGAGTCTAAAAAGAGGCTCTCAAAAGCCAAATACCACAAAGAAGACAAAAGAAGAGAAATAGTTGTATAATATGCCAAATAATTTAAGCTATTTCTAATTTAGAAATGAAAGAGCTTCTAGAACATATCATTAAGTCAATTGTTAATCATCCAGATAGTGTTAGTATCGAGGAGAAAGAAAGTGTAGACTTTCCAGGCCTTATTATCTTGACCATCGATGTTGCAGAAGATGATAAAGGAGTAGTAATTGGGAGAAAAGGCAGGACAATTAATGCTATTCGAGACCTTGTTACCATTCATGCAATTCGAAATGACAAAAGAGTAAAAGTCCTCATAAAAGATGATAAAGCAGGACATAGGGATAATGGTAACACACAAGAGGAAACTCCAAAGGATCATTCTGAGAGCAACGATAGTATGCTCTATGATGAAATCTAATCCAACTGCGCAGCTTTAGATTCAAACACTGAAACTATATCAGGATAGTTAGTGTATGGTTTAAAGTCAGAGTAAAGATCAACAGTAGTGCTAGATTCAGGAACATAATAACCTGTGACAGAAAAACTTACCTTCCATATTCCAGTCTCATATGCCTCAAGTTTAAGATTTTCCATAGTAAGTATGTATGGAGAGGCAGAATACAAACTGTCTAGGAAGCTAAGAATATTACTTCGTCTTCCTTGATATTCTAATGGACCACTAACACCGAGAATATAGTTACCCTCTGTCGTTTCTCCCTCTGCATTTATCTTGATATCTCCCGCAGAAATTTCCGAAGAGCTAAGATTATTCTTAGAGGCAAGCGTATCTATGTAGTACATAAAGCTGGATACCTTGAGTGTATTAGGAATTACCTTCTTTGCATTAACAAGCTCAATTTGCATGATTCCTTCGTCCATCTCATTTAATACGGCCTCCAAATCTTTCAATTGCTTTTCTTTTTCAACAACACTAGCATGCTCAGCACGGAAAGACATAGCCGCTTTAACCATGGGGACGAAGACAAAGACACCAAGCAATATTAATATACCAACAACTAATAGGGGTATTATTATATCGGAAATCTTCAGTTTGGTCTTATTCATTTTCTCACTTATGGCCTCAATCTCTTTTTTTGTTTTTGTGTTGGATGTTGCTATTGGCATATCTTTATTGTACAGAACTTAAGAAATTTTCAATGAAGAACTTACCCTTAAATGAAAACCTTATGGAATTTACATTGTTCCCTACAGATTGAAGCGTAACAGTCTCGACCTTTGGATCGCTACTAAGTATGAACCAAAATTTTGAAATATCCTCTAGATCATTGGCCTCACCTTCTATGGAGAAAGCTAAATCTCCTCCTAAAGAATATTTTTTAATCTGAGCAGAGCCACTTTTCGTAGCTAATGCTTCAATATAGTCAATGACGGCTTTGGGAGAATATGTCTCACCAAGAATATCTTGGTAAAGGAAGATTCTTTCTGAGATTTCATTACTTGCTATTATTTTCTGTGTCATTTTATTGATACTGTTCTCATAATTTGCAAGCTTATTTTTTTCTGTATTAAGTACCATCTTGGAGACAATATTGAATCCTACGATCAAAATTGAAACAACAACTAATACTAGTAGACTAACAATCGAGCCAACGTTTAATTTCTTTTTCCTTACCACCTCTGCCACTTCTTCTTTGGAAAGGGTAGGGATTAGGTTTATTCCAGCCTCTACATTAGGCTTGGGTGCAGACGATGGAGCAGGCGGCTGTGGAACAGTATTGTTCTTTGTACTCTGTACAACTTGCTTGTTAGGTTCTTCTATTTTGTTTTGTACAGGCGTAGGATTATTCATCTTTTAATGCCAATCCTATCGCAACAGAGTAGGAGGGACCACTCTTCGCGATAATGTCTCTAAATTTATTATCCACTCTGATTCCATTCCATGGGTTCGCAATCGCGACATTTACTCCTAAGCTTTTAGCTACATACTCCATTAATCCGGGAAGGAGGGCACCATCACCATTGAGAAGATAGTCCATAGGAGCTGCTGATTGTGTTTTGTTTTTGTAAAACTCTATCCCTCTTCTTACTTCCACAAGTATAGATTCAACAATTGGAGAGAGAACATTGTAAATTTTACCTTCTAATACACTTTCTACGACACCGTAATTTCGTTTAAATTCTTCTGCCCTTGCATAATCAAAGTTGAATTTGTTAACAATCGATTGGGTTAGAGAATCAGATCCTATCGCAATACTTTGAGAAAATACAAGATAACCCTCTGAAAGAATACTCATATCTGTACTGTTGGCACCAAAGTCTAACATTACAAGATCTTTCTTCTTAGATGATCGATACATTGCTCTGCCCATAGCTACAGATTCTGTCTCTATAGCAGCAAGCTCAAGTCCTGCACTCATCGCAATATTTATATAGATATCAATAATCTTTTTAGGTGCTGCTACGAGAAGTACTCTCGGGGCATTCTTGGCTTCATTGAATCCGATGGTAATGTAGCTAAGCTGTACTTCATTGAGAGGCATAGGGATGTATTGCTTGGCTTCAAAATACACAGAATCTTTCAGCTCTTCTTGTTTAACTCCAGGGAATTCCAAAAATCTGGTAAATACTGAGAACTCTGGTAATGCCATAACTACTGTCTTATTCCTGATTCTCGACGACTCGTAAAGCTTTTTCAAAACATTGGCTAATTTTGTTTGATCAGCCTTGTCTTCGCTATTTATAACACCCTTTGGTGTAACTTGGGATCCAAGATTGACTAGCTCAGGATTACTGGAGCCCAAACCTTTTAACTCAACCGCTTTTACAGAGTGAGTTCCGAAATCTATGCCTACATGATCAGACAGTTTGGCCATTTTGAGCAGTTTCTAAATTAAAGTTTATATATATTATCAAAAGTCTTCCGTGAACAAAACTATTCTCCTAGATACTTGTTTAATTCCTTAATTAATCCCTCATAGTTAATATCTGTTTTTACAAGGTAGGAGGAAGCACCTAAATCGAAAGCTTCTTTGATGACAGCATCACTTGTCATATTTGTTAAAACTACCACTGGCATATCTCCATACTTATCTGGACTCCCCTTGATGGCTCTAAGAACCTCCAAACCATCAACACCTGGCATCATCAGATCCAGAAGAATGAGCCCTATGGAACCAGCCTGTTGGGCCATGGTATCCAAACCATGATATCCATCATTGGCTGTTAAGCATGTAAAGCCAGCACTTTCTACTAATTCTTTGTACGACTTTAATAATTGCTTATCATCTTCTACAATTAAGACAGTTTTTGACATTGTATATTTAATAATAATTTAACCATTCTTACATCTACAGTATATCTGAAGATATCAGTAGATGTTAAGTACCTCTAATAAGCTACCATACTATACCCTCTGTAGACACCACCGCTTGCCTATGGACTTCTCTGCTTACGGGGGCTCCGAAGCCCAAATACCATTCAGTCGGTTGTGCGTCAATATCAAATCTAATCATAGAGTTGGAATTATCCAATATTGTGTATGCTATCTGGAAATTATCAATATCCACTACATCTGAATTCAGGGGAATTATATAGCCTGAAGCTCCTTGAGCAAAACAATTCTGATGTTGCCCTGTTAAATCACTTGCCGTTGTTTTCAGAATATATCCCATTTCTGGATCATTTATCGATGCGTAAAAAGCAATACAAACCCAGCTTTCATATCCATATGGGCGGAAATGTATTTCATTTCCAACCTGATTCTCACCCAAAGAGTCTGCAAATATAGAGGTTAAGTCTGCACCAAAATTTTCTTCTACAACATTGTCTTCGGGGTCATAGGACCTAGCACCTGTTGAATTGTAAATATACACATCTGAAGGGTTAGAGTTTCTAACAGTTCTTCGAACAAGTTCTAATACAAATTCACTCTCTGTCCTTACCCTCGTTTTATTACTCGAGACTGTTGATATCTTTATGAGAGTAGTAAGGGTTACAGAAGCTATCAACATAACTACCCCAATAATCACAATTGTAATGAGCATTTCAACTAAGCTGTATGCCTCATATTTTGTTTTTAGCATTTTTAAATTCATCATAACGAGACTACTGTAAAGTAAGGATAATCTTTAACCATATTCTTTTTTGTAATAGTTCCATCACCAACTTTTGATTGACCCACAACTACCTTCGTGATAGCAAACTTCCCATCCCCGACATAGTCTTGTATACATACGAGCCTAAAGTAATCATTGTCTGACACCATCTCTGCCTCTACTTTGTATGTTTCTCTGTCCTCTGTTAAAGAATATGATACATATTCACCAGAGGGAGTTACTCTAAAAGAATATTCTTGTTGTTCAGAGATATCCATTATGTAGCATCCTTCAGTATCAGGGAAAAGCTCTTCATCGGAGAGTTTCTCCTGAGAAGCGATATCTTGAACCATAACACTAGCTTCGACGGCATGTTGTGTCATTCTATCAATAACTTCATTTTGCATCATCTCTTGTAATGTCTGAGATGCAATCTGCATGAGAACAATAGAGGAGACCCCAACAACCATAATAGAGATTAATGCCTCTACAAATCCCATTCCTTCATATTTTTCTTTCATTATATTTTTCATTTTATGCTTTCTGTACTTACTTTGCCGGACAGATTCCCAATCGTTATAACACGAGTATTAATTCTACTTAGCGGATCAAGAGTAATGACAAATGGGTCTGGTTCATCCACCATTTCTCCTGTTGCATCATAGTTTAATAATTCTCCATTAGTGTCATAAAAAAACGCCCGGCCAGACACAGATTCGAAAATAACATATCTCGGCTGTGTGTTACCATCAATAGGTGCAACCGAAATGTTTGATTGGGGAGTAGTAGATGTTTGTACATACCCGCTCACCATCTTGAGAGATGAAGAGTAGGCAGAAAGGGCACATATACTACTTTGGCCAATACCTCCAGTAATATTCATATACCCATTTAAATCACCTCCACTTCCTACAAGTACTGTTCCTAATTCCTGATTGGGATCATAACCCGGTAGTGCAGATCTAGTAGCAATATTGCCGTAATCAGAAAACGGAGAACACCACTTGAATACTGTGTATTTCCCATTATCACCAATATTTCCAAAATCAATACCCAACCCATATACCCATTTTTCTCCAGAATTTCTCTCAAGAAGCATCGCGGCTCTTTGTACGGATCGTACATCTTGTTCAAGAGATAGTACATACTCGTTCATCTTCACTGTGTTTTGTAATCCTGTGAAAGAGGAGAATGTCATACCTGCGAGTATCATGAATATACCCAAAACAATGAGTAGTTCCATAAGGGTATATGCAGGATATTTTTTAGGTTTACACTCTAACAACAAGGCAGTATTTAGTTAATTCAACAATATAATTTAACATAGATGCATGAGAGTATCAATCATTGAGGGAGAACCCTTGCTCCTGATGCCAGTCTGAGTTGTCCATACTTTTGACAATCACAGAGAGAGGATCTCCACTAGACTGAGAGCCAATTTCACTATCTGTTACCGGAGAAATTTCTGGTAGTACCCCAATACCATCGCCCACACAATAAAAACCTCTTTCAAATTCATCATCAACGCCACCCAGAGATACACATACGATAACAAACTGCTGATCTATATCGTCAACATCATAGTAATATGTAGCATCTGCACCACCATCAAATATTCCATCTTCATCAGCATATTCTTTTAATATATAATTATCTGAAGTCCCATTGTATCCGAGAGAATATGCAAAAAACTCTCTCTCTATGCATCTCGAACAACTCCCTATTCCTGGATATTTACCATTGATATGCTTGTACTTCACTAGAGCTGAATAAAGATTCCTTACGGCATCCCTGTGCTTAACATCTTGGGCTTTTTGTATTGCGTATCTTCCAACTAATATTCCTACAGTCACTAGTACAACTAAAACACCCATTACAAGCAACATTTCTATTAGTGTGAAAGCTTTATACTTTTTGGGCATGTTTTGATTTTTAAAATTGGAACACTTTTATAATATACCAGAATATCTGCTCTCCGTATACCAAAGCTAATATATACGCTATAGCTAGAGATGGAACCATCGGAATCTTTGCTTTCTTAAGACTCACTTTTGAATAAATCATGTATATTGAAGCGTAGAGTAGGGCAAGCAAGATCGATAACCAAAAAAACACTACGGATTGTTGCCATGTCATCAATATTCCAAGTCCCAATATGATCAATATATCCCCTATACCAAAGGATTTTTTAACAAGATTGATTCCTAAGAAAAGCAAGGCAACCAGAAGAGGTACATAAATATTGGATAATTGAAAATCAAGAAGGAAAATGATCACACACGCAGCAAGGAATATGTGTGTTATGTTTTTGGGTACAGCCATCTCCTTTACATCAAAGTAGCAAAGTACGAAGAGGAATAGTGCTATAGCATAAACATATGGTGGGAGAGAGTAGGCGTATATCACAAGAAATGATAAGCCCAAGAGTAACTCTGAAATCGGATAGTATATATTAACACCACAGCCACAATACTTGCATTTGCCTCTATTAATAATAAATCCTAATACAGGTAGAAGGTCTATCCAAGAAAGAGTGTGTTTACATTTTTCGCAATGCGAATTGCGTGTAAATATCTCTGGATATTTAAACTTATTGTCTACTCGGTAGATTGTCGCATTTACAAAGCTTGCAAATACAGCACCCAGAATAAAAATAAAAACTAGCATAAAACAATATAACCCATTTCTCTCCTTCACGCCAGGCTATAGCCTGGCCTTGTGACAGAGATCGTTCATAACCACAAAACTCCTTGCTATGTACCACCCCTTTGCGTATCGGATATTTAATAGATTATTCATTTTCGATAATCAGTTCGTTGATCTAGGAGAAAACAATGGTAGTACAAGCAAGAATGTACATTAACTAGTTCTGAACTTAAGCCAGGCTATAGCCTGGCTTTATTGTTTATAAACAAAAACCCCTCCGAGGAGGGGTTTTGAAGGCTATAGAAAAGGGTACACCTATTCCCAATCAGAACTTACCCAATCAGCTGCTGTAGCTCCACCAGCCAATGCATCAACGATTGTATATGCTCCAGTAACGGTCGAGTAGTCTATTGCTTTCTCTGTAATATCTGATCCTGTACCCGTACCAACTGTCAAGGCAGAGTCATTGAAACCATTTCCTGTACAGTAATAACCTCTGTTCTTCTCATCTTCGACACCTCCCAAAGAAACACAAACCAATGTAGATTGATCATTGTTCCCAACGACATAAACATAGGTAGCATCTGTACCACCATCAAAAGATCCCTGATCCAAGTAATTCCATAAAGGAGAAGCATCTGAAGTTCCAATCAAGGTTCCTGGTGTAAATGCAGGCGTACCATTAGGGAATTCTCTATTATCAGTATAATATGCCTGCAAAGCTGTATATATCTGATCCGCAGCATTTTGATGTGCTACATCATTCGCTCTATTGATAGCAAACCTTCCAGCAGTAATACCAACAGCCATCAAGATAATAAGGATACCCATAACAATAAGCATTTCTACTAATGTAAATGCCTCATAGAGATTCTTTCTCATGATTAGTTCAGACAGTTTTAATTTAACTAAGTAAAGATTACATAACTTTAGAAACCTTGTCAATGACCCTTTATCTACCCAATAGCGGAAGACAGTTGGAACATTGGCATATATACACCTAAAGCTATAAATCCAATTGCAAGACCCATTATTATAAGGAAGACAGGCTCCAAAACAGAAGCCATATTGGTTGTAGAAACATCCACCTCCTCTTTGTAATATTGAGATACCTTCGTAAGAACTGCGTCTATCTCTCCCGTTTCCTCGCCAACTGCAATCATACTACTGACTAACAATGGGAAATACTCACTTCTAGCAATTGGTAAAGCCAATGATCCTCCTTTTTCCACCTCATTCTTAGCCTCTATTATGGTATCTTTAAACATCGAATTACTCAAAGAAGCTCCAGTAAGTTCCAATGCTTTGATAATTGAAAGACCACTACCCAACAGTAGTGCCAAAATTCTCGTAAATTGAGCAAGTTGCATCTTAGATACGATTGCACCAATAACAGGGATCTTTAAAACAATCTTATCAAAATTTCTCTTACCTTTCTCAGAATCTAAATATACTTTCCCACCAACTATTAGAATTGCCAATACTACTAATACTGCCCACCAATAATGTACAAAGAAATCACTCATACTCATGAGGATTTTTGTCACTGCAGGTAATTCCGCATCAAAATCGCTATAAATTGTAGCCATCGAAGGTATGAGCACAATCATCATCAAAACTATGACCGCAATGATGACGACCAAGATTATGATAGGATAAATCATCGCTGATTTCAGTTTGTTTTTAAGACTATTTTTCTCCTCTAATTCAGTAGCCAATCTCTCCATGATGACCTCTAAGTTTCCACTTTCTTCTCCCGCCTGAATCAAGTTCAATGTAACTTCATCAAACACCTCTTCTTCTGCTCTAAAAGAGTCAGATAACGATTTGCCCGACTGAACAGAAAGAAGTACTCCCTTTAGTACTTTTCTAAACATAGGATTTTCTGTCTGTTGAGTCATAACCTCCAATGCACGAGAGAGTGGTAGACCTGCACCAACCATCGTAGCCATTTGGCGCATATATACAACTTTCTCCTTCATTGGAACACCACCAATATTTATTTCCCCAAGCCTCTCTAAATCAATACCCGCAGCTTCTTTTACAGAAACAACTATCAAACCTCTATCATGCAAAATATCTGCAACAGCATTGTAATCCTTGGCCTCTATATCACCCGTTAAAACCTTTCCTTGTGCATCTCTTGCCGAGTATTTAAATTTCTTCATACTAACTCTTTAATAATCTTAAAACCTCTTCTGGGAACACCGCATATTCCTGTGCTCGCTGGACAGATACAACCCCTTCTCTTACCAGATTAACCAGAGACTTCTCCAATGATATCATACCTATATCAGAGCTTGTTCTTATTACATTATCTATCTGATTTGTTTTACCTTCCCTGATTAGATTACCAACAGCCGAGTTTTTGAGCAATATCTCCGATACCGCTCTTCTGCCACCCTTGTCCAGAGGGATAAGTCTCTGAGCAACAACTGCTTCCAATATATTCGCCAACTGCGCCCTGACCTGTGGTTGTTGATTCTCTGGGAATACATCAATAATACGATCTATTGTTTGGGATGCGCTATTTGTATGCAATGTAGCAAACACCAAATGACCCGTTTCTGCTAAGGTTATGGTAGCCGAGATAGTTTCATAATCTCTCATCTCTCCAACAAGTAAAACATCCGGATCCTGTCTTAATGCACTTCGGAGAGCAATCTCCCAAGAGTGGGTGTCGTCGTTCATCTCTCTTTGATCGATCAATGATTTCTTCCCTTCAAATACATACTCGATTGGATCCTCTATTGTGACAATATGACAAAATCTAGATCTGTTGATATCCTCAAGCAAGCTTGCAAGAGTAGTACTTTTTCCATGCCCAGTAGGACCTGTTACCAAAACTAATCCTTGCTTTAATTTTGAGAACTGGTGATACAGTTGCGGTAACATAAGTTCTTCGATCGTTCTAATTCTCGAAGGAATCAATCTAAATGCAGCAGACAGATTTTTCATAGCATAGAATGCATTGATTCTGAATCTGGCGTTAACAGCCCCCTTGTATGTATATGCCAAATCTATTTCTCTATTAACCTCGAGAAGCTCTTTCTTTTCGTCATTTAAAACTCCAAATACTAATTCTTCTGCATCTTCCGGGCTTAGTATTCTATCTCCAACCTCCTCTAATTGTCCATCCACTCTAATCACAGGAGGGTATCCTGCGGTTATATGCAAATCAGATGCATTACGGCTTACAGTAAGACCTAACAGATCTTCTATCCTATATTTTGCATCGTTAGTACCATTGATAGAGTAGTTTGGAAGACTATCCGTTACACTATCAATCAAGGTGTTACTCAAATCCTCATCTGGCTTTACCGGTGCTGCAAGATTGTCAGACTTGGGATCTCTTTCCATTGCCTTCGGTTTCTTAATCTCAGGCATTATATTTTCCAAATCATTTGATGCTGTAAATATTGGAGGAGCAGATGCTTCTTCAAAATTAGGAAGTGGGGTAGGCTGAGCGACATAGGAGTTAGATGAATCATTTGTGCTTGCCACGGGAGATGTATTCTGATTTATCTCATCTATCTTCTGCGCCAACTGTGCTATATCATCGTTGGGGACAGGAGGAGGCTGTGGCACAGATACATTGGAATATCCGAGTTTAGTATTGTTATCTTGGGCAGTGTTGTTATCCATACAATAGTTATATCAAAAATTTACTCCTTTGACACTCTCAAAACTTCTTCTATCGTGGTGATACCTTCGAGTGCTTTAAGGTAACCATCTTCGATCATTGTAAGCATCCCTTGCTCTTGGGCGACTTTCTCAATATCTTTGTCCGTAACACTTTGCATCATCATTCTACTGATCTTGTCATTAATATCCAATACTTCAAATATACCGATTCTGCCAGAATAGCCAGTTCCTCCACATTTGTCGCATCCTTTGCCCTTGTAAAGATAGAGTACCGATTTACCGTCAGCCCCAACCTCTGGTGGCCTAAATACACTTGGTCTTTTTACAAAATTATGTTCTATATTATCACTTGATGGCGTTAATCTTGAAAGATACTGCACAACATTAAAATTAGGGATACTACTCAATTCGTCCTCTATCTCCTTTAGAACTTCTGGCGAAGCCGGATACGCCTCGATACAATGTGGGCAAATTTTTCTAGGGAGTCTTTGTGCTGCTACTGTACGAATGGTAGAAGACAACAAGTATGGTTCTATTCCCATATCCAAGAGTCTTGGGATAGCTGCAGCTGCACTGTTGGTGTGCAAAGTCGAAAGAACCAAATGACCTGTCAGAGATGCTTGAACCGCTAATTCTGCAGTCTCCTGATCTCTGATTTCTCCAACCATAACGATATCAGGGTCTTGTCTCAAAACAGATCTTAAACCGGTAGCGAATGTTAGTCCCGCGTCAGGATTAATCTGAACTTGCGTCACACCAGGGACACGGATTTCAACAGGATTCTCTAAAGATATTATGTTTACTTTTGAGTCATTAACCTTAACAAGAGAACAGGCAAGTGTACGAGTTTTACCACTACCTGTAGGACCAGTTACCAATACAATACCATTAGTAACAGAAAGTCCATCCAAAAACAGTTTGTATGCATGCCCTCTAAGTCCCGTGGCTTCCAAGACAATACCCTGGGTATCAGATTCTAACAAACGCATAACAGCTTTTTCACCATATATGGTTGGCATCGTAGAAACACGAATATCTATCTTAACCCCGTTCACCTTTATTGGAAACCTACCATCTTGAGGTACTCTTTTTTCATCAATTTTCAAATTTGAAAGGATCTTAACACGAGACACTATTGCAGGGTTGAGACTAGAAGGAAGGGCAAGACGCTCAGTCATAACACCATTGATCCTAAATCTCACACGCGTTTTCTTCTCCATGGGTTCAATATGGATATCTGATGCTTTTGAGATAGCGGCATATTGCAAAATAGCATTGACGATCCTTGCGATAGGAGCACTTGCCAAATCGCCACTAGCCAAAATATTGGGATCCTCATTGATCTCGGTAACTGGCATCTCTACATCCTCTAAAGCCTCCGTCACTTCAGTACTCATTTTTTCTCCAACCCTTTGATCTAGGAGATATCCTATACTATCCGGAGTAGTAATATATACCTGTATTCGTGTACCTGCTGGATATTTTCTCTGTAATGCCTGCGTTGCCTGTATATCAAATGGATCCTGCATAGCTATATTTACGAAATCCTGGCCTCTTTCAAACGGAACTGCTCGATACTTTTGTAAAGCATCCATACTAACCTCTGCAATTACACTCTCCTGGATACTGATAGTTTTAAGATCAACGTATGGAATACCAAAAATCTCGGACTTGGCCTGAGCCATCTGTTCTTCGTTTGCAAGGTTCATCTCACGAATTATGGCTTCTTCGCTTTTTTGACTACGACTACGCTCAACAAGTACTTTCCTTGCATTATCCTCACTTATGATTCCCTTAGTTTGGAAATATTTTAGAAGCGAGCTTCCAGCTATCATATTTGGGCAGTTGTATATGTTTATGTAATACCATTCCAGTTTATGATAATGCTATCAGTACGTCAATGACTTGATAGTATGTATGATAGAATAGGGTATGACATACCTACTGATCAGCAAGAGTACACAGTTACAAATAGAATACCTACAATCGTTCTTGTCACAAGTGCTAGGAAAAAAGATAACCGATATTCAACAAGCCCCAGATATACATATCTTAGACAGGAGAGAAGAGAACAGTATTGGTATTGAAGATGTAAAAGATTTTGTAAAAGAGATGATATATAAACCATTCGGAGGGGGGAAGCAAGTAGCAATAATATATCAGTCAGAGAAACTTACTTCTCAAGCGCAGAATTCTTTGCTAAAGACTCTTGAAGAGAGTAATGACGACACAATATATATATTATGTGTAGACAACGAGAAGAATGTTCTCTCTACAATATATTCGAGATCCAAGCCCATATATATAAAGCAAGAATTTTCACCTACTAAAGTAGAGAAGCCAGAAATTCTAGATAAAGATCTAGTAGAACAGTTTAACTATGTTGAATCAATATCTAAAGATAAGCAGGTATGCTTGGACTTCTTGGCTTCATTTGAGGGGTATTTAAAAATAGAACTTGAAAAGGAAATAAAAAATGATAATATTAATAGCTCTAGGGCTATATCTGCACAACTAAAAGAGATACGAGACACTAGAGAAAAGATAGATAGCAACTGTAATAGAAAGCTTGTCCTAGAGGCATTATTCATATCTCTAAGCGCTTCACATTTGCACAAATAAAAGGTAAAATATAGGGTATTTTGAACCAGAAAATTAAATTACAAATAGACGATTAATGGCCAAACAAAGTGATTACGGAGCATCAAATATTCAAGTGTTAAAAGGGCTGGAGGCAGTAAGGAAAAGGCCAGCTATGTACATCGGGTCTACAGATAAATTTGGGCTTCATCACATATTTACCGAGATTTTAGACAACTCTGTTGACGAAGCTATTGCAGGATACTGCTCACATATATGGGTAATATTTAATAAAGATGGCTCCTTAACTGTAAGAGATAATGCTCGAGGTATTCCTGTAGCTATTCACCCTGAGACCAAGGTCTCTACACTCGAGACAGTTATGACCAACCTCCATGCCGGTGGTAAGTTTGATTCTACTGCATACAAAGTATCTGGTGGATTGCATGGTGTTGGTATGAAATGTACTAATGCACTCTCAGAGTGGATGGTAACAACTGTAAAAAGAGAGGGAGGGGTATATCAACAAAGATACGAAAGAGGTATCCCTGTAGCTCCTGTAAAACAGATAGGGAATTCTAATGAGACAGGTACAGAGCATACTTTCAAACCTGATAAAGAAATATTTGATACTATAGAATTTGATTTCCATACTATTATCAGAAGTTGTAGGCAACACGCATATTTGACAGCTGGACTTAGAATATCAATTGTAGATGGGAGAGGAGATACCCCCAAGAACTACGACGTATATTTTGAAGATGGTATTAAATCATATGTACAATTCTTGGTTGTAGATGAGAAACCAATTGGAGGAGAGCCTTTCTACATGAATAAAACAGACGAGGGTGTTGTAGTAGAGATAGCGATGCAATATACAGATAGTCTCGAAGAAGATGTCCGTTGCTATACCAACAATATTACTAATCCAGAAGGTGGTACACACTTAGTAGGTTTTAGAACAGCCTTAACTAGTGCCCTAAACTCGTATGCTCAAAAATCAGAACTTTTGAAGGGATTGAATGGCGGGTTGAGTGGGGACGATGTAAGAGAGGGTCTAACCGCCGTAATCTCTGTTAAGGTTCCCGACCCACAGTTTGAAGGGCAGACAAAGATCAAATTGAACAATCCAGAGGTAAAAAGTATTGTAGCAAGGGTAGTAAGAGATGAGTTACTAACATATCTTGAGGAGCATCCTCAAGAAGCCAAATCCATTATCGGCAAAGCTGTACTTTCTAATAAGGCAAAGGCTGCGGCTAAGGCAGCAAGAGATGCTGTTATTCGTAAGAGTGCATTAGAATCTACAACCTTACCTGGGAAGCTATCGGATTGTAGTAGTAAAGATCCTTCTGAGAGTGAATTGTTCATTGTAGAGGGAGATTCTGCGGGGGGGTGCTTCTCAGGGGATACACAGGTGGCATTAACAGATGGGAGATCTTTAAGTTTCCTAGATTTAATCACCGAACAGTCGCAGGGTAAAAAAAACTACTGCTACGCCATAGATAACAATGGTGCAATAACAATATCAGAGATATTAAATGTAAGAAAGACTAAATCGCACGCTGATGTGGTTAAAATAACCCTGGATAATGGGGATAGTATTACTTGCACACCAGATCATCGTTTCATGCTAAGAGATGGCTTTTATAAAAAAGCAGAGGACTTACTCAACACAGATTCTCTAATGCCTTTGTATAAGAAACTCTCAAGCGTTAATAAACGAATGACAATAGAAGGATATGAGATGGTATTAAATCCTTCTACACACAGATGGGTTTTTACACATATTCTTGCGGATAGATATAACACTAATAATAATATTTATTCCGAAACTGCGGGTGCATATCGCCATCACATAGATTTCAATAAGCTGAATAATAACCCAGACAATATAACAAGGTTAACAAAAGAAGAGCACCTTAAGACGCATCAAATACATATTGGGAAAACACTCCATAGGCAGGATGTCATAGAAAAGTTGAGAATATTAAAACAATCTCCTACATTCAGGGAGAAAATCAGTTCCAGAATGTTGCAAGATGATACCCGCAAACTCTTGAGCGACAATGCAAAGAGACAATGGGAGAACGATGAATACAAACAATACATGAAAGAGAAGTTCCAAGATTTCTACCTTACCAATGAAAAATATCAGGTAGAGAATAGGGAGAGATTAAATACTGAGCAAAAGAAGTACTGGAGTAATCAGGAAAATGTTGCAAAACAAGCACAGAGGGTTGCAGAGTATTTCAAGAATAATCCAGATCTAAAAGAAGCACTCTCACGAAAAGCAAAGTTACAATGGGAGGATGTTGAACTTCGTGAGTGGAGAGCTAACAAAACGAAGGAGCAGTGGACAAAAGAGTTTAGACTCAAGAGAAAGGAAGCATACAATAAAACATACCTTGAAAGGAGTCTTAAAGTTATGCGATCAATATATGACTATTTTGGAGAGATATCGGTAGATCTTTACAACAAGGTTAGGAAAGATTTAAACAACAAAACAATATTAAAGATGTCAACAATTTGTGAGAGATTCTTCCAAGGAAATGAAGAGAAACTCTTTGATGCAATAAAACATTACAATCACAAGATAATATCTATTGAGTATCTATCACAGAGGATCGATGTGTATGACCTAGAAGTTCCACATTTTCATAATTTCGCTTTAGCAAGTGGCGTATTTGTGCATAATAGTGCAAAACAAGGCAGAGATAGACATATTCAAGCCATACTTCCACTTAGAGGTAAGATCTTGAATACACACAAATATAGGGTTGATAGAGTATTAACGAATGAGGAATTTAACAATATTACAACAGCTTTAGGGGTGGGTATTGGTGATAGTTTGGATGTTAAGAAATTGCGATACCACAAAATCATAATCATGAGCGATGCAGATGTAGATGGATTACATATTACAGACTTGGTATTGACCTTACTGTTTAGATTCTTTAGACCATTGATTGAGCAAGGGTATGTGTATGTTGCACAACCTCCTCTACACAAGGTAGAGATTGGTAAGAAGAAATACTATTTCTTAAGTGATGCAGAGAAGGATGCATTTGTTAAAGAAGCTAAACAAGAAGGTAAAGTACCAGTAGCGAATAGATTTAAAGGTTTGGGAGAGATGAATCCTGATCAGTTGTGGGAGACTACTATGAATCCTCAGCTTAGAGTTTTAAAGAGGGTACATATTGATGATGCTGAAGAAGCAGAGAAGACCTTTGAGATGCTTATGGGTAATGAGGTTCCTCCTAGGAGAAGATTTATACAGACTTATGCTACTAAAGCTAATTTAGATATTTAAGACGAAATGAGTTTATTACAATTGTTTGGTAAAAAAGAGAAACCTCAATTAAGGGAAATAGTAGAAACACAAGTCCCTCAGTACAAGGACACCCTTCCAGATCATACAAATAGAACAGTACCAATAATGGAAACCCTCAGAAGAGATCCAAACCAAACACCATATGCGATATTCTCTGAAGCTAGTCTGAATCGTCCCAAGTATGCCATAAGTGCACAGCTGACAAAGCCTGTTGAGGGATCTAAGAACCCTACCATATTATTAATTGGTGGAATGAGTTTTACACCAGAAGACAGAGTTCTTGTTAATACAACTGCTGGAGAATTAGAAGGAGAGACAGTATACACAATCAACGGAGGAACTCTCGATGCATTGCTCGGGTATACAAAGGAATTCATAGAAGCTCAACAAGTAGCAGAGCTTGCAGAGCGAAGAAAAGATCATTTAGAACAATCCAACACAGAGTCCGAACCAAAATCAAATTTTTAAAAATATAAAGATGCCAGACGAAGAATTAAAAAACAAAATAGAAGAAACAACACAAACAGAATCTGTACAAGAGGAAAGCAGTGATATTGATTTCAACCTATCCTTCAAACCAGGAGAGATTGCAGAACGATCCATTGTAGATGAGATGAAATCCAACTACATAGACTACTCCATGTCCGTTATAGTCTCTCGTGCATTACCAGAAGTAAAAGATGGCCTTAAACCTTCACAAAGAAGAATCTTAGTCGCGATGAATGATTTGGCCTTAACACCAAGTGCACATTACAGAAAATGCGCAAAAATCGCGGGAGATACTTCAGGTAACTACCATCCACACGGAGAGGTTGTCATATACCCGACCCTTGTAAAATTGGCACAAGACTTCTCTACAAGATATCAACTAGTAGATGGGCAGGGAAACTTTGGATCAATCGATGGTGATGGCGCAGCAGCAATGAGATACACAGAAGCAAGAATGGGCAAGATTACCATGGAATTACTAAGAGATTTGAACAAAGGAACAGTCACTTTCGTACCAAACTATGACGGGACAAGACTGGAACCTACCGTATTACCAGCCGCATTCCCCAATGTATTGGCCAATGGTGGTGATGGTATTGCAGTAGGTATGGCAACAAAAATACCTCCTCACAATCTCAAAGAACTCATAACCGCGCTTCAAGCAATGATCAAACTTGGGAACAAGTGGGAAGGTAGTGCTGTTTACAATGATCTGAGAAAAGCTAAAGAATCTAAGGAAGTTATACCCCAGACACTGAATTCCAAACCCGAAGACTACCTTGAAAACTATGTTGATACTAATGACCTCGACTACCACAATGCTATTAAAGCATTAAGAGAGAAAGTCTCAGTAGAGAATACTGTCTTGTACCCAGAGTTTAAGTCTGACATTACACCTTCTGATTTGATTCAAATTATACCAGGGCCAGACTTTCCAACAGGAGGTACGATATATGATCAGAATGAAATTTTAAATGCATATGCGACTGGTAGAGGAAGAATATTGCAAAGAGCAAAAGCCTCCATAGTCGAAGGGAAGCAGGGGAGATACAACATAGTCATAACCGAAATACCATTTCAAGTAAACAAGGCACATATGATTGAAAAGATTGCAGATCTTGTTAAGGAAAAGAAATTGGAAGGTATTGCAGATATTAGAGATGAATCGAATAGGGAAGGATTGAGAGTTGTCATAGTTCTAAAGAAAGATGCACAACCTAAGGCTGTCTTAAACAAACTTTACAAATATACCGAGATGCAGAAGGTCTTCAATGCAAATATGATTGCGTTGGTAGATCAACAACCAAAGACATTGCCAATCAAGAGAATATTAGAGCTATTCCTCTCATTTAGGCTTACCGTTACTATCAGGAGGTATGAATTCGATTTGGCAGATGCGAGATTCAGAGCACATATACTCGAGGGGTTACTTAAGGCTTTGGATTTATTAGACGATGTAATTGCAACAATTAGAGGATCAAAAACTCAGGAAACAGCCAAGACTAACCTCATGGACAAATTTAAGTTCACAGAGGTACAAGCACAAGCTATATTGGATATGCAGCTAAGAAGATTAGCCGCACTGGAGCGAATGAAGCTAGAAAATGAATACAAAGAGTTACAAGAGAATATTAAAACATACAATGAGATATTAGGGGATCAAGGGAAAATACTTGAAATTATCAATACTGACTTAGAAGAAGTTAAAAACAAATATGGTGATGACAGAAGAACAAAGGTAGTGAAAGGAAAGATCGATGAGATCTCAGAGGAGGATATGGTAGCGTCAGAAGACACTTTGGTTACAATTACACATACAGGATATGTTAAGCGATTACCACCTGATACATACAAAGCACAAAAGCGAGGTGGTAAGGGCGTAAATGGAGGCGATACCAAAGAGGGTGACTTCATAGAGCACGCCTTCTTGTGTAATACCCACGACGAACTCCTCCTTTTCTCTAACAAAGGTAAAGTATTCAACTTAAGAATTTTTGAAATACCTGAATACGGTAGAACTGCAAAGGGACTACCATTGGTAAATTTGATCCAGTTAGAGCCAGATGAGATTGTAACATCAGTATTAACAAGGAATCCTAAAGGTGATATCTCTACCAACACAGAAGGGGAAACTATTAAATACAAATATTTCTTAATGGCAACAGATAAAGGAACGATAAAGAAAACTGAATTGGCAGAATTTGCAAAAATTAGATCTAATGGATTAACCGCAATCAAACTTGCAACTGGAGATCAACTCTCGTGGGTTAAACCAACAACAGGAGAAGATGAGGTCTTGATTGTGACCGCCGAAGGGAAATCTGTAAGGTTCAAAGAATCAGATGTGAGACCCATGGGTAGAAATACCATGGGTGTAACAGCAATAAAATTCAAATCTCAGACCGATTGTGTTGCTGGAGTAGGTATCATCAAAAATGAGGAGATGAAGATTCTTACTCTCTCAGAGAAAGGTTTTGGTAAGATGTCTCTCCTTAAGGACTATCCACTCCAAAAAAGAGCTGGTACAGGTGTATTTACCTTTAGAGTGACTCCTAAGACAGGTAGAGTATCTACAGCAAGAATTATTGAACCTGATCAAGAAGAGATCGTTGTGATTTCAGAAAAATCAAAAGTTATCAGATCAGAACTAAAAGCAGTACCTACATTGGGGAGACAAACATCGGGTGTAAAAGTTATGAATCTAGAAAGCGATGATAGGGTGGTAACGGTAGCATTGCTATAGCTTACTTTGGAGAATTGTACCGAGTCTTACCTTTATCCAACACCATATTGAACGTACCTGTTTTATCTTCTTGTACTTTCATCCTTGCCGATAAATGACTTAATTGCGAGTAAGCTTCATCGACTGAAATATTTATTCTGCCTATATTACCCTCTAAAGAAAGAAGTTTTATATTTATATCTTTCAATATGCTTGTATGCATAGCAACAATATCCGAAATATTATCAAGTCTTTTATTTACTTCCTTCATTTCAGATTCTAACTTTGAGAGCCTGCTTTCAATTATTTTCAATCTCCCTTCAATACTATTATGTCTTTCCTCCAGTACACCTATACGCTCTTCGATATTTGTAACTCTATCTTCGAGATTGGATATTCGATCCTCGAGATTGGATATTCGATCCTCGAGATTGGTCATTCGATCCTCGAGATTGGTCATTCGATCCTCGAGATTGGTCATTCTATCTTCAAGCCTAGACATTTTCTCCTCGACATTAGTTA
>CAZKXP010000009.1:0-20673 GCA_964556955.1 uncultured Candidatus Saccharibacteria bacterium
TACTACTGGTGGTGGAACTTCACATACCCACAGTGATGCTACTTGTACTTCATCATCTATAGACACTACTAGTATCACAGGAACTATTGGTGGTTCTCTAACTGGAACAACCACAACCCATACTCATACAAACTTAAGAGCTACATTGCTTAGTGCTTCTGTTGTTCCTCCGTACGAGGGTATGATTGCTTGTTACAGTAATTCTTTCCTACTATCACAAGGTTTAATATCAATGTTTGATACCTCCACACCTTCTGGATGGACTAGGTATTCAGAACTGGATGATAGATTTGTACAGGCAAAAGACACATATGGGGAGACTGGGGGTTCTGCTACACATACTCATTCTACTACTACTGGGTATACTACGGAGAGTGCGACAGGGACACAAGCCGTTGCATCATCATTCAGTGCTACAGGTGGGACAATCACATACTCTGGTGGATATACAATACATACATTTACTTCTAGTGGAACACTTACAATAATCGGTTACGGGACAGTGGATGTCTTAGTTGTGGGAGGTGGAGGGGGGGGAAGGGCAGGATGGTGGGGCGGTGGTGGTGGTGGTGGAAAAGTTTTAGAAGTATTTAATGTCGGTCTCGCAACTCAAACATTAGCCATAACCGTCGGTAATGGTGGTGCAAGAGATACATCCGGTTACCCGAATTCCGCAAGTAACGGTGACGCTTCTTCAATAGGTGCTCTATATTCTGCAGCTGGTGGTGGTGGTGGAAGTAGTGTTGGAGGGACATCTGGCAATAACAAGAGCGGTGGAAGTTCATATGATAACGGTAGTAGCTATGGTGGTGGTGGTGGTGGTGGTGGTGATTCCGCCAACGGAACCTCCGCCGTATACGGAGATGCTGGAGATGGTGGAGCTGGCAAAACATCCTCTATTAGTGGTGTTTCTGTTGGGTATGGTGGTGGTGGTGGTGGTGGTTATTATCTAGCGTCTTCTGGATCTGCATCTCATGGCGGAGCTCCTGGAAGTTATGGCGGGAATAGCCACGCAGAGAACAACAAAGGTGGAGGAGGTGGTGGTGGTGGTGGTTATCTTAGTCCAGGAGGTAATGGTGGCTCAGGTATTGTTATTGTTCGTTACCTTACTCCTACTGGTGGAGGAGATATTGCCTCTTCAACACATACTCACGACTCTACAGATTCTACACCCTCGACAGTCTCAAACCTTCCACCATACTTAGACATGGTATTTGCCAAAGCAAACACCGATCAATATGTAACAGATAACAATGTAATTGCTACTACTGAATTACCACCATTGGGGTGGAGTAGGTTCACTGATTTAGATGACAGATTCCCTCGGGGGTCATCTACAAATGGTGCTACCGGAGGATCTACTACACACACACATGACGTTACTGTAAACACAGGATCTCCTTCCGCAACTATAGATGGAGGAGGGACTGGTACAAACTACGCAGACTCTACACATACACACTCTTGTACTACAACCTCTGATACTGGTTCAAACCTACCACCATACACTACAGTAATATATGCACAAAGAAAAACTTCAGAAGATATTACCTTGGTAGAAGAGCAACTAGGGAATATAAAACCAGATAAACCAACAAATCTTTTAACAGAAAACTTAAGCAACCCATTAAACATTACAGATTCCACGCCAGAATTTAGTGCACTATTTACAGATGGAAATCCAGAAGATATTGCAAAATACTATCAAATACAAGTAAACACTGCCTCAGACTTCACAGGTACAGTAATGTGGGATTCTACAAAAGCAGAGTACTCTCCCGTTGTAACCAATGGAAATCAATCACAAGATATTTCGTACGCAGGTTCAGAATTACAACCTGGAACACCATACTATTGGAGAATTAAGTTCTGGGATGATCATACCTTAGGTTCAAAAGAATCAGAATGGTCCGATGCAAATAGCTTCATACCACAAGCATCACCAGCAACACCGACTTCGTTACAAACAAATGGAGCTACCAATCCAACAGTACTCACAAATGTACCGCCATCATTCTCAGCCATATACTCCGATGCTAACAGCGACACAGGGTCGGCATACCAGATACAAGTAAACTCAAACTCTCTATTCACAGGTACTGTGATGTGGGATTCCGGGAAAGTATCCGCAACTATTACAAGTGGACAAAGGTGCCCTGCATACGAGTACAACGGCACACAACTCGAGAACACAAACGCAACACTATATTGGCGCATTAAGTTCTGGGACGCTTTGGATGCTCCGAGCGAATGGTCTGCGACTGCTCAATTCCAAGATACAGTAACACATACATATTACGAAGGCCTTAGGTTAGAAGGTATTAAACTTGACTAAATGTAGTATAATACCCACATGAGTTTGAAATTAGAGTCATTCAAAAAAATTAGAAAAGATAAAAATAAATGGAAAGTAGACACCCCAGAAGAGTTCGAGGAAAGGGAGGAAGCATTCCTTAAAAAAAGGTTACAATCAAAAGAGCCGACCATTAATACATTCGTAAGAATAACTGGTGGGAAAGCCAAAAACTTCAGAATAGATATACCCAAAACCACAAGACCCCTTACAGATAGAATGAAGGTTAGAATATTCGACATACTAAAAGAAGATGTAGTTAACAAAACCATACTTGACCTATACGCAGGTGCAGGCTCATTTGCATTAGAAGCTCTATCAAGGGGAGCAAAAGAAGCAACTGTAGTAGATGCATCTCGAAATGCGGAATTTGTTCTAAAACAGAACGTCGCTCATACAGGATTCTTACCACAAGTAGATATCATTAAGGAAAAAGTAGAAGACTATCTTTTTAAACAGGTAAATACAGAGGATTACAAAATATATGATATCGTGTTCATGGATCCTCCATATAAGCTTTACAACACAAAAAACCTCTTTAAAATGCAAAGGGTCATTACCATGGCTTCCCAGATGTTAAACGGCGTAAAAGATCCTAATACGAAGCAATTTAAGGGAGCACTAATAGTTAAACATCCTAGAAGATATCCATTGGAGAAGATCAGCCTAGAACACGTCAAAAAAATTGATACATTAGACTTCGGATTAAATTCGATATCGTTTTTCATAGTAAATAATTAAAAATATTCCTACTCTTTTTGGTATAATATACGTATGGAGAGATATTCACAAATTCTTAGACAGCAAGCACTACTTAGCCCAGGTATATTTTGGGATATTAAAGATATCCAAACCTTAAGCGATGCTGCAATAGTCGAGCGTCTTCTTAGCCATGGCAATATGGAACAACTTCGCAATATCTCAAAGGAAAAAATTCCTTTCTCTAATATCTTCGAAAAGATAAAAACAAGAAAGAGAAGTAATCTATCAAAAAAAACAATAAATTTCATAAATCTATACTTACAAAATAATGCATGAAGAGATATTAAATAACAACCAGAAAGCATTACTTATATCATTAGGTGCGGTTTTCAAGGATAATTTCTACCTTGCAGGAGGAACGGCGCTAGCACTGCAGATGGGACATAGGGAGTCTATCGATTTAGATTTCTTCTCAAATACACAGTTCAATAATGAGTCACTTCTAAAATCAATACTCTCTTCCGGTATACAACAAAATCAAATCACTGTATTAATTGACCAAAAAGATGAATATACCATTATCATCAACAATACCAAGGTGACCTTCCTTTACTACCCATTTCAAATTGCCAGCACGATTCCTTTTAAACCAAACAATATTTCCCTAGCAGATGAACTTACTATTGGTGCTATGAAAGCATACGCATTGGGTCGACGAGGAAAATGGAAAGATTATGTAGATCTATTTATTCTTTTACAAAAAATCCCCATTGAGAATATAATTGGTAAAGCCTCAGAGATATTTGGCACACTCTTTTCCGAGAAACTATTTAGAGAGCAACTCTGTTTTTTCGAAGATATTGATTTTACAGAAGAGGTCATCTGGAAGAATAACCTTCACCAATCGAGAGAAGCTATTGAGGTGTTTTTAATCGAGAAAGCAACGAAAGATACATTGCAAAAATAGATGCAAAAATATAGAATAGGGGAAATATGTACAAAATATACGGAATTGCAAAAGAAATCCTTTGTCGAGTCGTTTACACAACACGAGCCTTTTAATAATGTTGTACATCCGTTTTTCCAAACAAAAACATCCTTAACTAATATATAAGAATATTTATATGAACAAAGAAATTGAAGAAAAATTAGAAAAAATGAGACATTCGGCCTCTCATGTGCTCGCACAGGCGGTATTGAAGCTTTTCCCTGATGCTAAATTGGGCATAGGGCCTGCAATAGAAAACGGTTTCTACTATGATTTTGAATTCTCAGAACCATTAACCGAGGAAGATTTGCCAAAGATAGAGAAGGAGATGAAAAATATTATTAAACAAAATCTCCCCATCGTCCAGATCTTTATGAAGCGCAAAGAAGCCATAGACTATCTAACTAAAACAGGTCAAAGTTACAAACTTGAATTACTCGAAGATATCCCAGACGAAGATCTGAGTTTCTTCATAACAGGCGAGAATGATTTTGCCGATCTGTGCAGAGGACCACATGTATCTAGCACTAAAGAAGTTGGTAGTGTAAAGCTATTAAAAACCGCAGGCGCATATTGGAGAGGCGATGAAAAGCAAAAAATGCTAACCAGGATATACGGTACTGCATTTGAGACCAAGGAAGAACTTAAAGAATATCTAGAGTTACAAGCAGAAGCAGAGAGAAGAAATCACAGAGTACTCGGAAGACAATTACAACTATTTGCAATAATTCCTGAGATAGGGCAAGGACTTCCAGTATGGCTTCCAAGAGGATATCGCATGCGAAGAATACTTGAAGAATACATGCTTGATTTGGAAAGAGAGGCGGGCTATGAACATATCCTAACCCCACATATTAACAAAGAGATTCTTTTCCAAACTTCTGGACATCTTGGCTTTTACAAAGACTCCATGTATGCACCCATCGAAGTAGAGGATGAGAAATACTATCTCAAACCTATGAACTGTCCTGCAGGAATGATGGTTTACAAACTTGAGCCCAAGAGCTACAGAGATTTGCCATACAGACTGGGAGAATTTGGAACAGTATATAGATATGAGAAATCCGGAGAACTCCATGGTCTTCAGAGAGTAAGAGGTTTTACTCAGAATGATGCCCATATATTCTGTACGGAGGATCAACTAGAAAAAGTAATAGACGAGACACTCGATCTCCTCGAGATCTTTTACAAAGATGTTGGTTTTAGTAATTACAAATTCCGACTTTCTCTTTCTGATTGGGAAAAGAAGCAAGATCACTATGCAGGAGAACAAGAGAAATGGCAGCTAGCAGAAGAAGCTCTAAGGAAAGTACTAACAAACAAAGGTATAGAATTCGAAGAGATACCTGGGGAGGCCGCTTTCTACGGTCCTAAAATCGATGTACAAGCGATCAATGTCTTTGGAAAAGAGGACTCTGTATCTACCATCCAATTGGATTTTAATCTCCCAGAGAAATTTGAAATTCGATATATCGATGAGAATGGTGAAGAAAAGCAGCCTTTTGTAATACACCGGGCACTAATTGGCTCTTTTGAGCGATTTTTCTCTTTCTTGATAGAACATCATGGAGGAGATTTCCCACTTTGGTTTACTCCAGAACAAGTGTATGTGATTCCAATATCAGAGAAACACCATGAATATGCAGAAAAAGTCTACAAAGAATTTAAAGACACTAAACTCCGAGTATCTCTGGATGACAGAAACAAAAGCATGCAGTCTAGAATTAGAGATGCCGAAAAAATGAAAATTCCTTACATCGTCATCATAGGGGACAAAGAGGTTGAAACTGAAACTATCTCTATTCGTACTCGAAAAACCAAAGATCAAGGATTGATGAAGGTACAGGAATTTATAGATACCCTTAAAGAAGAAATTCGTACTAAGGGACATCCCACAAATTAAATATTTAAATTTAAAAAACAAAAATATTAATGGGATATATGGATAATAACAAGGGTAATTATGTCAAGAAGGACTATGGTCCAAGAAAAAACGAATGGATAAGAGTACCACAGGTACAATTAATAGGAGCAAATGGGGAAAATATTGGAGTCATCGATACTGACAAAGCAAGACAATTAGCCCTCGAAGCAGAATTAGATCTAGTAGAGGTAGGCGCAAGTGCAAATCCACCTGTCTGTAAAATCATGGACTTTTCAAAATATATATATCAACAGAACAAAAAGAAACGAGAATCAGCGGTAAATACCAAGATGAAGGAATTGAAAGAATTCAGATTCACACCTGTTATGGATATTGGAGACACACAGCATAGAATAAAACGCGCTTTGGAGTTTTTGAAAAAAGGTCACCCTGTAAAACTTACAATGGTAAAAAAGGGGAGACAATCTCGAGATATTGCACAATCAGTTTTTGGCGAAATATTGACTAATTTCGCGGATTATAGTAGTATCGAAGCCGAACCAAAGATGGAGGGAAACCGTATATCCATTACATATAGATACAATGGCAAGACAAAAAACAAACAAAACAGCGAAAAAGAGAATCCGACTATCTAACCCAAGAGGGAATAGAGATGCTAAATTGAGATTCAAACAGAGTCATCAAGGACATTTGAAGACTAAAAGATCTACAAGATCCAAGCGAAGACAGAAGTCTAACGCTGTAGTTGTTGGTGCAAATGAAAAAAAATTAGTTAGAAAAATTATTAACTTCTAGATACATATCACATGAGAGTCAAAGGTGGAACAGTAAGAACAAGAAAACATAACAAGATCCTTAAGGCAACAAAAGGATACAGGATGACCAAGAACAGACTCTACAGAGTCGCACACGAGGCATACATGCATGCTGGACAGTATGCATATGCAGATAGACAAAAAAGGCAAGCTCAAGTCAGAAGACTCTGGATTGCAAGAATAAATGCTGCTTGCAAAGAGAACGACATCAAGTACAAAGATTTAATCGCAGGACTTAAAGCAAAGAATATGGAACTTAATAGACAGATATTGGCAGACCTAGCATACAACAATCCTTCTGTATTTTCTTTTGTAGTAAAATCTCTTTAGGGTTCTTTAACTTGTATTTTAAAGGACTCTGCAAAGAGTCCTTTTTCTTTTTAAACAAACAATATACAATATATAAAGTTAAAATTGAGAAAGTACAGATGGATAACACACTAGAAAAATTAAGTACTGAAATAGAGAAAGATTTAGAACTTTCATACTCAGAATTAAAAGCAAAATATATCGGAATTGAAGGCCTTCTTACACTAGCACTAAAAAGAATATCTAGCATACCAAACGAGAAAAAAGCCGAATATGGGAAAGAAGTAAACATTCTAAAAGCAAGATTCCAGGAGCTTCTTGATCAAAAACAAGCACAAATTAGTGTATATTCACAAAACAAAAGAATAGATCCCACCGCTCCTTTCGATATTAATACTCCTAAAGAAAAACGAACATATATCCTAGATACAAAAGGGACAAAACATCCACTACACAAAGAAGTAGAAAAGCTTGTCGATATATTCCAAAAAATGGGGTTTGATGTATTAGAGAGCAAACAGATAGATGATGATTTCCATATGTTTGAATCTTTGAATTTCCCTACAGGACATCCTGCAAGAGATATGTACGATACATTCTGGACAGATGATGGTTTTGTATTACCAGCACATACATCAACTATGCAAAATCGTGCAATGAAGCAGTTCGGACCTCCTCCCATACGAGTAGTATTACCAGGAAGATGTTTTAGGAATGAAGCAACAGATGCAAGTCATGAGCACACTTTCTACCAGATAGAAGGAGTATATATTGATAAAGGGATCTCCCTTTCAAATATGAAAGCTACAATTAAAACCTTCTTAGAAAAATATCTCGAAACAGACCTAGAGGTTAGAATGCAACCTGCATATTTCCCATTCACAGAACCTGATTGTGAATTTGTAATCAGTTGTCCTTTCTGTAATAAGGCAGGATGTTCTACATGTGGACACTCTGGATGGATAGAGTTGATGGGGTGCGGTATGATACATCCAAATGTACTAAGAGCTGGGGGTATAGATCCGGATCAATACTCTGGCTTCGCGTGGGGCTTTGGTGTTGACCGTTTAGTAATGATAAAACTCGGGATTCAAGATATTAGACTTCTTCGTGATTCAAACCTTAACTTCTTACGCCAACTTTAATATGAAAGTATCTGTAAAGCTTTTAAAACAATTAGGTAATATCGAACAAACAAATACAGATATTGTAAGAGTGATAAAAGAGCATATCGGGGAAGTTGAATCCATACAGGATATGGCTTCTGACTACGAGGGTATAGTCGTTGCTGAAATAGTAGAAAAGGGAGACCATCCAAATGCTGATAAATTAGGGATATACAAACTAAACATAGCCACAGAAGAAAGTGTTCAGGTACTCGCAGGAGACAAGACGCTTGAAGTGGGTGATAAAGTTGCTTACTTAAAACCTGGCTCCAAGATTCCATATACAATATATACAGAGGAAAAGCCTGTTGTCATAGAAGCAAGAGAAATGCGCGGAATTTTGTCTAATGGAATGATGGGTTCTGAGAGAGAATTAAATCTCGGTCCTGATCATACTGTAGTTATGAAGTTACCACAGGATGCTCCCGTAGGACAATCTTTCTCACAATACTACGGATTAGACGACTTCATCATTGAGATCGAAAATAAGGCACTGACAAATAGGGGAGACCTCTTTGGCATATTAGGATTGGCCCGAGAACTTACAGTAATATTGGGGAACACTTTTAATACACCCGATTGGTACAAAGACACCTCTTTGGATTTAACACCTAAATCAAGCTGCTTACCTTTGAATATTGTAAACGATGCAGAAGTATTATGTCCAAGATACACAGCAATAGTCATAGATAATATCAATATTGCCCAATCTCCATTGTGGCTTAAAAGCGCCTTGCTCCGACTAGGGTACAAACCTATAAACAATATTGTAGATATTACAAACTATATCGCCCATATTTCTGGACAACCTCTTCATGCTTTTGACTATGACAAGATAGTCTCAAAAGATCCCAATAGCAATGGTATTGCCAATATCAATATCAGGATGGCAACACAAGGAGAGAGTATTCTTGGATTGGATGATAAGGTTCATGCACTTAATGATCGTGTCATGGTTATTGCCGACAACACAAACCCCATTGCTATCGCCGGCATCATGGGAGGAGCAGAAACTGAAGTTGATAAGAATACAAAGAGGGTTGTACTTGAGAGTGCGAACTTTGATAAAACAATCGTTAGAAAAACATCTATGCTCCTCGGTCTTCAGACAGAAGCAGGAACTAAATTCAAACACGCACTTACTCCCGAACAGTGTCTTCCAGTACTTAAAGAAACTACAAAAATGATCGTAGAATTAGCCAATGGGAGTATTGCTTCGGAAATTATTGATATATACCCATCTCCTAAATCGCGAAACTCAATATCCTTCAGTGTCTCAAACTTAACAACAGTAACAGGTTTGGATTTGAACAAAGAGGTCGTACTAAGAATCCTTACCAACCTTGAATATGAAATACTTGAAGATCATGATGATAATCTAGTAGTCAAAGCACCTACCTGGAGAGAAGATATATCCATAAAGGAAGATATTTTTGAAGATGTAGCTAGAGTATATGGATATAACAATATAGAGCCCATATTACCTACAAGAGATCTCATTCCATCAAGAGGGAATGCAATATATGAGTTAAAGAGAGCAATAAGACAGTTGTTGGCAGATAAAGGGTGTAATGAAACAGATACATATAGCTTCACAAATGTTCAAACAATTAAAAACGCCGGTATGACTCCTGAGAAGGCATATATTATCAAAAACCCATTAGCCCCAGAACTTGCTTTGATGCGTACCTCTCTCATTCCGACTCTACTTTCAAAAGTACAATACAACTATCAAGAAGGATTTGAAAAGATGGCACTTTTTGAAATGAATCTTTCCCATCAGAAAGACTATACAGATAATGATGGACTTCCTGTAGAGGACTGGCATCTCTCCATGATCCTTTCTTCTTCTGAGAAGCGAGAGGATTCTGCATACTACCAAGCGAAGTATTATGCAGACCAAATTCTTGGTTTAACAAAAATTATGCCTAGCTATGTGTTAATCGCAGATTATTCCGAAGATGACATTCCAAGCTATATGAAAGATATTTTGTACACCTTTGATCCTAATACCTCTGCACTGATTCTTTGCGAAGGAGAAATCCTTGGAATAGTGGGGGAGATAGATAACAAAGTAAAAGGGAACTTCAAGCTTCCCCTATATACTGCGGGTATTGATATCAACCTAAACAAACTCATAAATTACCATAACAATACAAAGATCCTAAACAAAGTATCAAAATATCCCGAAAGTAGGATAGATCTTTGCTTTGAAGTTGAACAAGATATAAAGTATGCAAGTATTTTTGACACCATATACCAAGCCATAAACAACGATCAACTTATGGGCAATATCTCATGTATAGATATCTATAAAGAGAAGAACGGGAGCACAAAGAAGAAGATTACATTTAGAATAGCAATTCGAAGCATTGAAAGGACACTCTCAGAAAAAGATTTAAAAGAAATCATCGAAAATATCAAGAATAACATAGAAGAAAATACTGGTGGCTTACTAGTCTAGTAAGTAACAGAGATTGGTGACGCAACTATTGTCGCGCTACCTTTCATAGCGCTAGCCTTAATTGTATATGACCCTCGAGCCATTGGTGCTGTATTCCATGTATATGTCCACCCATTAGACCCATCAGTATCACTTCCACTAGCTACAACACTTCCGGCTTTCTCAATAGAGAAGGCCACACTATCCACAGATCCTCCGGTGGAGTTAGCAACAATACTCACATTACCCGAAACTGTAGCACCATTTACTGGATTTATAATGCTTAATGAAATACCAGACCCCTGTGCAACGATATTGATACTCACACTAGCGGTATTTGATTTGCCATAATTGTCTACCGCGGTTACACTCACAGTATGAGTCCCTGTGCCTGTAGAAGAGGGGACTACATAGTTTACAGTAAATGTACCATCTGCATTTATACTTGCTCCCGCAATATTATTCCCATCAAACTTAGCAGAAAAACCACTAATACTTTCTAAAAACGCAACTGATCCTGATATCGTTAAAGTACTTCCCGCTTCTACGGATTGAGATGTGGATGGAGAGGCAATATCAACCACTGGAGCATTGTCTGGCCCCAAAGGTAATGAACAGACACCCGTAGCAGGTTCCGCTGTAAGATATGCTGATCCTTCCATAGATGTAAGATATTTTTCGTATGCTCCTTGTTGTAGCGTATTTGATAGCTTATTGTTAATTACATATTTTGTTGAAGTAAGTCCATACTTTTGCGCTGCAGACAGATTGGAAGGAACCAGATTATTAGAAGTACAAACTTGAACAGCCTTACGACTATCAGCAGCAGGTGCTCCACCTTCTACATATACTGATGCCTCTTTAGTACATTCTACGCCATCTGCTGGAGAAGCTCCTGTATCAGTACATACTGTCGTAGAAAGAACGCCCGCTGGTCTACTGTATGTACTTGGTACATAGGTATCTGCCACTCTCTTTACGAAAGAATTGGCAATACGCAGTGGAATTGTCGATCCCCATGCACCTGGTGCTACTTCTCCATTGTTATTACCATTCCATACTGCGACCACGAGATTCTGATAATAGATAATCGTGGTTAAATCTTTTGGACCATCAGTCGTTCCTGTCTTACCACAAACTCTCTTTCCATTTACAGAGTAGTAACCATTATCAGGACGATCATTAAATCCACCAAGATCACAAAGCATCCAGTTAACAGCATATATTTCATTCTCCTTGTATATTCTTGTACCCTCTGGTTCCGTAAATTCCTCCAATACCTCCCCATTAGAATCTTCCACCTTTAATATTGCTGTAACATCATATTTGGTACCACCGTTGGCCAATACAGTGTAGGCAGTCGCATGCTCAAGAAGCGTCTCCTCTCCAGAACCCAAAGCTAAACTTAACCCATAACCAGCCTTACTGGACAAGCTTGTAATCCCAACTGTCTCTGCTGTTTTAAGGAAATTATCTATACCCACCATCTGCAATGTATATACCGCAGGTACATTTCGAGAATATACCAAGGCCTTCCTTGCGGTCATTAATCCCATATTTTTGTCATCCCAGTTTTGGGGATCATATGTACCAAAACTTATCTGTTCCAAATCTGGAGCCTCTGTCCAAGGACCATATCCTTGTGTTATGGCAGTAAGGTAAACAAAAGGCTTGATTGAAGAACCCATCTGCCTCAAGCTCACTGCAATATTTACATTGCCATCTACACGAGGATCTTCCGTATTCCAATAGTCTACAGATCCGACCATTGAGAGTACCTGACCATTATTAGGATCCATCACTACCATAGCACCATTATTAATATTGTTTCGTTTAGCATTATCTACACCCTTTTGCACCTCTTCCTCTGCCATCTGTTGTGTCGAATAATCCAAAGTAGTAGTAACCTTCAAGCCACCCATTTCTACACGATCTATACCATACTTATCTACCAACAACTGCTTAACATAGAAGACAAAATGAGGAGCTTTAATATCTATCACCTTATCACTGTAAACTACCTCCTCATTTCTAGCCTCTTCAATTTCTTCATCTGTGACACCAATCATAGCTTTATGCTTAGACATCTGATCCAGAACATAATTTTTTCGAGTCTCAGCCAAATCGGGATTGGTACCATACAAAGGAGAATAGACGCCAGGACTTTGTATAATGCCTGCTAGTACAGCACTCTCGGCTAAGGTAAGTTCACTTACATCTTTACCAAAATATGCATTCGCGGCAGCCTGGAATCCATAGTTTACTCCTCCTAAAGGGATCTCATTCATATACATCTGTAAAATCTCGTCTTTGGTTAATGTTTGTTCTACCTGCATTGTAATCAAGATCTCTTTGATCTTTCTAACATATGTTTGCTTGTAAGCCTCATCACCTAATACATCGTAAAGAATAGTATTCCTTACCAACTGCTGTGTTACCGTACTAGCACCTCCTGTAATACCCCCAGCCTTTAGATTTCTTAATACAGCAGACAATATACCCTTGTAATCCAAACCCTTGTGCTGATAGAACTCAATATCCTCCGCTGCTAAAACAGCCCATTTTGTATAGTCTGGGATCTTATCTATGGACACAAATTCTCTATTCTGGTTTCCGTATATTGTATAGAGTAGGGTACCATTCCTATCAAATATCTGTGTGCTCTTCTCTGAATCTCTTGCTACCAACTCATCAGGCGCTGGAAGCGATTTTTGAAGTCCTTTTAGGAAAATACCAACTGCTAACAATACAATACAACCGAGAAAGAACAGTATTCCTATACCTATGTACAATATTTTCTTCATCTTGGGTTTCATTGGTTTGCGACCCTTACCACGACTATTCTTTGATACATTAGAAGAATTCATTCTTTTAAAAACATCATAAGAGGTCAACCCCCAAAGTTTCCTCGTAGGTCTTCTTGATGGTGCCTGTCTTCTAGAATTTGATAATCCGACACTATATTTCATTATTTACTATACCCTGGCAGGTTAAATATATATTTTGAATATATATAATTTAGCATATTTATTCAAGCTCAACTGTAAATGCAATATGATATAATCGAAATTATGGAAAACAAACTTTCTACATCACCCTACAAAGGAGCTACAGATGTATATCCTAAGGAAATGATTACGAAGTCATACCTTTTTGATATCTGGAAATCAGTTGCAGAAAGATTTGGCTTCGAAGAATACGATACCCCCATCTTGGAAGAAGCCCAACTTTACAGAGCAAAATCTGGAGATGAGTTAGCCAATACTCAGCTTTACAATTTCATTGATAAAGGAGGACGGGAGGTCGCTATAAAACCAGAAATGACACCTTCTTTAGCCAGAATGGTTGCTGCAAAGAAAAATGAACTCGTATTTCCACTTAAATGGTTCAATATTAGTAAATATTACAGATATGAAAAGCCTCAAAAGGGTAGGAGACGAGAGTTTATTCAGTTAAATATAGACATTTTGGGAGTTCCAACATTAGAAGCTGAAATAGAGATTTTCCAATACATTCTGACCGTTATGAAAGAACTGAAAGCTCCATCAAATACATATGAAATTAGGGTAAACAGTAGATATCTTCTAGACTATCTATTTGAAAACATTTTAGAACTTCCTTCTGAGAAGAAACCCAAAGTTGCAAGAGCAATAGATAACTATACAAAGCTAAGCAATACCGATTTTATTGAATATCTCGAAGAGCTAGAACTTACAAAAACACAAATTAGTGATCTTTTAAATTTCCTTAAATGGGATCTTAAAGACCTAAAGAAAATTGAGAAAGAATCATCCGGTGCAAAAGATTTGCTAGAGCTATTCGAACGAATCAAAACCCTTGGCTTAACAAATATTCGTTTTGAGCCTTCCATTATGCGAGGCCTAGCATACTATACCGGCACTGTAATTGAGATGTTTGATATCGGAAGCAAAGAAAATCCTCGTGCTCTGTTCGGAGGGGGAAGATATGACGATCTGCTCTCAATGTTTGGACAGGAAAAACTCCCTGCTTTTGGTATTGGTTGGGGGGACATAACTACAGAAGACTATCTACAAACCTATGATTTAATTCCAAAAGAAACAACCAAGACTCAGGTCTTCATACCTCTGCTAGATTCAAAATTGTATGGATATATCCAAGATATTGCTAACAAACTTAGGGATTCAAAGATAAATGTAGAGGTACAATTGACTTCTGCAAAACTTGCCAATCAACTTAAATATGCTTCTCGAAAAAATATCCCTTGGGTCATAATAATAGGAGGGGATGAAATTAGTGCAAATCAGGTACAACTGAAAAATATGACATCCGGAGAACAATCATTAGTCTCATTAGACGAGGCTATCACAGCCGTAAAATCGTAAAGTATTTGAAAGGATACCGTACTAACATATATGAATGATTCGTACAGTTGCCTGTTTTACAACAGATTGTTACTACAAAGAAATTCTTCGTAACTTTCGTAATTCAAACACCACAATATTGTTCTACAAAGATATTTCTGCATTTCTCACAGAATCACAATCCGAGAAACCTAGTGATATATACATAGTAGATAGCAAAATGGAAAATGTTAACACTCCTATCTTCGCCGAAGCACTGTCCCTCGTATCTCAA
The DNA here is from genome assembly GCA_964556955.1 of uncultured Candidatus Saccharibacteria bacterium. Classification (GTDB taxonomy): domain Bacteria; phylum Patescibacteriota; class Dojkabacteria; order SC72; family SC72; genus UBA12078. The sequence goes on from CAZKXP010000009.1 coordinate 15,279, forward strand.
TACCACGCTAGCAAGATACTGATTGTGGTCGATCACTTTAGTGAAAAGATTTTTCAAAAATATATTAAGCTTGGGTTTTCATATATATTAAGTCGGGATGTCTTTCCGTATCTAATCCCTGCCATACTTGAGAACATAGACTGCTTTCTATGGGATAACTCAAAATCTAAGGCAATTATAAAATACAGAAGTTTGCAATTCTGTTTCTCCAGCGGATATATCATTTTGAAAGAGTGCAAAATCTTCATGACCCCAGTATCTCTTTCATTGATTCAATGCCTTGCCCAAGATTGTGTATACCATCCCCTGAGCATATTAAAACAACAACTGGAAAAGGAGCTCAACAAATCCATTTCGAATTCATATATTACAGTAACTATCAGTAGGATAAACAGAGAGGTTTACAAAGCAACAGGTCTAAGATTGATAAAAAATAGATACAAATTTGGATACTATCTTGATATTTAAATCTTCCTCTTCCACTCAGAGATTTTGTTTAATGCCTCTATTGGAGTCAAATTATCGAGATCCAGCTTCTGAATATCCTGTTCTACTTCAGAACTCTTTGCCATAAACAATGGGAATTGGAACGCTCCGTTAGATTCCTTAATATCACAGTGTGATGTAGATGTGAACATTTCAGTATCTCTTAAACTGTCTTTACCCTCAAACATGCTTTTTTGTTCAAAACTTTCTAGTATCTCATTCGCTCGTTTTACAATTTTACTAGGCAACCCAGCCATTTTAGCTACATATATTCCATAGCTTCGGTCTGTACCACCCTTTACTATCTTTCTAAGAAATATCACCGATCCTTCTTCCAGATCTTCCTCCACCAAGACATTGTAATTCTGCACTTTGTATGGGAATTTTTCTGCGAGTTTAAGAAGTTCGTGATAGTGGGTTGCGAATAGGGTACGTGCTTTGTTTTCATTAACCAAATACTCAGCTATGGCCCATGCAATACTTACTCCATCATAGGTACTCGTACCACGACCAACTTCATCTAATACAATCAAACTATACTTGGTAGCATTGTTAATGATATTTGCAGCTTCATCCATCTCTACCATAAAGGTACTTCTACCTCTTGATAGGTCATCAGATGCCCCAACTCTGGTAAATATTCTATCTGCTATGGATATCTCCGCTTCGGATGCAGGCACAAAGCTTCCTAGTTGTGCCATTAGTACGATAGTGGCAACTTGTCGTATATATGTAGATTTCCCAGACATATTCGGACCGGTAAGAATAGCCATATTAGATTCCTCAAAGTTGAGGAGGGTATCATTAGATATGAATTCTTCAGAAGATATTCTCTCAACAATAGGGTGCCTTCCTTTTTTGATATCAATAATTCCATCCTTCTCGCCCATCTCATATATCATTGGTTTTACATATTCATTTTGCAAGGCTACATATGCGAAATTTGCTAATACATCTGTATTGGCGATGAAGATTGCGACATCATGCAAAGCTTCTAGATATGGGATGAAGGTATCTCTAAACTGAGAAAATAACTTGTATTCTAAAGTTCCGATCTTTTCTTGGGCATTAAGAATAACATCTTCCTTCGCTTTTAATTCCTCCGTTATGAATCGTTCTGCATTTACCAAGGTTTGTTTCCGAATATATCGCTCTGGGACTTTGTTCAAATGAGTATTGGTTACCTCAATGTAGTATCCAAATACTTTGTTAAAGCTAATTTTTAATGATGTAATTCCTGTTTTAGCTTTTTCATCCTCTTCAAATTGTTTTAGCCATGATTTACTATCTCCACTTAATGATCTTAATTCATCTACTTCTGTATTAAATCCTGTTTTAATTATTCCACCCTCCATTATTGTAGGAGGAGGATCATCGGATATTGTCTTTTCAATACTTACTATTAATTTTTCTAACAAATCCTTGTCTATGGCTTCTGCTTGAAGGTCTAATTCTCTCTTTAATACCTTGGATATCTCCAATGCATTCTTTAATGATATCTGTAATGCATTGAAATCTCTTCCATTGGCTCTATTGAGTCCAATCTTTCCAACTATTCGATCAATATCGTTAATATTCTCCAACTTACTTCGTATATCTGCTAGACACTCTTGTTTTTTGTATAGCTTTTCTACTATGCCCAACCTTTCATCTATATTTTTCTTGTCTATGAGTGGATTCAATATCCATGAATAGAGTAATCTTCTTCCCATTCGAGTAGATGTTTTGTCTAATACTCCAAAGAGTGAATCTGATATATTTCCACTGTATGCGCTTGCTACTAGTTCGAGGTTTCTAATGGTTGCTCTGTCTAGGATCATTGTTCTGTCTGTATTTACTCGTTTGGGTTTGAGTATGTGTTTTGGATCCATGAGCTGGGTTTCTTTGATGTACTGGAGTCCCATGGCTACTGATATAATATCTCCATTGTCCTGAGATATATCTAAGCTTTCCATATTTTTAATTCCGTAAAATTCTTTTACTATTTCTGTTGCATAGTCTTTGTTCTTTAATCCTTTTTCTACAAAGTGTACTGGGGTATTGGGAAAGAGTAGGGTATCTTCTCCCTCTATGACCAGTATCTCTTCTGGATAGTATGAGGAAAGTATATTGCTCACGCTATTCTCGGTATATTTCTCCGTTATGAGTAGTGATTCTCCTGTTGATACATCACAGAGTGATACTGAGAGGGTTTTCTTTTCTAAGTAGAAGCTTGCTAGGTAGGAATTTTTTACGGCATTGGCTTCGTCTCCATCTAGGGTTCCGGGTGTTACTATTCTAGTTACTCCTCGCTTTACGATTCCTTTTGCAAACTTTGGATCTTCTAATTGGTCTACAACTACTACACAGTATCCTGCTTCTATTAGTTTGGGTAAGTATTGGTCTATGGCTTTGTGTGGGAATCCTGCTAGTGGTACGTTGTTGTTTTCTTTGTTTCTAGCGGTTAGGGTTATGTTTAGTACTTTGGCTGTTGTTTTGGCATCTTCTCCAAAGGTTTCAAAGAAATCTCCCATTCTGTAAAGTAGAATTTTATCTGGGTATTGCTTCTTAAAACCCATATATTGTTTCATCATTGGTGTATCTTCCATGTATGGAAAGTATATCATAGAAACCTATAATGAGAAAAATAAGATCTGTTCTAGATCTGATCTTCGTTCATAAAGTTTTCATTCGGGAATTACTTTTGTTTTTACAAGCTTCTTGTTGTTGCTTCTTCAAAAATATTTATAAAAAACAAAAACGGTATTTCAGTATCAAACACGTTGCTGTATTATAAAAGGCTTTTTCTAAGATTACAAAATTATTAACCAAGAGTAGTTCTAGAATTGATCTGATATACTATCTCCCCAATATAACCTTAGCCTCTTCTTCTGATACAACCTTCCTAGCCTCTACAATATCCTCTGGCTTCACAGAAACGCCATAAATACCAGATTGTACACAATGTCTTAACAAAGGCTTACTATCCTCAACCACAGCAATAATCTTACAATCCTGACCCTTAGCAACATCCAAAACATTATCTACAACCCTGAAAACACTATTCCTACTCAAGTCATACCTAGATTCAGTATCATCAACCTTGAATCCTTGCATCTGTCTAACAATCCTAGGCATATTCAAAATCAAACCATCGATCTTGGTACCAAGAATATCATCCGCAAGGATAATCTCAGATGGATTATCTAAAATAGCATACACCCTGAAAGAAGAAGTCCTTCTCAAGCCCTCAGAGGAAAGTACCTTCTTGAATTCCTTCATAGTATCTTCATTCATAGGGGCATGCAAAGCCATAGAAACATTCCTCTTCTTGTAAACATTCCTAACCCTCTTAACTATCTTAACAACCCTATTAAGCAACTCCGGATTATTGATATAGTGAATACCACCATATATCTCTCCAGATAATGTTTGATCCTCAAACTCTTTCCCCCTAGTTAAACTTCTAAACTCAGAAATAGCGGCGGAGCCAATAGAGACAACAACCTCATCTCCCTGAGCAAGTTCTACATACTTCACTAATTTCTCTGCAATCTTGTTGCTAAAGTCTAAGAACTTCTTGTCCTCAACATAAGCGAGTAGGTGACGACCCTCTTTAACCAATATATCATCCAAATCTACATACACAATACCATGGGAATTACCAACAAAATCTATCAATTTGCTACTATCCATATTACCCATGCTAAACACCTTGGTAGCCGAAGGAGAAAGAGTCATATCTCTTGGAATCTTAATCGATGGTATCTCTTCTTCTTCAAACCCTTCCTTTTCTTCTGCTTGAACATTTAAAAGATCAATACCTTCGCTATATGTATCCACCACAGGATTCACCTCAACCTTCTCATTCTCCCTGTAGATGCTTCCTGTATTCCCATCAATCTTAACTCTTTGGCCCTCATTAATTAATTCAGATGCTCTACTAGCACCAACAATTGCAGGGATCTTTAGTTCTCTACACAATATCGCAGTATCACTTGTAATACCTCCAAAATCCATAATTACACCACCACAAGATATGATCATGGATTCCATCTCTGTAGAATATTTCTTGATTAGTAAAATATCTGCCTTGGAATATTGCTTACCTGTAGGACCATCTACAATTGAAACTTTTCCACTTACTACACCAAAGCTAGCACCTATGCCGGAAACCAACAAATCTTCCTTGTTCATCTGATTCGTACTTTGAGCTTCAACCTTCTTGTTTTTAGCAGCAGTTATTAGGTCTCCGAGTCTCTTGCCAATGCTAGTGTTACTCTTCATTACCATCTTTTGAGCATTATTCATAGCTTGGCTTGTCATCATCTCTTGAGATTGATATCTTTCAAGAAATACGATTACCAAATCTCTTAATGTCTTCCTCACAGGTTCTATCTCGGAGACACTCACCTTGTATTGCATATTCTCCGAGAGAAGGGCTTTATTTTGTAGAACCCAAGCTCGACCTCCCGCAATAACCCATTCGATATTCTGTGGACTTCTAGCTTTATTTTCCACAATTAATGCAATCTTAGATATCTCCTGTACATCTCTGTCACACAACTTCTGCCTATGACTCCACCCAGAAGATATCTTAATCTTCTCCTCATTACCACGCTTACCATGCGAAGCATTCATCGTTCTTACCTTCATCCATTCTTGTGGAGCTATATGCTTTTCTAAAATACTAAGATCTCTTTTGTTTAAAAGATATGAATCTGGTGTTACTTCTCCTGTAGATATTACGTCACCAAGCCCATATACCGCTTCTATTCCAAGCTTCGTAGTATCTTGGGTAATTGGATCGACAGTAAAAGCAACCCCGGAAATTTCTGCTTGTACCATCTTCTGTACAACTATGGCAAGCTTAACCTCAGCAAGATCTATCTCCAATCTATTGGCATATGCAATTACATCATCAGTAAAC
>CAZKXP010000010.1:0-19394 GCA_964556955.1 uncultured Candidatus Saccharibacteria bacterium
ATTAGCTTGGGTATTAAATTCTTTTTCAAAATCCTCAACTGTTTTACCTTGATTCTCATTTAACCAATCATGAAGTTTTTTACTACCAGAATACCACACTGGAATTCGCTGACCCCACCAAAGTTGCCTAGAAATACACCATGGTTGAATATTTTCATAGAAAAATTCTAAAGCTTTTTGTTGACCTTCGGGTATAACCTTAACTTCACCATTACGGAGCGCTTCTGAGGCTTTTTTAGCTAAAGGTTCTACATTTGCATACCATTGGTTAGATATGACAGGTTCAATGGCTGTACCACATCTCTCACAAACAGCTACTTCATGCTTAATATTTTCAATCTTAACCAACAAACCCAATTCACTTAATTCACCACACAATGCTTTTGAACACTCCGTTGTACCCATACCCTTAAATCTTTCGGGAATGTTGCCGGTCATTTTACCTCCTTCATCAATTACATTAATGATTTCTAATCCTTGTCGCTTACCAATTTCGAAGTCGACAGGGGAATGAGCAGGAGTAACCTTCAATGCCCCTGTTCCTGTTTCTAAATCTACTTCTGCTTCTGCAATTACAGAAATTTCTCTGTTTGCAATTGGAAGAAGAACTTTCTTCCCAATGAATTCCTTGTATCTCTCATCATCCGGATTAACTGCAACGGCAGTATCTCCAAGCATTGTTTCCGGTCTAGTTGTAGCAACAGTAATACCTTCAACTCCGAACCTTTCTTTGGCTAATTTTTTGTCAGCCTCATCTACAAGAGGGTAGATGATATATGCAAATATGCCTCTTCGCTCTTCGTGATCAGTATCAATATCCGCTAGTGCTGTTTTACAGCTAGAACATATATTTACAATACGTTTATCTCTGTAAACCATTCCATCCTCATACATCTTGTAGAAAGTTTCGTAGATGATCTTGGTTAACTTTGGATCTAATGTAAAGAATTCTCTATTGTAATCAGCCGAAAGTCCAATATTCTTTTCTTGGGTCCTAGCATTGTCTGCATTTTGCATACAGAAGTCATAGCATCGTTTGTAAAATTCGTCCCTTCCCATTTCCCATTTATCCTCGCCATTATTTTGTAACACTTTTGTAAAGGCACTCTCTGTTTGAATGCCAGCATGATCCTTACCAGGGACAAGTAGGGTTGGATGACCTGTCATTCTATTGAATCTTGCAAATGCATCATGGAAGGAATATCCACACATGTGACCCAGGTGTAAATTACCATTAGCATTTGGAGGAGGTAGTGTAATTGTAAATGGTTTTTCAACATTCAATCCTTTTTCTCTTAAATATTCTTCGACTTTTTCAGGAGTAGAGTAGCCTGATGATTGCCAGAGTTTGTATATTTCTGGTTCAGAGGTATTTGATTCGTATGCTTTTGGTATATTTCGTTCCATATGCTGTAATTAATGTAGTATAGCAGTCCCATTATTATATCACACCAATATCTGATATAATGTCCACATCATGATGTTTACAAACAAGAAAGAAATGTTGAAGCTATGCACACTATCAGGTACTACAGAGATTGGAAGAAATTGTAATTTTGTAGAATATTCAAACGAAATAGTAATGATAGATGCGGGGTATTCATTCCCAGGACAAGAGATGTACGGTATTGATTACCTAATCCCAAATACTAGCTACTTAAGAAAAAACAAAGAAAAAATCAAAGCAATACTCATAACCCATGGACATTTGGATCATATTGGTGCGTTGAAATGGGTATTACCTGAATTAGATTACCCTCCAATATATGCCGGTGGTTTTGCAAAAGCACTCATCGAGGAAAAGATGCGAGAGTATGGAATGTTAAACAAAGTTAAAATCTACAGCGTTGAAAGAAAATCAATCATAAAGATTGGAAAGTATTTTAAAGCCTCGTTTATCGGTATTAACCATAGCATTCCAGACGCTTTCTCCATCTTTGTTGAAAGCCCAAATGGTAATGTATTTTTCTCTGGAGACTACAAAATTGATATGACTCCAGCCAATGAGCCCCAAACAGACTATGAGGCTCTTCGAAAGCTAAGAGGAAAAATAGATTTGGCATTAATGGAAAGCACGAATGCTACAAACCCCGGTAAAGCACCCTCTGAAAAACAGATTTTTGATAATCTCGCAGAGTTAATTAAACAACAAAAGGGAAGGGTTGTGGTTGCTGCTTTCTCTTCATTGATAACCCGACTATATTCTTTAATTGAGGTTGCCAAGATAACTAATCGTAAAATAGTCCTCTCAGGAAGAAGTCTCGAACTATCATTAGATATCGCTCGAAAGAAACGATATATCAATATTGATGACAAGATGGTCGTTAAGGAGAAAGATATTAATAAATACCCAGATAATGAATTACTAATATTGTGTACCGGAAGCCAGGGAGAAAGGTTTGCTGCATTAAACAGAATTTCATTAAATGAACACAAGTTCATTAAAATAAAGAAAGGAGATTTAGTAATTATGTCCTCTTCCGAGATACCTGAGAATATCAGCACCATAGAGAAGATGACTGATCGTATTATCTCCTTGGGTGCAGATTTAGTAAAAGATACTGTTAATCTGAAAATACACTCCACAGGACATGGCAATCAAGAAGATATGAAGATGATGCACGAATTGATACAGCCAAAAGCAGTCATGCCAATACACGGGCCTTTAACATTTAGATATTTCAATAAGCAGAACTTCCTCAAATGGGGAATGAATGATCAGGATATCTTCTTAACGGATGATGGACAAACATGGCTCTTCAATGGACATCATTGGTCAAGAGGCAAAAAAGTAGAATCTAAACCCATCCTCATAGATGGTCTAGGAGTAGGAGACACAGGAGAGATTGTTCTAAAAGATCGAAAACAACTCTCTGAGTTTGGAATGTTCGTTGTAGTTTTAAATATGAATATTAAAAATAAACGGATAATTGGGAGACCAAGATTCGTATCTCGAGGTTTTGTATATATGAAAGGATCGCAAGAACTTCTAAAGGAGATAGAGAATCAGATTTTCGATATACACAGAAATTGGATATCACAATCACAACATAGTAAGCAGTACAAGGTAGAAACTTTGCGTGAGACCATAGAGAAGGATTTAAGTAAACTCATATACAAGAAAACCGAAAGAGAGCCAATTATCCTTACAGTTATCATATAATCGATTAAATATGATATACTTTTCGTATGCTAAACTTGCCTTTTCTGAGAAACCTCTCGGAGAACAACACTCTAATAAATACAAATAAAAATGTCATAGCACTGGACATAGGTACAGAGAAACTTAAAAGTATTCTCTTCTCCATGGACTCTAATGGCATCAATGTTAAAAAAATATCTCGCATAGATCAGCAACAAAATGCCATGAAAAGCGGTATCATTACTAATCTCGATACCGTATTGGAGAATTGCAGACTATCCATCGCAGAACTAACCAACCGACTTCCTGATGAGGAGCTTCCACAATATGTAGTCATGGGTATCGCTGGAGAATATATACAAGGTGTTTCCATTGTCATTAACTATCAGAGAGAAGAAAATTATGACTACGAGGTTACGCAGAAAGAGCAAAATAACATCATCAGACAGATAAAAGAGAGGATTGAGGTTAATGGTAAGGAAGATCTCGGACATCGCACGGGATTGCAAAATGAGGATATTGAAATTTTGCATATTACAAAAACAGGTTTCGAAATCGGAGGCATGCCCGTAGAATCACTAGTAGGCTACAAGGGTAGAGATGTAAAACTCAATTTCTATGCTTCTTTTGCTCCAAAAACATATGTAGAAGCACTAAAAAAGGTTGCTCAAGAACTAGGTTTAACTGTACTTGGGATAGTCTCCCAACCTTTTGCTGTAGCAAGAGCTTTCAATGGTTCCTCAAGCAAAGATTTCTCCGCCATATTCATAGATATTGGGGGTGGCACCTCTGATATCGCTGTTGTAGATAGGGGAAATATAACCGAGACAAAAATGTTTGCATTTGGGGGAAGAGTATTCACAAAAGAGATTAGCAATATACACTCATTGGATTACAGACATGCAGAACAGCGCAAACTCAAATATGCAGAGAAGGACATCAACAAGGATGTTGCTCGAGAAGTTCAAAAGGTCGTATACCCTGTTGCTAAACTGTGGATGAAAACATTGAAAACAGCACTCGCTAGTTGCGACGATGTAGGAACATTTCCTGGGCAAATATATCTTTGTGGGGGAGGTGCTCTTCTGCCAGAGATAAAGGAGGTTATGCTGGAGTTTCCATGGAAGAAGAATCTTCCATTTCCTGTCGTTCCTCGCATAGAATACTTTACTCCTGATAAACTCTCCAATATCATAGATCATAGTGGGGATCTAAAATACATCTTTGATATTACTCCTGCCGCTTTGGCAAAGTTTGCGTATGATAACGAAGTAAATAAATCAAAAAATATACCTGTTTGATGGAGGATAATAGCAAAATAACAAAAATTGTCGTAGGAACAGAGGATGAATTGACAGATATAGTCACAGCAATCATGAGTGCAAAAACAGAGAAAATCATTCTCACCTTTGCCGAGGATTCTGACATACTCATTAGCTCAATTAATCTGTCTGTAATAAAAGAAACCGCAGATGAAGAGGCAAAAAAGCTAGTTTGCCAAATTATCAAAAACCCAACAGGTTTAAGAAATGCGAAAATTGCAGGGATTGTTAGTATAGATACTCCCAATAATCCGACTGAAGAAACTTGGAGAGAGGTTGAAAAGATAGAAGAAGCTCCCCTAGTGGTAGAGCCTGTTGTTGAGAATATAGAAAACAAAACCTCTATTACGCAGAGTTCTGCTGATTCCTCAAATTTTGAAAAACGAATAAATGAGGCCATCCTGAGAAGCAAAACAGATATTGAAAAGAGAAAAGAGACTAAAACCATAAATCAAGATGGGTTAACCATCTCTTTTGACGAAGATCTACCATCGGCGGAAGAGTACGCAGAATCTAAACCCGACCTTTCTAAAATTGATTTCAAACATGCAAGGGTAGAGGAGAAGACAAAGGTGGCAAAAAATCCATTTGCAGGATTTAAATTACCCGATTTTTTGAGAAGAAAGACAACTCCTCGTATTGAGAATTCTAACACTCCTTTACTCATAAGGAAATTACGAAAATTTTGGCCTCTCTATCTTGGTTCTGCAATATTTGTCCTCATACTTTCAGGGGTAATATATTACACTACTGTACCTTTTGTTAAAGTTAGAATTTTTGTTAAAGCACAGGAGGTCAGTATTGAGAAAACCTTTGTAGGGGATTCAAATATCAAGGATATTGATTTTGAAAATTACAAAATACCTGTTAAAACAGAATCCGTTGAAGAATCTAGATCAACGACTGTTACAGCTACAGGAAAAGCTTACAAGGGCGAGAAAGCAGCTGGAAATGTAACCTTAACGCATCCGGGACCAACAGAATCTTGCACTGCGCTTTCACTTTCTGCAGGACAAGTAGTCATATCTTCAGATGGCAAGACATACTCACTTGATAGTGCAACGGATGTTCAGTGTAATAGTTATGTAACTGTTGCAGTACATGCAACAGATATAGGAGAGGAGTACAATACTTCTAGTACATATTTCACTGTACAGAACTTCTCAAGTAGCGAAGTTTTCGGATACCGCTCAGGGACATTCTCTGGCGGGACAAAGGAGGAATACACTGTTCTTTCTCTTTCTGATGTGAATACTGCTGCTGAAGAACTTAAATCGACGACTACTGAAGATGCAGAATTAAAACTAAGGGCAAAAGAAGGTGATTGGTCTTTGATATCTGGGAGTGTAAGTACAGAGGTTGCAAAGGATAGTATAAAGACGGATGTCGCAGTTGGAGCAGCAGCTACACAGGCCAATATTTCGCTTACTGCGAAAAGTACTGGTACATTTTACTACAACAAAGGATTTGATGAGGGTGTAGCTATGTTGCTTACAGAAGAAGCACAGGCTAAGAATCTGTTTGAAAATAGTGAGAATTTGGAGCTCACTCTTGGGGAAGATATTGAGAAAGAGGTTTCTGTAGTACAGAGTACTGCAGATTCCATATCTATAAAACTGGCAGCTACAGGATCTGTACTCCCAAAGATAGATAAAGAGGCGATAATTAGCACGCTTAAGACCATGAACTGGGACGAGGGTTCTGAATATTTAACAGATATTAAATATTCAGACAAAACCACTGTGTTTGATTTTAATCCTGTTAATTTCCCACACTCCCTTTTCCACTTTCCAAAGAGACAGGGTGGTATCCTAATAGATGTGGTAGATATATAAAAACAAGGTTCTTTGTGATAAAATACCCCAAGAATATGTACCTGTAGCTCAATAGGATAGAGCAATTGCCTTCTAAGCAGTAGGTTGTCGGTTCGAATCCGGCCAGGTACGCCATGATTGCTTGGAGAGATGCCTGAGTGGCCGAAAGGAAACGCTTGGAAAGCGTTCGTACGAGTAATCGTACCATGGGTTCGAATCCCATTCTCTCCGTATTCTAATATGTTATAATTTCATATTAAAATAATTCCCACTCAATATGCCTAAAAAGACTTCTCCAAAATCTTTGAAATATATTGGCTACTTTGGTTTTCTTGGTCTTTTAGGACCTGTTGGATTAATACTTTACAATACAACAGGGAACGATCTCTATGGCGGTATGATGGGACTCACAGGGATGCTTGGCTTACTTGCATTTCTCTTCGTTGAAAAAAAAGAATAACAAAATTCCTCCCATCACTACCCCCTGTGGCAAACTAAACAAATAGTGATCAAAACACCCAATAACGATCAATATGAAAATAACCAACCACTTAAACCAATTCATTCTCCTAACATTCCTTAACAAAATACTACCCAACAAAACACAATAGAGTAGAGTACCAACAACACCCAACTCTGAAACCATCAACAACGGAACATTATGTACAGGCTGTATCAACATCACCCCATTAGAAGTAAGTGGAATATTATTCTCCATACCCTTCGTAAATCGACCCAGACCAATACCAGCTAACCAGTTATCCTTAACAATTTCAAAACTACTTTTCATCAAATTAACCCTATCTCCCATACTAGTATCACTACCCGAAAGAAGATTTAAAAACCTTTCAACTAACAAAGCAATCGAAAAAGAATACATACCCTTTTTCCTAACAACAAATCTAAAAAACAAAAACACCAACCACACTACTAAAACCAACACAATACAAATTCTTGAAAAAGTAAGAGCAACACAAATACTACTCAAAAGACCCAATAACATCACACCACGCTTCCATCTAAAGTCCTTCCTCGCATACAAGTACAACGATAGTAACAAACACATTACTAAATATCCTCCCAATATATTAGGGTGGGGGAAAGTACCATACGCACGAAGGAAAACCTCGTTATTTAAAGTCACAAAACTAGAACCCTGCATACCACTAACAATCTGTGACTCTCCCAACAGACTCAACCCTAGAGAAGATCCCATTTTAAATTGTAAAAGTCCAATAATTCCTTGAACCACCACCGATACTAGTAAAACAACCAACATATATTTCCAAAAATCCCTGTGCTTCTGTAATTTAAAGAAATCGATAGCCAGAATCAAACATACAAATCCTAATATTAATCGTCCACCATTAAGAAGCGTTAGTAGGCTTGAATTTAACAAAGCAGAGAAAACTAAATACCCAATAAATAGAATAATCCACAGAGAATAGTTATGTAATAAAACTGTGAGATGTTTTACTCCAAACTCATACACATAAGAAGCAATTAGAAGAACTAAACCTAAGTCCAATATGGAAAGAGTAGGTATCAGATAGTTAGTAGCAATACCACTTACATATGGATCTGTATGAAAAAATAGAACATCAGTAGGTAACTGGTAAGTAATATTGAATGGCAGTGTAATTAATATATACAGGAGACTACTGGTAACCGGACTCTTCCTCTTTATACAAATCCCTAACCATACTAATATGGAAAGTATAATCACAAACATCTTTGAAGTATTCTCTTGTGCCCAAAAGAGTAGGGGAAGAATAACGACAATAGATACAACAATCGGGAAGATATTCCTCTTTAAAAACTCTTTTACTTTCATTAATTGATTCTACCTACTTAAGAGGCATAATCACAATATGGCGATCCATTCCTTCGCCACGACTTTCAGTTGTAATATCTTTGAATTTTTCTAGTGCGATATGCACAATTCTCCTGTCTGAAGGCTTCATTGGGGGAAGAGCAACCTCGTCCCCAAGAATTCTTACATCGTCTGCCTTCTGCAACGCCATCTCTTCCAGCTTCTTGTCTTTTTCTTCTCTATATCCGCCCACATCTATGAAAACCTTAAACATAGTATCTTCTGGAAGTTTTCTACCAAGAATAACCTGAAGCATAAACTGGAGTGAATCTAGATGCCTCCCTCTGTTGCCAATCATATACCCTAAATCCTCACCTTTGAAAGCAATCTTAATATATTTTTCGCCCTCGGCCCCATCCTCGAGAACAGTTTCTTTCTCACACTCCACACTTAAAAGACCACATAATGTGTCTAATTCTTGGTCTACAATCTTAAGAACTTCGCTATCCTTCATAGTAATAACAATATTTAAAAATTATTTCTCAAAATATCGGGGCGGTTATTTAGATTTCTTAAAATATTTCGTAATGAGATTTTGCACACCATTTTTAGTTTTGTCCCAGTCTAAAATCCAATACTGTGCTACTAACATAAACGACTGTGCTATCCAGTACCAACTCAATGCGGAAGGGGCACTCACTGCGATGAATATTGTAGAGAATGGAAGTATCAGGTTCATAGATTTCATCATCTTCTTTTGCATATCCTCCGGTGATGCTGGTGCTCCCTTTTTCTTCTCCTTCTTTTCATCGGTTGCCATGAGAGGGTTCTGTATCTTCTGTGTAAACACGGTTGTAATATACTGTGAGACACCGACTAAGAAAGCAAGAACCAGATACAAAATGCCAGTCACAGAAAATTTGCCCATCTCTGCAGCAATATTCGAATACGACTTGGTTAGATCCCACCACAAGAAATGTGTATTAACCGCAAAAGACGGATCTCCCATGCCAATCCAGTTTTGTATGAACGGATACACTCCATCTAATTGATTGTTAGTAACATTACGGATAACAACAATCAAGACAGAAAGTACAACTAACTGTGGAATGAATGTGACCAGACAACCCAAAGGATTGTATCCTACTTTTTTGTAAAGCTTCATCTGTTCCTCGGATAGTTTCTGTGGGTTATTTGCATATTTCTTCTGTAATTCACTAAGCTGTGGTTTAAGCCCAGCCATCTTTCGAGTCATCTCCGTCTGCTTCTTAGTAAGAGGTATGAGTATTAAACGGGTAATAATAGCAATGGCCAAAATTGCAAGTCCCAAGTTGTCCCAGAATACGTGATAGAAGGAGAGTGTGAGGTTAAGTAGGGGATATGTAAATATATTGTTCCAAATTGTTGCTAACATAGTATTTGTCTAAAGTAATTTCCGATTATATACAATCTCTCTCCATATTTCTATGGTACAGGATCATATTGTCCTGCAGGGGTACTAGGATTGCAGCGTGCTACTCGTTTCAAAGCCAATCTTGCCCCTTTAAAAATCCCATACTTTTCGATCGCCTCGTATCCATATTGTGAGCACGACGGTGTAAACTTGCAAGGCCTATTATTGGGAAAGAGCCTACCCATAATACCATAGTCATATGATAATGTTTTCTGATATACCCTTATGAAAAACAAAACCATCTTCTTCATCTTGCTAGAATCTGTCTCAATTGATTCTCTAACTCTGCTTTGATATCTTCTTTAGAATTACAAAACTCAAAAGCTACATATTCAAAATCATATTTTAATTCTTGGATACCTATCTCTTTTAATAACTCCAAGATGGCAACTCTTAACAACCTAGTCATCCTGTGTCTTTGAATTGCATTTCCTATCTTCTTGTTTATGACAAATCCTATCCTTGGTCCCAAAACAGAAGGGTAGGCGATGAGCATTCCTGTTTTCCCCCGAAACTTTAATCCCTTGGAGTACATTGTTTTAAATTCTTTTGGTGGTAATCTGTATTTTTTAGGAAGCATCTTACTCCTATCTTATACTTTTTGTAGTCTTTTTTCTAAGCTCTTTGTATTCTTCACTTGCTGTAAGCCTCTTTCGACCTTTGTCTCTTCTTCTTTTTAAGACATTCTTTCCGTCTGGGCTTTCGTTTCTTGCCATGAATCCAAACTTTCTAATTCTTTTTATATTTTTTGGTTGAAATGTTCTTTTCATCTATATATTCTTTTTAGTTATATCGTGGGTATTATATATGAAGAGTAGGGAATTGGCAAATCTTCTCCCCTCCCCTCTAGAGATACTAGAGTTCTTACTCCTCCTTTGAAATAGCTGTTACATCAACACTTCTCAAACACCCTAGAATACATATCCACATTTTAAAGAAAATATATATAATGAATCTAGAGTCCCAATCGGCCAGACACTGCCCTCCAACTGCCTTTGTAATATTTAACAAGTACTAGAATAGTATGGACAAAGCAGAATTCAACCAATATGTAGAGGATATTCCAAAACCAGAATACAATACAAATAGTATGGAGAGGAGCTCTCTCAACCCTGATGCCCTGTGGAGATCTACAAAAGAAAATCTAAAATTGACAATCGGTACGGAGGTATTCAACAATGCATTTAGTGGTACCTACATCGAAAATATCTCTAATGGCGTAGTACAACTCTCTTGTGATTCAGCATACAAAAAAGAAAAAATATTAAGAGACTACAGCTTTGCACTGAAAGAAGCCTTCAAAAAAGCATGTGGTCAAAACTTTGAGATCGAAATTAATCTGAGAGAAACACAGATGGTAAAAGATAGAGTTAAATATGAATACCATGACCCAAGTACAAATCAACCTGTTGATCTCTTTTCTTCTGCTGAAAATGAGCAAAAGAAAAAAGAAGATGTACTTAGAAAAGCCCAGCTCAATCCTCGATACCTCTTTTCCAACTTCATAGTTGGTACTAACAACAGACTAGCAGAGGCAGTGGCACAAGCAGTCGTAGATAGTCCAGGGGAAGCATACAACCCCGTGTTCTTCCATGGCAATACCGGAGTAGGGAAAACACATCTCATGCAAGCTATTGGTAATGAAGTTCTTAACCGCTACTCAGACAAGAAGGTCGTATATATCTCCATCGAACAGTTCTTAAACGAGATGGTCGAGTCCATTAGAACAAAGAAGAATGAAGATTTCAGAAACAAGTACAGAGCTGTGGATGTGTTAATAATAGATGATGTGCAATTTGTAGAAACATACCCCAGAACCCAGGAAGAGCTTTTCCATACCTTCAATACCTTGTACCAAGCAAACAAGCAGATCATTCTAGCATCAGACAGATCACCAAAGGAGATAAAGAATATCACAGATCGTTTGAGATCAAGGTTTGAGGGGGGGATGGTAGCAGATATTCAAGCCCCAGATTATGAAACTCGCCTCGCCATATTACAACAACACCTGTTGGAGAAGAATCTTAATTTTGAAATCCCCCATGAATATTTGGATATCATAGCGAAGAACATTGAGAATAATATTAGAGAATTAGAAGGAGCCCTTACAAAAGTGATCTCTCTGTTTAAGTTAGGGACAAACCCTACAGAAAATGATATCGCAAAGATCTTGCAGATTGACTTGGATAGTAAAAGGAAGAAAATATCTCCCACCAAGGTGATGAAATGCGTTGCAGATATCTTTGATGTTAAACTTACGGATATAAAGGGGGAGAGAAGAACCGCATATGTTGCTCAATGCAGACAGATTGTCATGTATATCCTCAGAAATGAGTTGAAGCTTCCTCTCGAGAGAGTAGCAAAAGAGGTAAACCGAAAAGATCACACCACAGTACTTCATGCTTGTGAGAAGATTCAAACCCTCAGAGACAAAGACTCTAGATTTAATGAAAAAATCCTTTCCTGCTTTAAATTAATCCGAGAGTAGGGATGTGGATTGTTTTGTGGATAATCTGTGTATATCTACGGACAACCCGACATATTAACCACATATCAAAAACAGTGTAATTTCGTAAAAACATTGCTCTTACAAAACATCACAAAAAGATACTACCCACAATCCCTCTGTGTTTCCCCTAGGTTATACAGAAATTTACACACATTAAATATTCTTTTCCCTGAGACATATCTACGAAGAATTAATATTATTACATCATTGTCATATCCACAGAAAAATAATACTTAAAAACAAACTATCTAAAAAGAATTAGAAGGGGGGAGTTAGCAGTTATCAACATATCCATACTCACTACTAGAACTGCTACTATTAATATATATATATAAAATACACTAGAGAACAAATTTTTTCTTAAACTCAAAAGATGATACAATATACATAGCAAACTGCCCAACTATATTATTTTAACTCTTAAAAAGATGCAGTTTTCTTGTAACCAAGATACCTTCTCAAAATATTTAAATATTGTAAGTAGAATAGTAAACAATAAACCAGGTTTACCAATACTCAATAACGTCCTCTTTGAAGCATCAAAAGGAAAGGTGTCATTGAAGGCTACAGATTTAGAGCTGAGTATAAGTACATGGATAGGAGCAGATGTAGAGGTAGATGGTAAAATAACGGTTCCAGCAAAACAGTTGGCTGAGTTCATAAATTCAATACCCGAAGAAAAGGTTGAGGTAGATCTTGAAAAGCAGAATTTCAACATATCAACAGAAAACAACTCTGCAAGTTTTAACACTATGCCTGCAGATGATTTTCCTTCCGTTCCTGAAATAGCAGAGGGTCAAAAACCGGTGGTAAAAATTAACAAAGCCGATTTGGTAACAGCAATCAACAGAGTTGCGTTTGCAGCTGCAAGGGATGACATTAAACCTGTTTTAACAGGGGTGAAAGTTGAGATAGATGGTACCGATGTATCTTTTGTTTGTACTGATGGGTTACGTCTTTCAAGGCAGGTGTTAAAGGTTGAGAAAGTTGCGGAGAAAAAAGAGGTCTTGGTTCCAGTTAGAGCTTTTGAAGAGTTAGCATTTGTTGTTTCTGAGTTAGACAACGAGGACGAGTTTGTAGAAGTTTATGTATTAAGTGAGAGGAATCAGATACTCTTTAAATTTGGAGAAGTTCATCTTGTATCGAGAATGATAGATGGGGAGTTTCCAGAGTACAAACAGATCATTCCAACGGGATATAAAACCAAAAGCGATGTTTCTAAGACTGATTTTTTGAATTCACTTAAGGTAATAAATATAATTGCCAGATCTGTACTTGGAAACAAAATGATCTTGGATATATACAAAACAGGCAAGATCACCCTTTCTGCTACACAATCAGATTTGGGAAAAAATCAAAGCAACATCAGCTGTAAAGTAGAGGGAGACGATATCAAGATAGCATTTAGTGCTAAGCTCCTATCAGATGTATTAAACCATATGGATTCAGATGATGTTGTATTTGAATGTTCCGAAGCAGTAAGACCAGGAGTTTTCAAAATGAATAGGGAGGAGAACATCGGGCAGTTAGTGATGGCGATGATGCTTTAGTTTCTTCTCGAATACTTGGTATCCAACACCATGCACTGTTTTTATAAATCCTTGATCATTCAGCTTCTCCCTTAATCGTTTGATGTGTACATCGACAGTATTAGAGCCAACATATTCTCTGTATGACCAAACATGATCTAATAATTCACACCTAGAAATTGCCCTATCTTTATTTCTAATCAAATACTCGAAAAGAGAATATTCTTTTTTACGCAAAGGAAGTTCTTTTTCCTTTTGATATACAGCTTTATTCTTTGTATCTAACACATATTCCCCAACATACAGGTTCTCATCGATATAGCTACTAGGACGTCTCTTTAAAGATTGAATTCTAGCAAGAAGCTCTTGTACAGGAAAAGGGTAGGTTAGTACATCATCTCCTCCGTGATTTAAAAACTCAACCTTTTCAACCCAACTCCCCTTGTTACATACTCCAAGTATTTTGGTCCTGCTACTGTTTGTTTTAATATATTCAAGTATTGCATATGTTGTTTGATCTCCAAGGTTGGTACTTAGGATTACAAAATCAAATATGTCTTTTTTTACAAATTTCTTACTTTCAAAATTCTCGGTATCCAAGGTTATATCATATTCGTATGCCTCCAATGATTTCTGGAGCAATTGTGCTAGGGTGGAGGAATTCTCTATAATTAATATATTCATATCTTTTTTAATTAGAAATTATTAGTCTTCATGATATGAACGGGAGAGTGTACGATTAAACCCTAGAGAGAATCAAATGATTAAATATCTTTTAACCACAATTACCACACTTCTTTTCTCTGTAGGATTTATGTATTACTTAATACAACAAACAGATTTTATACCAATAGACCAAAATGGTGGCTACATTTGGATCAATCTCTTAGTATTGGTGTTTTTGTTAACCATCGCAGCTATTTGTCTGTTTAGCCTTGTTATATTTGGTATTAGGAGTGTACTCTGGAAGGAGTGTGGTGTTGATGCACATATAAAGAAATCTCTGAAATATGGTGTATGGTTAACAATTGCTCTCATACTTGTATATGTGTTGCACTTCTTCCATATTCTTAATTTCTGGTGGGGTGTAGGTATCTTAGCCATTGTTATATTAGCCCTCTTTGTTATATGATATCCATATGAGTAACGAATTTAACGACATTATGAAGATCATCTCTGGAGAGATGGCTTTGGAAAAAAAGAAGAAAGCGATTAAAAAGGCAAAAAAAGAAGCAGTAGAAGAACAGAAGAACAAGAGAAGGAAGGGGATAGAGCAGGGGAAGGTAAAATTAGAGAAAGAAGATGGCGTAGAAGAGAAGAAGGTTGTTCAGAATATCAAGCTTTTTACATGGGAAGCACCAGATAGAGTTCAGCTTAAACACAACAACAAGTCGTTTTTGATCTTGGTTGCTTGTAGTCTAGCGTTCATCCTTTTTCTTGCAATCTTAGGGCACTATTTCCTCATGGGTAGTATCATAGCTTTGGTCTTTCTGATATATGTCCTCGGTACAACAAAACCAAAACAAGTGTCACATACGATTACTGCAAGGGGCATTGATACGGGTGGAAGGTTGTATGAATGGTACTTGCTTAAGAATTTTTACTTTACAAAGAAGGATAACCAAGTTTTTCTTTTTGTTGAGACATTTCTTAACTTCCCAGGAGCTTTAATATTTCTTCTAGATGAGAAAGAGCAGGGGGCCATCTTTGTTTTGTTGCAAGAGAAGCTTCTTTACAAGGATATTAGAAAACAAGACTGGCTAGATAAGAAGAATTTTGGTAATTATATACCTTTGGAAAGGATTTAATACCTGGAGGGATGCCTGAGTGGTTGATAGGGATGCTTTCGAAAAGCATTGTATGGGAAACCATATCGGGGGTTCGAATCCCTCTCCCTCCGTTTATTGAATTGATATGACAGTAGAGGAATATTACGCAAAACAGAAATCTCCCCAAAAGGAGATATGTAATGAGCTTAGGGCGATTATTAAGCGCCATTATCCTAATTTTAAGGAATCAATGCTTTGGGGAGTACCTGTCTTTAACGATGGAACCTTTTATATTGTTGCACTGAGGGATCACGTTAATTTGGGTTTTACCGTTTCTAACTTAACCAATGAAGAGGAAAAGCTTTTTGATGGAGGAGGGAAGACAACTAGGAAGATAGAAATTAAGAGCTTAGAAGCTATTGATGAGGATAGAATAACAAAAGTTCTAGAGTTTGTAACAAATAAAAACAAGGTGACAAATTAGTCACAACTTTTCCAGGTGTGTGGATAACTGTACTAGGTGGGGGAGAAAAGCCCTTTAGGATAGGATTTTCCGTAATTAGAAAAACTATATTTACACGCTATCGAACTATAGGTTGTTGTACTATTATATATCCCTTGCAAACATAGAAAAATCTTTTTGGATTATGTATGATGTAGATATGAGTGGATTAAAAAATGCCCCAAATCCCAGTGTGAAAGAGAGTCGTCCTGTGATTATGGAGATCTTTGTTTTTTTGGCCATTGTAGGTATGGTCGGGGCGATAATATATATGGTTCTCAATCCACACAAAAACGAAGAGGAGGCCAGAAATTCTGCTAGAAGCCAAGGTGTTGTAGAAATAATGAAGGCGGTAAAGAGTTATGTGGATGAGACGGGTAATCTTCCAGAAACAATCCCACTAAACAGAGAGTGTGCTAGTATCGGGAACGAGATTTGTATTGCGGGAGGTTCAGATTGTAAAGGATATGTAGAATTAACATCGCTGCTTGTTGAGGGAGGTTTCTTGACAGAAGTTCCGCAGGATAACTTACGAAGTAATGGAAGAGGTTCGGGCTTCTACATCTCTCACGATGGCGATGGCAATGTTATCGTGTGTGCCCCATTGGCAGAGCGAAATGTAGATATATCCCTGAAGCAATTTGTATATTAATTTAAAGTAATTAAATATGGAACAAACAAAGTTAAAGATGGCACATATCGATGCACAATTTCTAGCTTTGTGCCTAGCGATACTTGCATTTTTAGGACTCTCATATTGGGTGGGGGAAGTTGTGTGGTTAAATGATTTCCAGCTTTTTGTAACCTTGATCTCCGGGGTTTTTGCGTTGTTTGTAGGGATAATTGCGATTTTAAGATACTATACAAAAAAATCTTCTCCAAATTTTCTTTTCATAGGGATCGGATTTTTGGGAGTTGGTTTGCTAGATATTTTTCAACTCATGGTTAATCTTGGTGCATTTACAGAATTGTTTTCCGCACCTACAGATCAGATGTATTCTCTAACCTCTGTAGTATCAAAAGCTTTCCTGTCTTGCTTGATGTTCGTTAGCTGGTTTGTGAGTAGAAAGGCAAGTAAAGTAGGCAAGACAACCAAGAAACAAGAGAAAGCATTGATGACCATTGTGATGATAAGCTTTGCGCTTTTTGTTGGGGTGTTCCTCTTCTTGCTCATAAAAGGGATAAAGGTAGATGGTCTGGGAGTCATAGTCATAGGTTTGATCTCTTTGATGTTCTTGTTACTAGCGATAATAGGCTATCTGTTGGACAGAGAGTGGATATATGATGATTTCAATTACTGGATAATATTCTTGTTGTCATTCTTAGTTCTTTCTCAGATTTTCTACCTACCACTTTTTAATCTAGAATATCTCAACATGATGAATCTTTCTGTGTGGGCAAGGTTCTTTGGATATCTTGGTTTACTCATAGGGTTCCTAAACAGTATATATGTCATGTTCCAAAAGGAGATCGAAACACAGAAGCAGTTGGAAGAGAAAAACAAGACGATTTTAGATACGAAAGCTAAGGTGGAAGAGGCCTATCTATTGCTTCGAAAAGAGAAATGGTCTCTTGCGAAAAGTAAGGGTAGCGCGGACAAGATTTTGAAGGATCTAGCAAAGGGGATATAATAGGGGATGTTTGAACCGAAATTAAAAAAATATCAAAAGAAGTTTGACTACTCATATGCTTTTGGGACATACCCGACGATTGACTTAATAAAGTTCCATAGGGAAGATATTCTTAAGGTTCTTGTTAAATCAAAGATAGATGAAAGCGAGGGTGTGGAAGAGGTTCTATCACTATGCAAAGAGAATGGTATTAAGGTCGAGACACAGGATAGGGCAATTGAGAAGATATCGGTAAAAGAGAATACATACGCAGTTGGAGTTTTCAAGAAATATAAGTGCACACTTGATACAGATGCTAATCATCTCGTTCTCGTTGAACCTAGGAATATGGGTAATCTAGGTACCATTATTCGCACGATGTTAGCTTTTGATTTTAAAAATCTTGCAATTATTAAACCTGCGGCAGATATTTTTGATCCTACAGTTGTGCGCTCTACAATGGGAGCAGTATTCCAGATCAATTTTGAATATTTTGAAAATATCCAAGAATACCTGGAGAAATATGGAAAGAGAAATATATATACATTCATGTTGGATGGTGCAGAGGATATTAGAAATGTTATGTTTGAAGAACCATTTAGTATGGTGCAGGGGAATGAGAGTGAGGGATTACCAGAGGAATACAAGAAGATTGGAAAAAGCATATATATTCCTAATTCTGAAAATGTAGATTCACTTAATCTCTCCATTGCTACAGGGATAGGGTTGTGGGAGGCTAGGAGGGGTGTAGGAGTCAAGGATTAAGCAATTATTGCTCTATGTGTATTTAATAAAAACAAGCAACGAAACTTCCATTTTTCCGATATTTGTGTTAAATTTGTATATTAAGCTGTACAAATGATACACAAATGGGCAAAAATATAGATTATACAAAAAAAAGTGTCACAAAACAGATCACCTTTCCAAGCAGGTTGATGGATGTTGCTTCAGCTAGGGCTAGGGGTTTAGGGTATTCATTTCCAGAATATGTGAGGTTTGTTTTAACAAAAGAAGTAGAAAATGATGTCTTCCCAGACTATGGCGAGGTGATTACAGATAGGCAGGTAATTAAGGATGTTACACAGGCATTGAAAGAATATAATAAAGGGAAAGGAGTAGAATTAAAAAACGACAAGGAGATAAATGATTATTTTACTGCCTTGATAGATGAAGCTGCCAAATAAATATACAGTCTTAATATTACCCAAATACGAGAGAAGTCTCTCCAAGATAGCGAAAAAGAATAGGAGCTTGGCCTTAAAGGTAAAAGAGGTTGTTAGGAGGATAAGGCTTGATCCGTCCCGTCGTGATGTTGGTACCCATGTAGTAACGATATCTTCTTTTGGGAAAGTTAATAGCTCAAGGGTTAACGGTGATACTAGGATCCTTTGGGTTTTAGAAGAGAATAGGGTGATAGTACTTTTGTGTGTGGGAGGTCATTCAGGAGGTTCAAAAGTGTATAGATAATATGGTATAATATATGTAGGAATAGTGATATTCCTAGATCTTTTTCAATTTGGGGACGTAAGGCTTTCGACAGGAGTCTGCGTTTAGTTGTCACAAACCGAGGGTTGTCTCGTTAATCAACGCACAATGATAAGTGTAAAAAACAAAATCGTCGCTTTTGCAGAGAATATTAAAGCAAGTTTGGCTATGCCAGCTTTCAACTTTAACTTTGCTTAAAGTTTAGTCAATTAAGTTTGACTAATGTCTTCTTTTTCTATTCCTAGTTAGGAATTTAAGACAGTCGTTACTAGGATATATACTTACTATTTTGTCGGTAGAGTAGTAAGCACGAAAGTAATTACTGAGTAGATGTATCTTTTTGCTATTCCTTTTAGATATATCTAACTATTTAGGATTAGATATGTTTGTACATGATGCTAGACAATGCTTATGGACGTGGGTTCAATTCCCACCGTCTCCACCAT
>CAZKXP010000011.1:0-19349 GCA_964556955.1 uncultured Candidatus Saccharibacteria bacterium
ACCCCTTTAAAATTCTGATTGTTAAGGATGGTTTAACAAATCTATCGCTGTAATGTATCATTTAACTATATGGCCATATTCAACTACAACGGTGGAGATATAAACTACACAATTCAAGGAACAGGAGACCCCATTGTTCTAATCCACGGCTTTGGTTTGGACAGTAGAATGTGGAAGAAGCAAGCAGAAGAGCTATCCAAGACAATCACAGTAATTACTTACGACATGAGAGGTTTTGGGAAATCCTCTTTGCCAATCAACAAATATAGTCACCTAGAAGATTTACATGAACTTCTTAAATCTCTAGGTATCTCGGAAGCGAAGATAGTGGGGCACTCATTTGGAGGAGAAGTGGCTACAGAATATGCATTGAAATATCCAAGTGAAGTAAACAGTTTAGTATTAATATCTCCCGCTTTGAGTGGAGTTAAAAATGACAGTAGCGAATGGGAGGTACTGGTGGAATTAGGGAGAAAGGGAGACATAGAAGGTATTAAGGAAAGAATGCTTAAGAATCCTGCATTTAAAGATTTGAAAGAAGGTTCTGAGGAATTGAAGCTAGTAGCAGAAATGATTCAGGATTATACTGGTTTTCATTTTCAAAATAGTGACCTAAGAGAATATGCAGATGTTAGTGGAAGGTTAAAAGAATTATCTTGTCCAATTGGAGTAATAATTGGAGAGAATGATGAGGAAGTGCAAAAGAAAATAGCGAAGAAGTTTAAAGAAGAATTGGGTATGGAACCGATTATCATTCCTAACTGTGGGCATATGTCTGTTTTAGAAAACCCTGAATTAATTACAGAGATGATTCGTAAGTTCTAACTTTAAGAGGATATATCTATGATCGACTATATGAATAACTATATGGAATATATAAAAACCATATTAAAGAAAGAAGATATAAATGAATCTATTAAAAAAGATTTCATAGAACATATACAATTTATGCAACATGAAAGACTAATACATCTATTAGTTACTATGTTATTTGCAATATTATTAATGTTTGGGTTTGTAGTTATGCTAATGTATTTTTCTTGGATAATGGTAGGGTTTGTAGTAATAATATTTGTTGTAGAGATATTCTATATATTCCATTACTACAAATTAGAGAATGGAATACAGAAGATGTATAGGGTATATGATGAGGTAACTAGAAAATAGCCTAATCAGCAATATAAACTTCAAAATCTTTGAACTTAACAAGTATTAATCCTTTTGGTTCTGCTTCCCACTCACATATTTCAAATGGAATATTGTTATACATTCCTTGAAATTCTAAATATATATCTTCCCATTTATGTATATCAGATGTTTTGTATTCATTAAACAGACTAAATGCCTTAGTTATATTTTCTTTTGAAATAAAGAGATCGATATCGTATGGATATACATCTTCGCCAAGGAT
The DNA here is from genome assembly GCA_964556955.1 of uncultured Candidatus Saccharibacteria bacterium. Lineage (GTDB taxonomy): Bacteria > Patescibacteriota > Dojkabacteria > SC72 > SC72 > UBA12078. The sequence goes on from CAZKXP010000011.1 coordinate 1,412, forward strand.
GTAATGTAAACCAGAAGCGGATAGATAATAGGTAATATCGTTTTTGCTAAGCGCGTCTGTAAGATATACAAGAGCTTTTTCCCATTTCCCTATATTTTGTTTGTTTATTTCTTGGTAATCCATACGAAAAATTCTAAATCCTATTCAAATCAATCAACTGTGCATTCTCTAAAATCTCTTTAGGTAATTCCTTGTAATTAATAATTGTTATAAACGTCTGTTGCTTACTAATATGCCTCTCTCCAAATATCTTATGTGTATTCTCATGATCCAACTCTGAAGCAATATCATCCAACAAAAGAATAGGGTAGAACCCTAACTCATCATTCAAAACATCCTGAATCCTAAAAATCAAATTCCCAATAGCCAACCTCTTCTCTCCCCTAGAACCAAACTTCTTAATACTCTTCTCAACAATAATCTCCCAATCATCCCTCTGAGGACCCACATTAGAACAACCAGTAACAATATCCTTCTTCTTGGCTTCTTCTACGGCAATGTCTAATTCCTCTTTGTTTGATTTAATATATTCAATCCTAAAATCATCATCAGAAAGCTCATTAATCAAGTCAATCCTTTTCTTTTGAATAATCTTGCCTAATTCAACAAACTCATTAGTCCAGAAATTAAGTTGAGTATCATTACGTGCAATAATGCCTTGGTCGTAAAATTTCTTTGCAAGTTTTTTTAAATATGCATTCCTCTGCCTTAAAACCTTTCTAAATTTGGCTAAAGTATCATTGTATTCATAATCGATCTGACATATCACTTCATCAAGAAAATCTCTACGATGTGAGGGGGAGATCATTAAAATCTCAATCTGTTCAGGATTAAATATGGTAGATGCATTACTCTGAAAAAACTTCTTAGGAGTTGTATTCTGGTTATCTATCTTACAAACCCTACGACTATGGTCTTTGAAAAATGCAAACAAATGCTCATCAGTAGCAATCTCAATCCTTGCAAACCTATCTTCTTCTTTTTGGGTATTGTTAACAAATTCGTCTGAAGAAGCCCATGGGGATTTACCATTGGTGAGAAGGTATATGGCTTCGAGGATAGTACTTTTACCCTGTGCATTATCTCCGTACAAAACAACAATCTCCTTCTCAATATCGATCTGAACATCTTCAAATCTTCTGAAATTGGTTAGCTTTATACTCCTAATCATTATGTCTTAAGTATAGCTAAAAATGCTTCTTGAGGTATGTTTACTTTTCCAATCTGTTTCAATCTCGCTTTCCCTTTCTTCTGCTTTTGTAGAAGCTTCAACTTTCTAGAATAGTCTCCCCCATAGAGTTTGGAGGTAACATCCTTTCTAAATGCACTGATATCCTCTCGGGCTATTACCTTGGCATTAATAGCGGCTTGAAGTGGTATGGGGAACTGTTGTCTTGGGATCACCCGTTTCATCTCTTCGAGCAATTTCACAGCCTTAGCTCTTGCATCATCCCGTGTCTCTAGGAAGCATAGCGCTGGTATTTCTTCATGATTTATTAATACCGAAACCTTCACAATATCTGCAGGAAAGAAATCAATGAACTCATATTCCATGGAGGCATATCCACTAGATATGTTCTTCATCTGGTCAAAGAAGTTGGATATGAGGGAGGCCAATGGCATATCATATTCTAATACGATATATTGATCTCTCATCTGCATATCACTTTTACTGTGTGTGAGATATTTAGTATTTACATACTGACCTCTTCGGAATTGGCATAGCTTCATGAGGTCTCCCATATATTGTGATGGTGTTAGCATCTCAATTCTTACCCATGGTTCACGAACCTCTTTCACCAAGGAGGGATCTGGCATTTCTTGAGGAGTCTGTATTTCAATATCTTCTCCTGTCATTTTTGTGACCTGGTATTCAACTGTAGGGGCTGTGATTATGAGGTTAACATCATATTCCCTCTCCAATCTTTCTTGAATTATATCCATATGTAGGAGCCCCAAAAAGCCACATCTGAATCCTGATCCAAGTAGGTTGGATCTTTGATCAGCATATGTGAGAGATGCATCATTTAATGCCAATTTTGCTAACCCCGTTTTAAGATTGTCATAGTCCTCTGGGTCTATTGGGAAGAAGGTTGCAAAAATATTCGGTTTGGGTGCTTTGTAGCCCGCGAGAGGTATAATATCCTCTTTGTCTGAGATGGTATCTCCAACTGTAAAGTAACTAATATCTTTCAACCCCGTAGCAATATATCCAACCTCTCCTGCACTCAATGATCCTGTTTCTTCCAGATCCGGAGAAAATATACCTACCTCTGTGGGTCTGAATTTCTCTCTTCTTTGCAATATATTCAATGAAATAGGTTTGCCATGTACATGTTTAATCTGCCCATCAAAAATTCTAACTGCAACGACTACTCCGCGATGTTCATCGTAAAAAGAATCAAAAATCAATGCCTTTAGTGGAGCTGTAATATCTCCCTTTGGGACAGGTACGCGATCAATAATTGCATCTAGTAGTTTGTCCACATTCTCACCTGTTTTCCCGGAGACTTTGATAATTTCATCTTTCGTAAAACTAAGAAGATCTACCATCTCATTTTCTCTTTCCTGTACATTTACACTGGGAAGGTCAATCTTGTTGAGCACAGGGATTAGTTTTAATCCAAGATCTATTGCTTTTCTGGCATTTGAGAGTGTTTGTGCTTGTATTCCTTGACTTGCATCTACTAGTAAAATCGCTGCTTCACATGCGGCCAATGAACGAGATACTTCATACGAAAAATCTACATGTCCGGGTGTATCTATGAGATTGAGCTGGTACCCTTTCCAATTCATGGTGCATGCTTGTAATTTTATGGTAATCCCTTTCTCTTGTTCTAAATCCAATCTATCCAAAATCCTTTCCTTTCTCTTGTCTCTTGAAAAATCTTTATGAGCAGCTTCAAGCATTCTATCTGCCAGAGTAGATTTACCATGATCAATATGGGCAATTATTGAGAAGTTTCTAATATTTTGAAGTGACATAGGTGAATTATATCGTATACAACGGGATTTTAGTAGTTTCTAAAGGTTTTCTACTACCTTAATCTGCAAATCAAAATTATCAGAGAATTGAATACCTGTAAGGCTCTCGACAGAAAGAAAGAGCACTACTTTCTCTGATGGGGCTAAAAATATCTCATGTGGGTATGTAAAACCCTTGTCATCTTGTAGTTTGTAGATTTTATCATCTATCAAAATACTAATATTTGATTGATTGATATTCTCTGTTTGTCCTAGTAACGAAATTTCTTGTACTTCCGTAGATTTATTTTCTAGCTCTAGAACAGGTTTTGAATAGCTATCTGCAGCTCTCTTGTTTAACTTTGCAACATAGCTATATTCGGTGTCTGATATCTTGTTTAAATCCTCTTGTGTAAAAACATCATGTTTCCCTCCTACAAGTGTAACAGAGATGGAAGAGGAGGTATTTACACCCAATACATTAAGTTGTTCCAATTTTTTAGTAATTGGAGAGAGATTCATCACCGTTATTGTTGGTATTATGAAAAGAAGTGCAAGAATACCCAAAGCAAATGGTTCTATTATTACTGAAAAAAATCTTTTTATTTTGTTGGGTTTCTCATTAACCATGTTTAGAAATATTTTTTATGTTCTACTGGATATATATTATCAGTTTCAATTTCAAATGTCTTTATTGTAAACAATGATGCCATTAAAGCAAGTACTCCAGCAAGGATTCCAATCCATTCGTATGTATTTCCTTGTAGAGTATGGGCTACTGTTATGCTACATGCTATCCAAAGAAATGCACACCATATGAATATTGTGAGAAAGGAAGTTTCCTTGCTGGTAATCCATTTGAGCATATTGAAACGAGTCATTTTGACTATTGTTCTAGGGTTTTTAGCTACTGTATTGTACAGGTACATTCTAATGATGAAGGCAAGAAGGGGGATTGCTATGAAGGCTACCATTACAAGATTTGAAACTGAATTTACAAAAAGGGTTGTTGTGGGATCCGAGAAAAATATCTGTACAGAGAATGTGCTACCTAGATCATTACTGATCTGAAAATTAAGATTGTATATGAGACTTGTGCCTAAAATACCTAAAAACTTTCCTGCAATTAACAGTATTGCTGGTGCTATCGATATTTTAAGCGCTCTTTTTAGCAGCTTCGACATTATTTTGGGCGAGTTTGTTTAATTTTTTAGTAAGACGACCTTTTAATCGGTTTGCCTTATTATCCTTTATAACATTTTTCTTAGCTGCTTTGTCAAGGACTTTGTATACATGCTTCAGTGTCGCCTTTGCTTCTTCAGTGTTGTTGTCTACCAATAGGGTGTTGAATTTTTTAAGAGATTTTTTTGTCCTTAATCTTAATCTGTCGTTAACGACTTCTCTTCTTTTGCTGCTTCTTAAATCTTTGATTGATGTTTTTAAATTTGGCATTTTCTACGGATGGTTAATATAATTGTTTAAGCTAGGCGTATTATATATGTATTTTCTTGGTTTGTAAACATATTTTTTTGTGCTAAACTCATATTATGAAGGGAAGTCGTAAGGTCAAAATATGGATGAGTGTCCTTATGGTTTTAGCTATATTGGTAGCAGGGTCGGTTTTGTTTTTTAAAGATCAATCTAAGGATGTACAAGAGACAGAAGTTTTGGGTAGAAGCAATATTGCGGCTGTTCCATATATTGTGAACTCTCCTGAGAAAGTAGGGTACGAAGGAGTAGAGTATGTGTATGGTGTGATATGCTCTGATAGTGATACGCAGGAAAAGGATTTGATGATTACACTTGTGGATGCACCTAATTGGTTGTTTGTAGAGGAGAAAAAGATATACGGTACTCCTCCTGTTGGTAGCAAAGGACAGTACAAGTTGAATATTCGTGTGTCAGATGGGGAAAACTCATCAGTAAAGGAAAATTATATTTTAATAATGGAAAATGAAACGAACTAAAATTTTTTTAATAACTGGGGTTTTGGGTATTATTATGGTTGGGATTTCTCTCTCCCTTTTGTTTGTCAAGAATACTTTTGGAGCAGGGATATTTAATTCTTTCAAGAGGGATTGTGTGCCTTACAATATTTTTGTGGGCAAAGGGGAAGATGATTTTTCAGTAAATATTAAATGGAGTACAAGGAAGGAGTGTGTCGGGTTTGTGCAATATGGAAGCCAGAGAGATAATCTGGGTTCTGTTGCTATTGATCAGGTTAACAAGGTTAGGTCAAAAACACATGAGGTAAATATTCAAAAGCTTCTGACTACCCAAAAATATTATTTTCTTGTTATCTCAGATGATGTCTCGTATGGGTATAGTGGGAAGGCAATAGATTTCTCACTTGAAAATCTTTAGTTTTTTCTCTGTGATTTTCTAACAACTATCTCTTCGAAATATTTCTTTGGTTTGAATATTTTCCATGTACCAAGTTCTGTGTTTTTGTAAACATCCGAGCCTACAAATTTCTCAACGAGTACTTTACCTTGAGGTTTGCTATATATGAACCAACCTGCGAATGCTACAACTAAGCCAATTAAGACCTTAAGTACTATATCCTCAAATATTCCTGTGTTTGGAGTACTTCCATTGTTGGTATTATCTGTTTCTTCCTCCTCGTCAGTGACATTATCACAATCTTGAGCAACCGTTACATTGGCAGTTGTTCTAAGGGTTGATGGATCTGAAGGAATTTGCTCCGGAGATACTACTACCTCGTTCTCATTTGTGCCTGAGAGCGCATCTGTACCCGCAGTGGCACTGAATATTATGGTTAACGATTGGTTGGTACTTAATGTCCAACCATCCGCTTTAGCAAAGGTTAGCTGTTGGGAGTCCCCCACAGTTGAGGTAGAGACATATCCTGTATCTCCTACGGCCACACTGTTAATCTTTGTACTACTAGTTGTGTAATCAAATCCCAGTGGTAGCTTGTCTGTAATATTTACAATCTTCTGAGAACCAGCACTTCTATTTGTTACAACTATTGTATATTGTATTGAGTTGGAAGGGGATGTCCTTTCTACACACTGAAGGTTTGCAGAGTTGCTAACAACAAAATTTGAAGCAATATCTTCTGATCCTGAATCATCAGGTTCCTCTGTTGAAGATGAGAAGTCTACTTTTGTAGAGGCATTCCCAATTGAATTCCCAGATACCAAGACTTCAGCCTGTATTGTCATTGTACCATCGTATGTATCTAAATCGGAGAAACTTCTAGCTTCAGCAAAATTAGTAGTGTTGTACAAATCTGCTTCTATTATCTCTATAATTCCTGCTGTATTATCTACTGTAAATCCTTTAGTCATAGTCAAGGTAGAGATAGTATCGCTGAATGAGAACTCGATGGAAACTCCTGTCTCAGAGGGTAGTTCTCCAGTTGCTATTTTGGCGCTGGATATTTTTGTAATACCATCTGAGATTCTGGAGGTAAGTTGTAAGCTAGTGACATTGGCTTCGCTTGATTGGTTGACCTCAATTAATCTTCTACATATTGGAGAATTTATCTGTTCACCATCTGTAGCAACGATATTGATTTCAGTTGAAGAGCTGAGATCACTAAGGGTTTTCTGAATCGTCAATTTATCTGGAGTTACGACATCTGGGTCTATGGATTCATTGTTGATGATGAGTTTGTAATTGGTATATTCTTTGTCAAATGTTGCTTCTATGACTAGCTCATCTGTAGAAGAGACTTCTCCTGTTACAATTTTGCCATTTTGATCTTTTATGGTCATGGATTTACAGCTCGCATCGGAGATAGTCTGTAGTTGGCAGATCTGGTAGAGATCTTGTTCTGTATTGCTATTTAAATCATTGGTAGAAAGATTGTTCGTAGAACATGTTGTTTTGCAGGTCTCCGTACTAGAGCCGGTGGATAATTCAAACATAAAGGCTCTTCTTGGGTCCCCGCACTCTGTACTTATTGCGGGATCTATGTAGTAACAACCACAGGTTACGGCTTTGTCATCTGTAATATTAGAAGAGGTATCTTTTATGGTGTAGAAATAGATAGCCGTTCCTATGAGGGTAAGTCCTAAAATCCCTGTGATTACAAGAAGGACGGTTTGTAGTTTTTTTGATTTTACTTGTGTGACTCTTATTCCTTCTTCCATTAGGGCAGGTGTAAATGAATATTCATTATTAGTTTATGTTAATACCATATTAGTGTCAAATGATTCTAGAGATAGGGACATATGAGAGTTAGGCCTAAATTCCCATCGATTTTTCCTGTTTTAATTTGGTGATCTAGATTGGCTAATTTTTTGTATATTTGTGTGATATTTTTCCACTCATACTTCTTGGAACTATCTAGGATGGAGGGCAGGGTAAAGGGGGGGATCCTGAGCATGGAGCAAATTTCTTTAAATGATTTGCCTTGCTCGTTTAAGTACTTGACCAAGGTCATGATCCTTAGGTTTCTTGCGAGCATAGAGAGGATATAGTTGGGGTCACTGTTCTGTTTGTAGAGGTTTTCTAAAATATTTAAACTTTGAATGCGATTCTTTTGATTGATTGAGTCTATGAGGTTCCATATATCATTTTCCAATGTATCAGTAATATATCTGGTATCTGCTTGAGGATCCAGTTTTAGTTTTTTGATTTCGTTAGCACATCTTTCTGGGTCATAGTTGGTTCTTTCTGCGAGAAGTTTTTGGAGAGTACCCTCCATTTCTAATCCGTTCTTCTTCAACTCCTCTTTCAACCATGTCGCAAATGTTCTTTTATTTAATTCATCATATTGGTTTGCGGAAGATGTTTTAACAAAGAATTTTAGATATTTTGTGTTTACTCTTAGTTTTTCGTCTTCCCAAAAATAGATAATATCCTCTGTTGCATTTTTTTCAATTACAACTAAGAGACTTTCTATTAGTTTGTCTTTTTCTTTGTTTTTGTAAAGTCTCTTGATTACTATTCCTCGTCTGGATTCAAAGAGAGAGTTGCTTCCTACTTGATCGTATATTTCCTGTGGGTTTTTGCTTTCAGCATTGATTATCTGAAACTTAATATCAGAATATTGCTTAATATCTTGTTTTAATGCCTCAAGGGACAGATATGGCGAGGAACCATGATATAGTTTGTATATCACTTTGGTATTATTCTTCTTCTAATTGAATTGTTTTCCCAAGTAATATTGTAACATCTTCTCCGTTTAAATTGTTTGTTATGTATTCTGGTTTTGTTTTATTCTCTATCTCCAATTTTTTTGCTAGTTCTTCTACTGTTGCTGCGAATTCATTTTCTGTGTGTGAGTATATATATTTGCTTTCTTTATCAGAGTAAAGCGTACCTTTAAACTGGAAATTGAGATATGGATACTCTTCTTTTAGGGTTTTTACGATATCTGAAGTTTCTTGGTAACCTAGACCAGCGTTGTAAACATAGATATTTGCATCATCTGAGTATATACCAGGCTTTGCAAGTACATATTCGACATATTCATTAATGTCCGTATACTTACCTAAACCAAGTTTGGGTCCTATGACATATGCAGCAAGTGATCCATCCTCGTTGTATGTTGAAAGATTCCCCACTAACTGACTATTACCGGCAGAAGGGTCTAGAACAAAAGAGTAGGAAACTCCGTTTTGTTCATTAAAATCCTGTGCAATATTTATTGCTGCCTCTATATCGCCAATTGTAAATGCAGATATTCGAATATTATCTGCTACCGCAGAGAAGATCCCCATAACTGCTTTGGGACTGGTAAGCGTTTCTGAACTCAAAATTTTATCCTTTATTGCCATGATCACCTTCTGTTGTCGTCTTGCTCTCATGAAATCAGAACCCTCTCCATTTTGTGAGGAGTGTCTAGATCTTGCGTACTGTAGTGCTGTCTCTCCGTCCATCTCTTGTATACCTGCTTTGAAAGATACTGTTTGGTATCCATTGCCAAGAGGGTATTGATAGTCGGTAAAGCTGTTATCGACATTTACTGTGATTCCACCTACAGAATCTATTATGTCCACAAAAGCATCGAAATTTACCATGGCATAGTACTGTATCTCCATCCCGGTTAATTCTTCGACAGTACGTTTTAATTCCAGTATTCCTTGCTCCTCGCTATCTTCCTTTGTGAATGCATATACTGCATTGATTTTGTTGTACCAACGAGAATCTTCACCTATCTCAACAGATAGGTCTCTTGGTACAGAGATCATAACTACATCGTTGGTTTCGTAGTTGTAAGAAGTAACAATTATGGTATCTGTGTTGGCTCCGGAACCACTTGATCGGGTATCAATACCGATTATTAATGCATTTGTATATTTGCCTGTAGAGTCTTTTTGTAATTCGGGTTCTTGATTTGTAAGGGAGAGTGATCCTGCATCTATCTTTAAGCCTATCTTTTGGAATATGGATACACCTTTCCAAACACAATATCCGATACCGCCACCAATTATCAAGACTACGATCAATGCTATTAACCAGCCCAACTTCTTTTTCTTTTTAGGTATATCTGGCTTCTTAACCTCCGTAATATCTGTTTCTTTTTGAGGGATTTCTACTATTGATTTTTCAGGATTGTTTCCATCAGTAATTTGCATATCAAGTGTCATTTGAGGCAGGTTTTAATTTAATTAGTAAAGATATGTGTTTACATTATTTTGGTGCTCTGCAGCAGTTTTAGCATAATGCATATTTCCTTGTTTGTCACTAATGAAGTAATAGTAGTCTGAGGATACGGGATTACGAGAGGCATTGATTGATTCTAATCCCGGATTGCAGATTGGAGTAGGAGGGAATCCTGCTACAATTCTTGTATTGTACGGGTTGTTATCTGCAAGATCTTCTGAAGTTATTAGTTCTTCTTTCCATGTCTTCAGGTAATACATGATTGTGGTATCTGCTCCTAGTGTCCATCCCTCCTCATTTCTTTTTAAAAATATCCCCGCTATTAATGCTCTGTCTTGTGATGTACGTCCTTCCTTTTCAACAATGCTTGCCAATTTAATAATTTGATAGCTATCATTTACACCAACCTTTGTTTTAAAATTGTTTACCATAATTTGAAGGACTTCTTTTTCTGTGACGTTTTGTGCAAAGGCGTATTTATCTGGGAATATGTAACCTTCAAGATCTTGTATTTCTGAATTTAGCCTAAATGTAGCTATGAATTCTTGGTCAAGTGTAAGTGCAAGGAAGGTGTCTTTTGAGAAATAGCTTCCTAATTCAGATACGAGTATGTCTGCAATTTCATCTTTTCGTAAACCTTCACGGACAGTGACCCAGGTCTCGGGTGCTTTTCCTGCTTGCAATGTTTGTATCAGTTCTTGGATATTAAGATTAAGAGGTATATTATATGTTCCTGCTTGTAATTTTGAGGTTAGATCGTTAATTCTGACATAGATTTTTACATAGTTAATCCATCTTTCGTTTAGAAGTCCCTTTTCAACGAGTGATTGTAATATCTCATCAACTGTTTCTCCTTCTGTTATCTCAATGGTAACTTTTGTTGTGTCGTCACTATTTGATGTTTTGAGAGCATGACTGTAATCCAACTTGATGATGATTCCTGCTATGACCACAGTGAGTAGGGCAAAGAAGAAAATTCTTACGATACTTCGCAATGTATTAGACATTTTGTTTGTTTTCTGAATTTAAAAATTCTTGCAAAAATACTGCTGCCGACACTTTGTCTATCTTAGTCCTAAACCCCTTCGTATTTTGTCCAGAAGATATTAGCATATTTTCTGCGGAAGTTGTAGAAAAACTTTCGTCGTACAAAATGATTGGTAGATCAGTGTTTTCTTTGAGTTTGGATGCGAATTTTGAGATATGCTTTTGAGTAGCACTATGGTTTTTAATGAATGCTTGTGGATATCCCAAGAGGATGGTTTTTACTCTGTATTCTTTGCAAATTTCCAATATTTGGTTGATGATATCGTTTTGATCATGGTGTTCCGTTATGGAGAGTACTTCTAATGGTGATGCGATTATACCTTTGGAGTCAGATATCGCTATTCCAAAGTGCTTTTTACCATAATCTATTGCTAGTATTGGGTACTCAATCATAGTTTATTCTAATATCGCTTTAATTCTTTTTACACCAGCAGCCACATTTTCTTGTTTATCAATTTTAAATTTGCCCAACTCTTTTGTGTTGGATATGTGTGGCCCGTTACAGATCTCAATGGAGTAGGGTTGTGATCTGTCGCCGATATAGTAGACTTTAACAGTATCACCATATTTTTCACTAAACGCAGCGTATGGAACTAACCTCAATGCTTCTTCTTTTGGTAACTCATCGTATGTTATTGGTAGAGCTTTTTGTATCTGCTCATTTATCATATCTTCTACCTGTTTTACTTGCTCGGGTGTTAATTTTGTATCGCTGGGATAATCAAATCTTAATCTTTCTGGAGTAATGTTACTTCCTTTTTGATATATATGGCTTCCAAGTATTTTGCGAAGCGTTGCTAGAAGTAGGTGTGTGGTAGTGTGGTATTTTGTTGATATCTCTGAGGTATCTGCAAGTCCACCTTTGAATAGTCCTGCAGATGCTGTTCGAGACATCTCTTGATGTTTAGCTTGTTGGTCATTAAAACCTTCCAAGAGAATGGCTTCGTTAAAGTTGATGTTTCTGTTTCTTAATTCCTCTATGGTTAACTCTATGGGGAAACCATATGTTTCGTAAAGTTTAAATGTCTTTGTAGCTAGGTCTGTCCCATCTATGATCAATCTGTCGAGTTCCCTTAAGCCTCTTTCGAGTGTTTTTGTAAATTTCTTTTCTTCTTCCTCGAGGATACTCAAAATATCTTCTCTCTCAGTGTTTAATTTTTCATATATTTGTGAAAACTGTGTAATGGCGATGTCTCCAACCTCTCGGGTAAACAGCCCTTGTATGCCGAGTTTTCTTCCGTGTCTTACTGCTCTTCGGATTAATCTTCGTAGTATGTATCCTTGTTCGGTTTTTCCTGGTAGTACGCCATCCATGATGATCCATGTAGCTGCTTTGAGGTGGTCTGTGATTATTCTTTGTGATTCTAAGATATTATTTTGAGAAAGTTTTTTAACTTTTTCGAATATTGGTTTGTAAATATCTGTTTCGTATACACCATTTACTTCTTGGCATATTGCAGTTAAGCGATCTAAGCCTCCACCGAAATCTACATTGTGTCTTCCAAGTGATCTGTATTCATCTCCAAGTTTGAGATATTCCATGAAAACATTGTTTCCTATCTCAACTAGTTGGCCGTTTACCTCGTAGAAAATCTCAGAATCTGGTCCACATGGTCCTCCGGTTGGTAATTCCCACCAGTTATCTGCCTTTCCTTTCTCCAAAATTCTTTCTCCTACCTCTGCTTTAATTCCGTAAGACTGGAAGAGTTTTTTCCATATCTCTATGGATGTGGTATCTTTTGGTGCAGAAGCATTACCCTCGAATACTGTTGCATATATTTTGTTAATATCAAATCCTAATTCCTCTACGAAAAATTTCAATGTCATTGAAAGTGCTTCTTCTTTAAAGTAGTCGTTGAGAGACCAGTTGCCCAACATCTCAAATGTCGTGTAGTGGTATGTATCTCCCACCTCCTCTATATCTCCTGTCCTTACGCATCTTTGGGAATTTACCAGTTTTGTACCATCGGGATGTTTTTCTCCTTGTAGAAATGGTACCAATGGAAACATACCTGCATTTACAAACAATACGGATGGGTCATTTTCGGGTACTAAAGGGGCACTTGGTATTTCTGTGTGTCCGTTTCTTTTAAAAAAATCTATGTATTTATCTCTAATTTCTTTGTAGGTGAGTTTTTTCATAGTCCAGATTATATCAATTTCGTTGATTATTAGCTATTCTTGCTTCTCTTCTGGTTCTTGTTGGGTCTGTTGTATCTGTTCATATATGGACATTAGGTCATCGTCTGCTGCGAGATCTGTAGAAAGATCTGGTTCTGGTGGAGTAGGCATAGATGGTTCTTCCGTTTGAACTGGTTCAGGAGTTTCTTCCTTTATTGATTGTACTACTTCTGGCTCAATTACTGGCGTTGGGGAAGTTACTTCTACCGGTTCTGGTTCTTCAACAGGAGGCTCTGGTGCTGCAACTACAACTGCCTCTGCTCGTGCTTCTACTGGTGCTGGGGCGGCATAGTTATTCCATACATCTTCTACGGGTTTTTCTTGTTGTTTCTCCTCAGGTTCTGTGTCTACGAGATTTCTAACATCATTGATACTGACAGTTGGTGTAGGCATAGGTTCCGCAGGTAGATTTGGTATATATCCATTATTCTCTGGCTCTTCATTTTTTTTCTTTTGTTCCTCTTTCCATACTGAGAAGATGATTATTGGGGCTACTATTGCTACAATGACGACCAGAATACCAACTCCGATAATTATGAGGGTTCTTTGGCTGACTTGGTATCCAAAAAGTTTTACATAGCCTTCCGCAACGGTCTCAGTGTCTTCTAATATTGTAAATGTCCAAGACTTTTCAATATCGTTTCCATTAGAATCTTCAAAGTACGTATCTACTTTATGTACTCCTACGGAAAGGTCCTCTTCTGTCTGGTAGATTACTGTGTGTTCCATATCTGATATCTTGTTAATGCTTACCTTCTCGGTAATGTCTTTGTCATCGAGCTTTACAACAAGGGAGTTACTTACTATATCTGCATCGGTACCTGCTATTAATGTCGCCTTGATGATTACCTGTTTGTTGTAGATGGTGTCGGATGTAGTAGGAGTCATATTGGTGACTTGTGGTTGGGCAATGACTACAACATCATCTTCTTTTTCTGTATCTGTTGTACCTGTGATTGTGACTGTGGTGGAGATGGCGGCACCTGTGAGTGCAGGGCTTTGATTGTCTGTCGCTCTTACAATGATCTTGTAATTACCTGCAGATATATTTGATGTATCTATGAGGTAGGAATTTGTTTTGGAGGAGATATTTGTGTTAATTGGAATCCAACTATCTTCATCTGCTGGATTCTCTGCTAAGAAGAGAGAATATTTTGATATCTCATTGAGATCTGTTGCGGTCCAAGAAGTACTGATAGGGGATCCTTGATCTACTGTTGTTGTTGTGTAAGGATTGACGATTCTTACTACAGGTATGTCATTAGTTTCTGGGCTCACACTTATGACCCACGCCTGTGAATCTAGGTGTTTGCTGTATCCATCGTGTATGAATATGTTGGCAAGGTAGCTCCCAGGTGTACTTGTTGAACCTTGGAATTTAATGGTTAAACTTCCTCTAGATCCATCCTCGATAACGGAAGGTTTGAGCCATGTGTTACTCTCCGTAAATGAGTAGGAGTAGTTAATCCTATCTCCATCTATATCTGTGGCTTTCAAGACATACTCATATGTCGTTCCTGTTGTAATATCTTGAGATGGTTTAGAGCCGGCGGGTACAGAGGTAAATTCTGGGGCAGTGTTGTTGGCCAAGGCCTTGAGGCCCAATACATCATATGCGCTACTGATTTTACATGCGACACTACCACCGCCAACCTTCTTAATTAATCCCAACATATCTACCATACCTGATACCATGGGAGTGAATTTAAAACTGGTAGCTAGTGTAATGGGAGCATCTTTGTACTCCTCTCGGTGAATCGTATTGCCTCTGGAATCGGTTATGATTAATTCTGCAATTCCGGAGTCTTCCAACTGTGCGTCTACTTGAACTGTAATATCTCTTCCTACTGCAAGAGTATATGGGTTAACGTTTGGAAGTGATATTACACAAGGGTTTTCTTCGCTAACAATTAAATCTTCAAATGCAAAGTTTCTAAGATCAAATGATCCATTTATGACTCCCCAAGTTACAATTGGAATTGATAGTAGCAGAAAAAAGGAAAGATATATTGTCAAAAGAGATTTGGATTTTCTTGGGGCTTTTCGTAATTTCATTCAGTATATAATAGCGGTTATTTATTAGTTTCCGCAAGCTGTGAGTTAATCTCCTCTTGAGCATTTTTAAGTGCGGTTTGTGTACTGGTTCCATCTTCTACTATGCTTGTAATCATCTCTTTGAGAGTGGCCTTTACAAATGATTCATCCCCCATTGCCCAGGATTGCATATTAGGGGCTGATTCTGCAATTGCAGTTAGATATGAATTTTCACTAAGCTCTGTATTAAGTTCGACAAGTGAATATGGTTCTCCAAATGCTCTTATTTGAGCTGCATTAGAAAAGAACTTTTTTTGTTGTTCTTTTTGTGCCAAGAAGTTTATGAAATCCCAAGCAGCTTTAGGATTGCTACAATTCTTACTTACAGCCTCTCCCCAGTATGTGGAGTAATATATTGGTTCTTCATTGGCTGCTAATTGTGGTAATTTTGCCATCCCAAACTCTATGGTTGGTGCGGATTGTAAGATATCAAATGCTACCCAGCTAGGGGCAATCATCATCGCGAGCTTACCTTGAGAAAACATATTGATATCTGATCCTAGGCTTGAATCCCATATCGCTTCCTCTCCTGTAGCGAAATTTGTATACGTATCTACTACACTTGCTATCTTGGTTGTGTTTAAGGTGACAGTAGTTTTAGTCTC
This sequence comes from uncultured Candidatus Saccharibacteria bacterium, assembly GCA_964556955.1. GTDB lineage: Bacteria > Patescibacteriota > Dojkabacteria > SC72 > SC72 > UBA12078. The sequence continues at coordinate 16,885 of CAZKXP010000011.1, forward strand.
ATCGATAATTGAGAGGCCTTGCTGGAGTATTAAGAGTGAGAGTATATCTGCAGAATGTGTGACATTTGATGAGGTGCCGATAGCTAATCCTGATTGGGTAATTTTACCTGCAGAGGTTTTTTGTGTTAGTTCTTGTGCTAATTCTATGAAGGAGTCCCAATCGGAAGGTGGTGTAGTTACATTGGCTTCTTCCAAGAGCTGTTTGTTGTAATATACTACTAAACCATCAATTTCTAATGGCATAGCATATATATACCCATCTTTTGCAGTAAAATCAGAAACGGCGGTAGGATAGAAGGTTTCAGCGTATTTTTGTGCTGTCATTATGGTTGTAGGAAGTGGGTAGAGGTATTTGTAATACTTGGGTGTCCAAGTATTATGGATTCTGAATATATCAGGCGCAGGTTCTGAAGAGGTGGAGGCTTGTTGTAGTCTAGTGTATAGACGACTTTCGTAGTTTGTGAAGGTTTGTTGTGAGTAAAGTATAGTAATACCCGTATGCATGGTTTCATACTCATCGATGAGAGGTTGCATTACGGATGATGGCTCCCACAGCCCCCAGTATACTAACTCTGCAGTTCCTAGCTCATCTTCGTCTTTGTTTGACGAGTTTGCATTTACCAGAAGCAATACAACGGCAACAATCACCATTATTACCAATGCTATGCTACCGATTAGTAGGAATTTCTTCTTTTTGGGATCTAATGTCATTTTTCTTTTTTAATATTTTAAATTTTTCTTTCAGCTACTACCACTAATCTCTTAGTACCAATACCAAGTGGCCAACATGTCATCATGGTTATGGTTTCTTTCCCATTTTGTGATTCTAGTATGGAAAAGTCATCGGGAGAGACTATCTTTTTACTTCTGACGATATACTTTAATACTTTTTCATCCTTACTTACATCTACTTCTTCTCCCACATCTATATTACCCAATCTTGAGAAGATTGTCTCTGGTAGATTCTGGTGATTACTAAAGAAGGATTCTACTGCACTGTGACCATATATGAAGGAGTTGCCTCCGTCTCCAGGTAATGGTGTGCCTCTAAAATGTGCTAATCCTTCTTTAAGGTATTTGTTGTAATTTGCTTCATCGTAGCTATCTACGTTTGGTGTTATTTTTATATTTTCAATTCCAATACTTGGTATATCTATTTGCATTGCTGTTGTGTAGTCTTTGTCCACAACTATTGGCTTTTGTGTTTGTGTAGTCACATCGTAGTACTCTGTGGATACTCCTAAAACAGTTAACTGAGAAGTGAGGTTGGCAAAGTAACTCTTGCCTGGATCGTAGTAGGCGAGTTGTGATTCGATATATGTTTTGTATGATTCTGGTACTGGTTCTACTTTGGAATCTGCCCTTATCTGTTCTACCAATCCATCGATGTATGATTTGGTTAGGGGTACTACTTGGCTTGCTATGATGATTACTCCTATGCCTGCAAATATTGCTGATATCCATATTCTTGTTCTTTTTATTTTTTTCTGATCTTCGGTTTGTATGTTCCATTGGGGATTTTCCATAGTGATATATTACCAGATTTGGTTATTTAATGGGATTCTTTGAAAACATGAAGAAATTTTTGAACTAATTACAAGAGACCTAGGATCCTTAGTGTTTCTTTTAATCCCACATATTTGTTTACTAATTCGTCATTTAACTCAATCCATCGATGATCTTGTGATTCGTTTTCGTCAATTTTGATTTGAGTTATATCAGAGACTTTAATCATATAGGCGAGGATAATCCATCTCTGATCTTTTGTATTATGAATTAAAGGATTTGCAGTTTTTACAATATCTCCGTCGAGATTTGTCTCTTCTTTTAATTCTCTTATAGCAGCTTCTTCGGCAGTCTCATTCTCTTTTACATGCCCTGTTACACAATTCCAATATCCTGGATTTGATCTGTGATCTGATCTTTTTAGTACGAGGTACTTTCCATTGTACTCCGCAAGTGCATGTATTGTTATAAGTGTTCTCATAATAAAAAGTATATCATAGAGATTAATTCTGAGGTATAAATTGATGTATGTACTAGCAAATTAAAAAGACGTTTGCTAAAATGATGAGCTATGGAAAAAAGAGATTACTATGAAGTATTAGGAGTAGAGAAAAAAGCTACACAAGATCAACTTAAAAAGGCTTACAGAAAGCTTGTTAAGAAATATCATCCTGATGTAAATAAAGAAGATGGTGCTGAAGAAAAGTTCAAGGAGGTGCAAGAGGCTTATGAGATTTTGTCTGATGAGTCTAAGAGATCTGCATATGATCAGTATGGTCATGCTGGTACTGCTGGTTTTAATCCTGGTAGTGGTGGATATTCTGATTTTAGTGGTTTTAATGGTGGTACTCCTTTTGATATGGGAGATATTTTTAGTTCTTTCTTTGGAGGTGGGAACAGTGGGTTTGATTTTGGATTTGGTGGTAACCAGAGAGCTAGGGAGGAGAGAGGGACTGATA
>CAZKXP010000012.1:0-12100 GCA_964556955.1 uncultured Candidatus Saccharibacteria bacterium
GAATCTGCCCAGTCAGTGACCTTTTCATTGTTAATCTTTACGGCTCCCTGTTCTACAAGTCTTCTTGCAATGGATTTACTTCCTGCAAATTCGACAGAAACCAAAAGGTCTGTAATGGTATATACATCTTTGTCCAAAACCTTCTCTTTAATATCTTCGCTATCTTCTTTGTTCTGATATACCTCTTCAAAGTATTTTTGTGCTTTTTGAGCTTCCTCATGTGAGGTAATTTCTTCTGTAACTCTTAAAGCCAACTCTTTCTTTAGAGTAATTGGGTTCTCTCCTGAATCTAATCTCTTCTTGTACTCATCTAGTTCCTCTAATGTAGCTATTGTAAGGATTTCAAATCCAATTAGTATCATTCCATCTGTGAACGCCATGACCTTGCCATATATATCTTCTGGAGTATCATCCATTCGGATCATGTTTCCGGTGGTCTTCCCCATCTTGTCTCCGTTGGGGTCTGCCAGTAATTTCCCTGCCAGGACGATCTTTTCTTTATCTAAATGATTTAAAACCATATCCCTACCTGCCAACATATTAAAGAGTTGATCATTGCCTCCTACTTCAATATCAATATCCATCATTACTGAGTCATATCCTTGCATCAATGGATACAAGAATTCGTTTAGGTGAATGGGTTTGTTAGCTTCCAATCGCTTTTGGAACATATCCCGTTTAAGCATCTGTTGTACCGTAAATTCCGATGCAAGATTTATGATATCTCCAAAATTCAATTTCTCATGCCATGTCCCGTTGTACATTATATCTACAGGATTTTCTTTGTTTTTAATATCTATGATATGGGATGCTTGCTCAATATACTTCTTCATATTGTTTTCTATCTCTTCTTTGGTAAGCATCTTTCTTGTGGCTGTTTTGTCAGTAGGATCCCCTATTCTTGCAGTAAAATCTCCTATGAGGAATATGACATGGTGTCCTAATTTTCTAAAATCCTCCAACTTCCTCATTCCTACGCTATGTCCTATGTGTAGTGTTTCTGCTGTAGGGTCAAAGCCTTGGTATATGTTTAGTCTTTTTCCAGAGAGTAATTTTTCTTTTAATGCGTCTTTGGATGGGAGAATCTGTTCTACTCCTTTTTCTAGTATTCTTTGGATGATTTTTGTATCTGTTTTTATCTCTGGCATAACGGGATAATTATATATGTAAACCATTGTAAGGACAAGGGAAAGAGGATATAATTATAGGCCATGGATCAAGAAAATATTTTAAATCAAGAACAGGGTGAGATAACAGCTCTAAAGGATATCGTGAAGAATCTTCCTGGAAATAGTTTTGTTATGATTGAACCAGAATCTGGGTATGACAGTAGCAACGTGGATTCTCTCTTGAATGATAGAGGGGAATTAGATGCCTTTCTAACAGAAATGTCAGAAATATATTCTTTTGACTCTTCTGCACCATTAGTGTTGTCTGCTGGGGTTTTTCGATCTGGCAATGTAATGAACCAAGAGAGACGAGAGGATCTAATTCTTAACTGTTTTTCTGAGGAGGGTGGTTGGAGATTGTCTTTGAAGCTCTTGTATGGTTCTGCTAATAACGCGGTACTGTTTTTCAAGAACAAAACAATGGATGCGTATGATGAGATTCCAATGACGACCAGTACTTCCGAGTTATTCCTTCGTGTAAAAGATATTCTTCTTAGTACTCTTCGTAATCCGAGGAGAAGCAACTACAAAATTCTTTAAAGATATTTCTTGTTCTTCAACCTATCCGGCATACATTGTTGATCCGATTTCTTATTTCCTAAATCATGATCATATTCATATCCCTTACCATATCCAATATCTTTCATTAATTTTGTTTCTGCATTACGTATGTTTAAAGGCACAGGAAGATTCCCATATTGTTCAATATCCTTCTTTACCTCTAATTCTGTTTTGTAAGCGGTATTGTCTTTAGGAGCCTTAGAGAGGTATATGGCGAGTTGTATTAACAACACCTCGCATTCTGGCATACCTAGCTTCTGACATCCCTCATATACACTATTTGCTAATATCAATGCATTAGGATCTGCATTACCTACATCCTCACTTGAGAATCTTAGTAATCTTCTAGCTATGTACAATGGATCCTCTCCCCCACTTAGCATTCTTCCTACCCAGTAACATGCTGCATCTGGATTAGATGATCTCATGGATTTGTGTATAGCTGATATTATGTTGTAATGTTCTTCTCCTGTTTTGTCATAGTAAATAGGTTTTTGTATAGCAGACATCAGAAGTTCGGTAGTTACTTTTGCTTTTTCATCTTTCTTTTGTTCAGATGTAGCTAATGTGGTAGCCATTTCAAGGATATTTAATGCTGATCGTATATCTCCATTAGAGAGATTTCCCATTATCTCTAATTCCTTTTTACCAATGGATATTTTAGGGTATTCTTTCTTAGCTATTTTCTTGATTAATGCAGATATGGATTCTTCTGTTGGTTGTTTGAATACAAATACTTTGGTTCTAGAGAGTAATGCACTATTTACTGTAAATGATGGATTTTCTGTAGTTGCCCCTATGAGTATTATGATTCCTTTCTCTACATATGGTAGTAATGCATCTTGTTGGGCTTTGTTCCATCGGTGGATTTCATCTAAGAAAAGGATTGTTTTCTTCCCGTATTGCTGGTTGTTTAATGCTACTTTGATGATTTTTCTTAATTGGTCTTTTCCTGCAGATACTGCTTGGAGTTTATGAAAGTCATAGAAGAGGTTTAGTGAGATTATGTATGCTAGTGTAGTTTTTCCTGTCCCTGGTGGTCCCCAGAATATCATTGAGGGGATTTTCCCTGATTCTAAGAACTTTCTAATGGGTCCGTTTTCTCCTGTTAGATGTTCTTGTCCTATGAGGTCTTCTAGGGTTTTAGGCCTGTATTTTGATGCTAAGGGTTCATATATTGGCATATGTGTATTATATCGTGTTTAGGGGAAGATTGATAAATATACAGTCCTATAGTATAATATATATCGTATTCAAGATTTATATCTTAATACATACTGCTCTTTAAAAGGATCTAGGTATCTCCTTGTTAGCTTGCTTTATACATATGATTTTCACTTAGGTGGAAATTATGTTGTAAAGCAAGACTAGTCTATCAACCCCTTCTGGGGAAATATATTGAATAAGGAGAGTAGAAATGTTTAGCCAATTGCAAGGAATGTTATACATAGGACTAATGATTGTCCTGTTGGGAGTGAACCTGTTTCAGATTGGAAAATTTAAGAAAGGTGATAAATTCCCTTCCCTAAGTTTAATCTCTGCAGGAATCTATGCTCTTGTACTTCTTTGGTTTTTCTATTGTACAACCAGTGGTACTTGGGGAAATTTCTATTTGATTACAACAATTCTGTTTATTGTTGCATCCATCGCAGAGTTCTCAGAATTCTTTGCGAGTAAAAAATCTTTTACGGCAATTCTTCCCTCTATTGTAAGTTGTATTCCATGGCTGTTTGCTTTGTTCTTATTGACGGAATTCGTCTAGATCACCTTTTTTCAGCAGTCCCAGAGGGGCGATAATTTATTTATGGCCCCTCCCGGTTGATCTAGTATCATTACAAATTTGAAAAATATTTACTTACTGTAAATATATAACCCCTTTTTATTCCTTAACACTACCTTCTTCTCTCCCTTCATATCCTTAATACCATTCTCATATGAATATACTACTCCCCCATCCTTAACGAATTTCTCTAACCTAGGCCTTAATATTCTCAAACTATTCTCATCCAAAAAACAATATATCTTGTTAGCCTTAGAAATATCAACCTTGTAAATATTCTGTATCTCAAAAACAATATCCTTAACAAAAGGAAATTTAATATCCCTCATCAAATTAGAAAATATTACTAAAAGAGGAGAAATATCATATCCAAAACACTTGCACTTGTATCTCTCATATACCTTAAATACTAATCTTCCATCACCACTACCCAAATCTAAGAATGTATCCTTCTTTTTTACATCGATCAGATCTGCTATCTCATCCAATACATCATTTGGAGTTTTAGACAATGGTCCAATTATGGCTGTAACAAGTATTGAAAGTATGATACAGAGGAATAGTAAAACCAAAGTTATGATTATACCTAGGGTAATACCGTTTAACATTGTGATATCATTATCAATGTAAATTAATATATATGTACATGATAGACGGAATTTTACTAATAGACAAGGAGGAAGAAATCACCTCATACACAGCTATTAGGATGTTAAAAAGAATATTACCTAAAGGACAAAAGATTGGTCATGCAGGTACACTAGATCCTTTTGCTACTGGGCTTCTAGTAATTTTACTGGGTAAAGCGACTAAGCTAATGAACACTATCCATGGCTTAGACAAAGAATATATTGTAAAAGCCGAATTTGGATATGCTACAGATACACAGGATTGTACAGGAGAGAAAATGAAAACTATCCCTACTCTTCCTCAAATATCAGAGGAAGAATTAAAAGAGAATATTTCTAAATATTTCCTTGGGAATATATCTCAACTTCCCCCTCAGTATTCTGCAAAGAAGATTAATGGCCAAAAGGCATATGATCTTGCTCGGGAAGGCAAAGAGGTAGAATTAAAGCCTAAGGGCATATCGATATATTCTTTTGAGACAGTAGATTACAATTGGCCATTTGTTACATTCAAAATTAAATGTTCTACAGGAACATACATCAGGACATTGGTAAATGATCTTGGTGAGGAAGTTGGTACATATGCTACTGCGGTTGAACTTAGAAGAACAAGGATAGGGAAATTTTTAGTAGAGGATGCGGTATCTACAAAAACATTTTCAAATAATGGTGCTCCGGAGGCGATACTTAAGAATGGTATAATGGGGATAGATAAAGTAAGGGAGATATTGCAGAAATGAACAAAGGTAAACTGTATGTAGTAGCAACGCCAATTGGGAATCTAAATGATATGACATTTAGGGCTGTAGAAACGCTAAAGAATGTAGCATTTATCCTTGCAGAAGATACTAGAGAGACATCTAAACTACTTCAAAGATATGATATCCAGACGCAGTGTGTTTCTTACAGAGATCAGAACCATGACAGAATGATGGAGAAGATCTTAGAGAAGCTTGATCTGGGTTTGGATTTGGCACTTGTTTCTGATTGTGGTACTCCATTAATATCTGATCCTGGGTATAGGTTGGTAAGGGTACTACGAGAGAATGGATATGAGGTATTTGCCATACCTGGTGCTAGTGCTTTGACTTCAGCATTATCTACTAGTGGTTTAGCTACAGATAGGTTTACATTTTTTGGTTTTTTACCCAAATCTGATGTTAGAAGAGAGAAACTATTGTCTCAATACAAGGAACTTGATTCTACATTGGTATTTTATGAATCTCCCAATAGGTTGTTGAAGTTACTTGAATTACTAAAGAAGATATTCGGTAATTGTACTGTGAATGTAGCAAGGGATATCTCAAAAATGCGAGAGCAGTATTTCTTTGGGGATATTGATACTGTAAGAGAAAGTATAGATGTGAATGATTTCGAGAATAACCCACATGGGGAGTATGTTGTTATGCTTGAGAACAAGAAGGATTAAAGAAATAGTTTTTGATAGTTTTCGTCTGTTATCTCTTCCAATTGCTCCACTGATACATTTTTTATCTTAGCTGCTACCTCCATAATTTCTCTAACATCACTAGGTTGTCCAAATTTTTCTTTAATATGGTTGTTCTTCCTTACTGATTGTGGTGGTAGGAATGGTCCGTCTGTTTCGAACAATATTCTTTCTGGTGGGACCTCTTCCAATATCTCTCTCACATTCTCTCCGCTTTTGTATGTAATTATGGCATTGAATCCAACATAAAAACCAAGATCAAGAATATCTTGCACATACTTTATATCTCCTGTATAGCTATGGAAACATCCCCTAACCTGTCCTCTACCCTCTTGTGCTATCAATCTCAAGACATCTTCTGCAGTTTGGCTTTCCCCTTGTATATCTCTAGCATGAATACTCATTGGTAAATCGTATTTAATTGCTAAAAGTATATGCTTACTGAATGATATCTTCTGTATCTCTTTTAACTGTTCTATGATCTCTTTTGGAATATTCTGAGGTATGTTAAATTGGTAGTAATCTAGTCCTGTCTCTCCAATAGCTTTTACATTCTGTCTATTCTTTTCAAAAAGTTTCTCCCATGTTTGTATATATTTCTGACAATATTCATATATATTCTCCTTGATACCCTTTTGTATTGTAATCTCTTCGAAGATTGTAGGATGTAATCCCATGGCGACATCTATTACATCTGGATATTTGGAGGCTAATGCAAATGTAATATCAATATCCATATTGTCTGTAGTCTGCGTAAGGATATGTTTTCCCCCCATTTTTTTAAAATTGGAAATTACCTCTTCCAAATTTCTGTCTAATGGGCTTAGGTTTAAATGTATGTGTGAGTCGTGCATATGGGAATTTTAGCATAATTTGGCCATCAGAATACTACAAGCCCTTAAATCTGTAACAGTTGGCTTGTAATGTGGTAGAATATGATCCGATTATGGGCAAGGTCAAACAGAGAAACTGGTTAATATTAATTACCATTTTCTTAGTAATTGTATCTGGGGCAGGTCTTTTTGTCTCAATACGTCAAAAATTGTCATTCAACTCTTGTGCCTATGGTGAAGGTATGTACAAGAGTGGCGAAAATGTACCAAATTTTAATGGTGAACAGGAATGTGTATGCAATCCTGATGGGTCCATAAAATGTGGTGATGATACAGAAGGTGTGGTATATACAGGTTATTCTTCTTCGAACCTGAAGTTTTCGTATAGCTATATTAATATGATAGATGAAGAGTCTTCTGTAAGTAACACTATTCTCCCCTTAGATGCCTCATATATTAATGGAATGCTCAAGGTCTCGTTTGAGAGAAATACCCTTTGCTCTGAAGATGAAGAAGTCTCAGCTCAATCCGGTTTTTATCAACTATCTTCTAATGCGATGAGGCTAACAATTATGACAAGTGCAGATACTAGTAAATATTTCTTGCCATGTAAGATCTCTAATACATTTGAGGTAACAGATCCGGGTATATCATTTGATGAGGATTTCCAGATATATTATGAATCCGAATCCGGTGAATTTTTGAGTATGGGGGCATGTATATACAAGAGTGTATTACATGCAGATCAGGATGTTTTTAAAGATGGGACTTCTGTTTGTCTATGTAATACTGGGAATGTTACATGTAGGGAGCTACAGCAACCCTAAGTATATTCCAACGATACAGAATACGAATGTGAATAGCCAGAACCTCATTGTAACTTTGTATTGTGGCCATCCTTTTGCTTGGAAGTGATGATGTATTGGAGCAATTATGAAGACTCTTTTCTTAAAGAATTTCATACTTAATATCTGAATAGCACTTGAAGCCATAATTATCCAGGTCATTGCAGACATTGCAAGATATGGTATGAGATTATCTGTGATTATACCTATGAAGAAGATTGCAAAACCCAAAGGCATAGCGCCAGGGCCTCCGTTCCAGAATCTTGCTGGCGGGATATTAAAGTAGAGATCAATAATTTGTACGCCAAGGATTATACAAAGTACAGGCACAAATTCGATCTGTTGTTGTATGATCAACAGCAATATCATAGAGAAATTTATGATTGTGAATATTCCCATCATCAATCCATCTAGCCCATCAGTAAGTTCGGCTGAATATATTGCAAGTTGGCTCAAGAAGCCTAATGCTATCAATATCAATGGCGTTATGGAAATAGTAGCTATGTTGAAAAAAGAGAGTGTAGAGAATTCTCCTGTGTGGTACAGAAGGAACATAATGCCGATATTCATTAGTGTAGCAAAGCCTAGCTTTCCTAATCTCCATTCAAATCGCTCCTGGAAGGCTTTCATCTTCTCATTGTTTTTAAAACCATTTGTAAATATCACAACATCGACAAAACCCCAGAGACCATAGAGTACAAAGCCAAGTAAGAAAACTTTTATAACTGGTGTAAGAGGTACTGTAAGAGCAATTATTATTGGTACTACTATCCATATCAATATCCCACCCATATTGGGTGTTCCATTGGTCTCAGAGGTTCTCATTATTCTTAAAAATAGTGAGTTATCTTCCTTCTCATTTGCTCCAATTTTTGATTTTTTAAGTCCACTTACCTGATTAAATTTGTAAAGTATTCCAATCATAATAGGTGCAAATATTGCTGAACAGGCTACAGCCAAGAATAGGTAGTTTAGAGAAGTTTTGAGTGTTTCTAACATTGTATTTTGTTTTAACTAAGTTATCTATTATCTCAATTTGCTTCCTGTATTTCCAGATCATCCTTTATCGCGAAGAATATATCTCTCCATACCGGTACAGAGGTATATGATGCGTATGAGCTGACCTGTGGTTCTTCCAATTTGACCAGCATGACAAACTTAGGATCATCATATGGGGCATACCCTATTACTGTAGCATTACTGATATCATCCTCATAACCAGTACCATCTTTTTTAGCAATCTGTGCGGTTCCTGTTTTGGCCGCGATCTTGTAGCTCAAGAGATCCTTGGCTAGTCCTCCGAGTGCATTGTCGAGCACTGCTTGCCCTAAATCTTTGCTGATTATCTCCGCAGTTTCTTTTGATATCGGTTGTGATATGGCTTGTGGTTGGATATTGATGGTTTCCTTCTGATCTTGTATTTGAGAGATAATGTATGGTCTCATTCTTGTTCCATCGTTTGCGAGTGTACTGAATGCGGAAATTACCTGCAATGGAGTTGCAGAGATACTTTGTCCGTATGATGCAGTTATCTGGTCTAACTTTGTCCACTGTTCAAGCGGTTTGAGGTAACTGGTACTTTCATCCTGCAACCCTATCCCTATGAATTGCCCAATTCCAAAAGCTTCTAGGTACGAGTAGAATTCAGGTAAGTCTACAGTCAGTCCAGCTTTTCCTGCACATGGATTGTTGGATTTGGCAAAGATTCCTGAAATATCCAGAAGCCCTCCTGCCTTTTTGTTCCAGGTATATATGTATCTACCTTTTAGATCTTGATATCCGGTTTCTGCATACAGATCTAATTTACCATTGGAATCATCGCAGGTGTAATCTTCATCTATGGCACCGGTATCCAATGCGATTGCGAGTGTAATTGGTTTTTGAACAGAACCATATTCATAGACATCTGCGACTGCCCTATTTTTCAATATCCATGGTTCTGAAGTTCTCCAGTATTCTGCAGGATAGTATGTGGGATAGTTGGCCATTGCCAATATCGCTCCAGTTGAAGGATCCATTATTATCACGGAACCACTTTTCGATCTTGTATCTTTAACACCTTTCTCAAGCTGTTCTTCTGCTTTAGTTTGTAAATTGGGATCAATTGTTAAGACAAAATCTTTGCCCTCTCTTGGGAGTATTGGGTCGTATTCTGAGGTGAGTATTACATTGCCGGCAGAATCTTTCTCTTCGTATGTATATCCTTCGCTTCCGGTAAGGTCTCCGAAATAATATCCTTGAATGCCATATTGCCCAAGGTCTTCACCCTGAGAGTCTTGTCCTATGAATCCAAGGACATGCGCGGCGAGTGTACCATTAGGATACAATCTTTGTTCTCGACTTTCAAAGTACAACCCAAATCCTGCTGTGCCTTCTCCAAATATCTCTTCCTGTGCAAGTGCATTCTTAATATCTGTTGATACTCCTTTCGCAAGGTTTGCATATACAAAATCGTCTGTGATTTTCTCTTCGACAAAAGATTTTTCTATCCCGAGAATACTTGCTACCTCTGTAACAAATTTATCTTTACTGTCAAAAAATTTCTTTCTTTCCGTATCGTTTGTGCTTAAAGTAGCATATATGTCCCAAACGGGTTGATCCACAGCTAGTACGGTACCATCTCCTGCAGTGATCTTGCCTCGTGTTGCCGATTGTACCCCACTTGATTGATATTGACCACTAGCAAGGGCTTTCAATTCTTCCGAATCTACTATCTGCCATCTGAATATTTGTAAAAGGATTAGAAAAGCTACAACAGATATTATATAGCCGAATATGTAAATATTGTTGTGTGATTTGCCACCTGTGTTTTTTCTTCCCTTGGATTTTGGAGAATGATACAAATGGTTAAGCTTTGCCATTTTACTTCTCTGCGAGTAGTGCAGATTGTTCTAAATATATTATTGATTTGCCACTTTGCGATCTAATATCTAGCTGCTTGTCTGCCAATTTCTTGATTACAGTTATGGAACTAGTTTTTGCGACCTTTTCTTCCATCAATCTGTTTTCTTCCACTAAGAAATTTTTTTCTCGGTTTAAGCTTTGTAATTCTGTACCAAGTGGATTTAATACTGCGTTAATAACTAACTGTGAAAGTACAAATGCGATCATTGAGGATCCTAGCACTATTACTGGAAGGCTTTTTCTTGTTTTGTAGGTTTTCATTTTGGGCAGTAGTTATTTTATTTTTTTATCAAGCATCTCAACTTAGCAGAAGCGGAGCGAGAATTTTGCTCTAACTCTTCGTCGGTTGGGGCAATTGGACTTTTGAAGAGCAACTCACCTTCCCCGCTTCTAGCCTTGTCGCTAAAGTAATTCTTAACAATTCGATCTTCTAAGGAATGGAAGGTTATTATTACTAATCTTCCATCGGATTGTAAGAGCTCATAAGATTTATCTAATGCCTCTTTGAGGCTTTCTAATTCATCGTTTACCACGATCCGCAGAGCCTGAAAGACCCTGCGGGAAGGGTTCTTAAGAGAATTATTCGCCGGCACGACTTTAAAGATAAGTCTTGTAAGATCTCCAACTGTTTTGATATTGTTAAGCTCTTTTTTAATAGCTTTGGCAATTTTCATTGAATATCTTTCTTCTCCGTATTCCAAGAATAGCTTGGCAAGTTGTCTCTCATCTAATACTGTGAGTATATCTAGTGCTGTGACTCCAAGATTGGTATTCATACGCATGTCTAGTGGCTCAGCTTCTTCTTTATAGCTAAAACCTCTGTTGTGAGACTCTTCTAGTTGCCTAGATGAGAGTCCAAGATCCATTAGGACACCATTTGGAGTTCTACCTATTTCTACTACAAGTTTGTCGATATCTCTAAAGTTTGATTGTTTTAGAATCCAGTTCTCTTGAGATATGTAATAATCTTTGACAAATTCAATAGCGTAGCTGTCTTGGTCGATACTTAGTAGTAATCCATCGGGGGAAAGTTGCTTCAGAATAGCTTGACTGTGTCCTCCGTCTCCTAGTGTGCAGTCGATATAGAATCCATGGGGGTCTATATCTAAGGAATCAATTGTTTCGTTTAGTAGTACTGGTACATGTATTTTATCCATTACTTTTTTCTGTCATGTTAGTCAATTCTTGTGCGATATCTTCTCCATGTTGTTTTAGGTATTGGAGTCTCTCTTCCCATTTGGATTTCTCCCAGAGTTCGATCCAATTAACTAAACCTATGAAAACGATATCTTCTTTTAGTTGTGCATGATCAAACAGAGCTTGTGGGATTATGAATCTCCCCTGTTTATCTGTTTGAACTTCGGTAGCACTTCCTACTAGGAATCTACTTGTATCACGGATGTTTTTATTTATAAAAGAGCCATCTATTACCTCTTTGGCTATTTTTTGCCACATATCCTGGTTTACTAGGATAAGGGCATCTTCGTAGCCTTTGGTGAGTATTATGTTCTCACCTAGTTCATTTCTGAACTTTTTGGGAAGTGATGTCCTTTTCTTATTACTAAGTTTTCCGTGGTACTCTCCTATTAACATATTTGGATTTTACCACTTCTCACCACTTCTTGCCACTAATTTAACATTAACTATGATAAGCGTCAAGAAAATATAGTTATAGGTCGGAATATAATATTCTAGGATATTGAGATATATTGTTTTAAAAATATATCTACCCTATTGAGGGGGTATTTGTGAACACGAACCGATAGCAGAATTTATTGAAATATATCTTTGAAGGAATGTTGTTTTAATTACCCCAAGATATTTCTGCGCCTAATTTCTGAAGATTCTCAACAAAATGAGGGTGTGCTCTTTTTATGGTGTCTGCATTTTTTATAATACTTTCACCATCTATTGTTAACGCTAGCATCATCA
>CAZKXP010000012.1:12110-18146 GCA_964556955.1 uncultured Candidatus Saccharibacteria bacterium
AATGCTACTGTAGCCCGTATGATATTGGGAGAGTCAACATTGGCAGGTTTTAAATTCTTACCTCCATATACAATAATTCTATGAGGATCACACATAACAATCTCTGCTCCAAACTTAATCATCTCTGGTATCCAGAAGAACCCCCCTTCGTACAATTTGTTCCAAAACATTATTGATCCTTTTGCTTTTACAGCAAGAGCAACCATCAAAGGCATTAAATCTGCTGGGAAATATGGCCAAGGTGCTGCTTCTATCTTTGGTAAGAGGTTACTTGTATATGGTTCTTCGACCTCTAACTTTTGAGATCTTCCAACAATTGCTATATCACCATCGTAGTTTATTTCTACACCTAATCGCTTAAAAGATTTTACAATCAAGGGAAAATGCTCAGCTTCGGCATTATTAACTCGAATTTCCCCTCCTGTCATTGCTCCTAGTGCAAGTAATGTGGTTATTTCATGGTGATCAGAAGAAATTGTGAATTCAGTCCCATGTAGTTCTTTTACCCCAGTTATTGTAAGCTTACACGAACCTATACCTTCAATCTTGGCACCCATTGAAACAAGCATATTGCAAAGGTCTTGAACATGTGGCTCAGATGCAGCATTTACCATTGTTGATACTCCTTCAGCTTTAACGGCTGCCATTATGAAATTTTCTGTTGTTGTTACACTCATGTAGTCTTGCCAGAGGAAGTTACCAGTTAACTTCTCAACAGATATTTTCAAATTTCCATTGCGTTTTATCTTTACCCCAAGTGCTTCAAGTACCTCAAGATGAGGATCGATCTCCCTAATCCCCAAAGAACATCCTCCTATCTCTTCTTTTACCTCGATATTTTTCATACGGCTAACAAGTGGCCCTAGTAACAATATCGCGCCTCTCATTCCAAGTGGGAAGCCTTCTTTTCCAAAAGACCCTTTGAAATTTGAATTATTTACAGTTAATGTCTTTGTTTCTTTGTTCCATTCTATTTTTGATCCTAGGGAAATCATCAATTCTACTAGCTTGTTTACATCCGTAAGATCGGGAAAATTTCTTATAGTTATGGTCTCATTTGTAAGTAATGTTGCACATATTATTGGTAATGCTGAATTTTTGTTTCCCGCGGGAGTGATTTCGCCTTGAAGTTTCTTACCACCATGTACAATTAGATCCGCCATATTGGGAATACCTAAGTTAGATTTAATTCATTCAATATAGTTTTGTTAGCATCTATGCGGAAAATTTCTTTCATCTGCTTTTCATCTATAGATTTCTCTTTTTCCAAGAATTTCTCGATCCTTAACAGTAAACAATTAGAAGTTAGTTCTCCTTCCTGTATAATCTCTGCAAGACCAATATTTGCTAAAACTTCGGCATTTTTGTACTGCTCATTATGTGTGACCCAGGGTATAGGGATAAATATCGATGGAATCTGTAATACTCCCATTTCATACACAGTATTTGCTCCGGCACGTCCAATATATAGATCAATATTGTGGAGTAAGTATCCCATATCCTTTGCTTGGATATATGTCACAGGAAGAAATCTTTGCCTCATATCTTCATCTAGCTTCTCCTTTGTATTAAGAAGGGATCTGTAATCATTGAAGACCTTGTTGTCCCCTGTTTGCAGAATAATCTGATATTTTTGTAAAAGTAATTTTAAAGAATCTTTAACAGTTTCATTTATCAAATGTGAACCCAATCCTCCACCCGATATGTATATGATTGGGTATCTATCTCTATTTGATACCATCTTTTTAACACTTTCAACCAATTGTCCCTGCCCTTTTGTTTCAAAAATTTCAGGTCTGACTAAATTCCCAGTCAAAAGTGTTTTTTCTTTCTTGAAATATTTGAAAGATGATGGGAAGGAAATGAATATGATATCAGCTATTTTGCCAACTATCTTGTTTGTCAATCCAACCGTTGCGGTTTGTTCATGTAGATATATTTTTGATTTAAAAAGTTTGGCGATTAAACATACACTGACTGTAACATACCCACCTGTTGAAATGACTATATCGGGTTTAAAAGATTTTATTATTTTGTATGAATCTACCATACCGAGGAGTGACCTAAATAGAAGTTTAATTGTATTTAAACTTAATGATCTTTGTAATTTCCCCGCTCTAATATATTTTCTCTCAAAATCCAGATCTTTCATAAGCTCTTGTTCAAGAGAGTTCCCTGGTTTCTCACCTTCCATTCTTAAATCTCCCCCAATATATACAAAATGCTTCCTATCCAAAGAATAATTATCCTTAAGGGTGGAAATAATTGAAAGTGCTGCAGATATATGTCCTCCAGAACCACCTCCGGTGATTACTATTTTTTTAGGTAATATTTTTTTGTCCATGGGTGGTATTCGAGTATTTACTTATATTTAGTAGTATACCAATTCCTATGAGGGATACGATAGTGCTTGATCCTCCATAGCTTACTAATGGAATTGGCATACCTGTGAGAGGTATTATCCCTACATTGGCTGCAATATTTAACAATGTTTGTATCACGAGCCATACCGTGATACCTGCCGCAAGCAGTTTCCCTTGTTTATCCGGTGCACCCAAAGCTATTTTTAACCCTCTCCATAGGAAGCCTAACCATGCCACTATGATTAGAGTTCCACCTAAGAAACCAAGTTCTTCGAGAATAACAGCAAATATTGAATCAGTAAATGCGGTGTTTTCTACTAGATAGCCAAATCTTTGCCTTGATTGTCCAAATCCAGTCCCGAAAAATCCTCCCGAACCAATACCAATCAATATCTGTTGCATTTGGTACCCTGTACCTTGTGGATCTGCCACTTGACCAGTGAAAAGTAAGCTTAAAAATGTAGAAACTCTTTGCAATCTATAGGGCTCAATAATGGCTGCAATTACGGCAACAGGGATTAATAGCCCGAGTACAGCGAAAGATGCAATGGTATGTATACGATCTTCTCCTGCCATTAAAAACATTATGAAGCAGGTAATACATACAACCATAGTAGTGCCCAAATCAGGCTCTAGTAAAATTAATACTGCAGCTACTCCCAATATTGCTATGAATCCAAGCAAATTTTTTATGAACCCCTCTCTAATTGCAGAACTAAAGTCTTTGTATTTGTAATCTCGTTTTGCTAACCATTGTGCCAAATACATTATTAATGTTAACTTCGCAAACTCTGCGGGTTGTATTTGTGGTAAAGAACCAATCGCAAACCATCGTTTGGAGCCATTTGTGGCTTCTCCAAGTATAAGAACAGCTACCAGGAGCAATATGGTGATGAGAAGAGCAGGAAATGCTAATTTAAGCATTTTCCTGTAATCCCAGAAATATACAATTAGTGCGGGTACAGCTCCTACTAACAGCCAGACGATTTGAGATTTCAAAAAATAGAATTGATCGTGGAAAACTGTATTTGCTTGATATACACTAGCATCAAAAATCATGATGGCTCCGAATATCGCCATCATAGCTACAAATATTAGAATGAATGTATCTGGTTTGTGCCCAGATATTACCTTTTTAAGTCTTCTTTTCTGAATATTATTTTGATTGGACATAGTCTGACTATTAATATACTATAATTAGTATATGAATCAAAAGGAAAGGCCAAAAAGTTTGGGATATCTTTTGGTGGTAGGTGGTCCTGGTGGTAGTGGGGCTTCTACAATTGCAAGGATGCTTGCGGATTATTTTTCTCTTAAGCGTATATATGGCGGTAAGATCTTTAGATCCTTGTTGCGAAAAGCGGGGTTTGAGGATATGGATAGCGCATATACAAAAAAGAATGAAAAACTTCTAATCAAGCTAGATAAGCAGGTGGATGCCATGTTATTGGATGAGAGTAAGGAGAAGAATGTCTTAATTGAATCCAAAAATTTTGCAGCATTAGCTACTAAGAAAAAATATCCATGTACTGTGAAGATATGGATCACGGCATCATTGAATGTACGTACTCAACGAACTTTGATGAAGAATAGTATTAAGATAGATTTAAAGCATTTTCCAAAATATTTAGAAGAAAGGAAACATCTGAAAGATAGGTATAAGATGGATTCGATGAGATACTCATCTTTGTATGGTATTAATTATGACAAGCCAGAGGAGTACAATGATATTGTAATAGATTCTTCCAATTTAAATGAGGAAGAAACTTTTAATTTAATTTTAAAATATATTAAAGATGGTGGATATATTAAATAATAATCCTCCTGTAAGTAACAATCCAAATCCTGTACCTAATACCCCCCCACAAACGCCAGATGTAACCCAACATATTAATCCTGTACCTAATGATGAATATTTAGTAAAAGAACCCCCTCCACATGGATTAGATAGCTCATGGAGAAGATGGAAGTGTTTAAACTGTGGTTATGTATATGAGGGAATATTTAAGGGTGCAATGGTATGTCCAAAGTGTGGTAATGCAGACCCTGATAAGTTTGATGAAGCTGAGTAATAATATGCCGGGAGAGGGAATCGAACCCTCACTCTATTTCTAGAACGGGATTTTAAGTCCCGCGCGTCTGCCAATTCCGCCATCTCGGCTAAATAGATGTACGATTATTCTAATCTAAAAGGTCTTTTTATTCAATAATGGAGGTGACGATGGGATTCGGACCCATGATAGCGGTTTTGCAGACCGCGGCCTTAACCAACTTGGCTACGTCACCGTGTCTATCTATTTATTACATCCTTAACAGTAACTATCTCTAAAATAGCATCTGTTTGATTATGTCTTATAGAACTACCGCTAATAATAGCAATTTTATCATTTAAATCCAACTCCCCTTGTGCATAAACAAGATCTACAGCATGTTGAGTACACTCATCTCTGTCGCTTGGAAGTGAGTTAGAATATATCCCCCTTACTCCGCTTAATATGCTATCTTGCCTTATTCGATCAATTGCTTTACTAACTACCCATACAGGGGTATTGGGTCTGTGCCTAGTTAAACTCTGTACGGTTTGTCCAGTATTCGAAATCACAACTATAGCTTTGAGTTTTACATTTTCAGAAATATCACATAAATTTCTACAAAGTTCATCTACCTCTATGGGTGCGTCAGTATGACCATGTATTGGGTTTTGTTGTAATACAGATTCTGTCTCAATTGCAATTTTTTGCATTATCTTTACAGCCTCTTGTGGATATTTGCCAATAGAGGTCTCTTCAGAAAGCATCAATGCATCGGTACCATCCATGATGGCATTGGCAACATCTGAAACCTCCGCTCTTGTAGGTATAGGAGATTCTTTCATAGACTGTAACATCTGTGTCGCTACTATTACGGGTTTTCCAGCATTCCTACACTTATATATCATCTGTTTTTGTAGTATAGGAACCTTCTCGAATGGGGTTTCTAATCCTAGGTCCCCCCTAGCGATCATTATCCCATCAGCATGTGCAAGTATTTCATCAAAGTTCTCTACCCCTTCTTTATTCTCTATCTTTGCAATCAGTTTTATATTGTGATTTCCTATTAATTCCCGAATCAGATCAATATCTTCTTTCTTGCGTATGAAGGAAAGAGAAAGAAAATCAAATCCTAAGGAGACGGCATTCGAAATATCGGTTTTGTCCTTTTCTGTGATTGCTGGGAAATCTAGGTTTACATTGGGGATATTGACTGTTTTTCCAGGTTTTAATATTCCAGGTTGTAATACATCACAGATTACTTCTTCTCCTTTTACCTCTTTGACAACTAACTGTATATGTCCATCATCTAAGAGTATTTTAGTATTCGGGTATACCTTCTCATGTAATCCTTTGTATGAGATTTTGAAGGTATTTGGAATTGATACGATGTCTTTAATCATTATCTCGTTGTTCAAACCTTCTACACGAATTTTGTATCCTCGTGTATCTAACATCAGACCAATTCTCGGTGAAATATGCCTTATCTCATTTGCTACTCTTTCCAATTCTTGAAAATCTGCAAACGATGCATTGATACGAGCAATATGCATACCATTTTGATACATGGAGGATAATACTTCCGGATCCCAAGAAGATGGGCCTATTGTAGCAATTATTTTTGTCTTAGATTCATTACGCAT
>CAZKXP010000013.1:0-16503 GCA_964556955.1 uncultured Candidatus Saccharibacteria bacterium
AATTAAGGCAGATTTACGCATAGATTATACTTAATTTAGGGTATATTTGTCGATGGCAGTTAATATATTTAAAATCCATGAGGTAAATCGATGAGGTCTGACCTAGGTCAGACCTCATACCTCTGCTTCCCCTGAAAACCTATGTCTGTTAAGACGAACAAGCTTTTCCGGAGTTTCTTATGAGGATTTGAAGAAGGGGTGATTTTACCGCAATGGTGATAGCACTTAACGAGGGGAAATCTCTCACAAACTCAGTCAATCCAACGAAAATTGTATCTGTACAGGAATGAGGACTGTCCTAGGTCTGACCGGGGCCTGGGGTATGGGGGCATGCATAAGAAAAAAAGAGCCATATTGCTATGGCTCCTTTGTATATCTGATTAGTAAAGATATTACTGTAATTCAACAGTAGCACCTGCTTCCTCAAACTTAGCTTTGATAGCTTCTGCATCTTCCTTCTTAACACCTTCTTTAACGGTCTGAGGAGCTGCATCTACCATATCCTTAGCCTCTTTGAGTCCAAGTTCAGTGATCTCTCTTACTACCTTGATGACACCGATCTTGTTTGCACCAGCATCTTTGAGAACAATGTTAAACATTGATTTCTCTTCGACCTCTTCTGCTGGAGCTGCTGCTACTGCAACTGCTGCTACAGGAGCTGCTGCGCTTACTCCAAACTTGTCTTCCATGACTTTTACCAAGTCTGCAAGTTCGAGAACTGTCATCTTTTCTACAATTTCCATCACTTTCTTTCCATTCTCTGAAAGCTCTGGTAATACTTTTGCTTCGTCCATTTTGTAGATATGTATTAAATTAAATAACTAAAATAATGTTCACTAAGCATTCTTTTCAGAAATGCCCTTTAGAACCACAGTCAAACCTCTGACATTGCCAGTGACGGCATTCATAAAGCCAGAGAGTGGAGCAGTCATACTGCCAAGCAACTTGCTTAGTAATACCTCTCTCGATGGTATCTCTGCTAATTGCATGACCTTTTCTGCTGTCAAAAATTCTCCTTCATATACACCGCTTCTTGCATCGAGGAGCTCAGTTGTTTTCTGCATCTCTTTTACCAATTTTGCCGGTGCTGTAGGGTCTTCATCAAAGAAGATTATTGCTGTAGGACCATCAAAGTCTTGTACTTGTACGGGTTGATCAGTTTCCTGCAATGCTATTTTGAAGATACTATTCTTAAGTACTTCATAGTTAGCTCCCACGCCTTTTAATTTGATTTTAAGACCTGTGGTGGTCTTTGTATCTGTTTTGTCAGAATTGACTAAGAGGTATCCACCCTTGTTTTTAAGGATTTCTTTATACTCATTTAGTAACTCTGTCTTTTGAACACGAGTTTTAGACATATTATTATTTATTTAATTGAATTCACTATTACCTCACAAGGATTTATTTCTATACCTTGTTTCTTAGGTTAATATATGGATTGGATTATATCAGTAGAATGGGGGAGGGTCAAGGACTTGCTCGGGGAGGTGGATCTATGAAATATTCAAAAAACTACGCGTAGTTTTTAATTTTTTGAATAAATACATTCATGATCCACCCTCCGGGTTTGCAAGTCTACCGATTTTTCAAATTACCAAGCGAAATCTTCCGTTAACAACGAAGGATTTCGCCCTTTAAGGGAGGGAATAATCTGGAGGATTTCGTCTCCATTTCCGTGCTTAACTTTTGTACCTCTTGGGAAGGCTGGTTCTTGTTTTATCAACGACAAGTATGTGTTTTCATCCTTTGTTACTCGTCGCAAATAGAATATGATGCCCTCCTTTGTGCAAAGTTTGATACGGTTATCTTTTTCTTTATTGGAGATAATGTGGAATCGCTTTTCTTCCAGGATGAAGATTTGCCCTTCGATTCGAGGTAATACCTTTCGTGGTAAAACTACGATTTTGGGGTCTGAGGAGAAAGCTTCCCTTTTAATAGGGGCGTCTTGGAAAAGCGTTCCAGGGACTTCGTCATTTCTTGGACAGGTAGAGCAGAATTTACCGCTTTCGCATAGATTACACATTTTAATACTCCCTTGAGGAATCTAGATTGGTAAGAGCAACGATAGGTCGGTAGACCTGTTGCCTAAATATTCTATCCTATAACGAAGCTTGTGTAAAGAGAGAAAGCAGAGCTGGCAGATGTTTATAGAAATAAAAGCCTAATGGGCCTCTAGAACGCTCACTAAGCTACCACCAGCTCACTCTCTGTCTTTGGTTGTCTCTTAAACTAGAAATTGATTTCGATGATTTTTATCCGAATTGAGGACACAAAATTTCTTGAACTTCTTTCATGCCATCATCGAGGAAAAACATTACGCTGCAATTATTATATCGCGTTGTCGTGCAATTCCTCGTCGCTGTGATGTTGTCCCCACGCTTTTCTTTTCTTCCCGCTTTGAATGCAACTCCGTGAAGATACAAATTCCCACGTGCAATATGGAAATCGGATTCTTCATTTGAAGCAGAAATCAAAATACCCCTTTTTGGAATTACCAGAAATAATTTTCCTGATGGACTGACGAGAGATTTTAGATCCCCGTAGTCTTCTATTATTTCGTATTTCTCCCCTTGGTAGTCAATGAAGTTTTTCATTAAAGAATTCCCGTCCTTTTTTTTGTAAGAATGAATTTTCTAGTTTTAAGAGCAATAAGACAGCCCATATTCTATCCCATAATATATATATTGTAAAGCCATGAGTATTGTAGTAGTATTGTGCTACTAATATGTGAGTATAAATATATGGCAGACTATACAAATCGATTACAAGTGGGAGTATCTGGTACTCTTTTAAATCAATTAAGAGACAGAGCTAACTATACAGGAGTAACACTACCTGAATATGTAAGGCATGTATTGATAAAAGAGATAGAGGAGAATGAAATTGAAACATTAAGTCCCGAATTAGAAGAGGAGATGGAGCAGGCTATCAAGGACTATAAAGCTGGTAAGCTGAAAACATATAAAAATGTAGATGAAATGGTTAACACCTGGGAAAAGGAATGGGAGGAAGAAGATGCTGAATAGATATACGGTAATTCCTCAAAGGGGTTTTGAGAGAAAGCTCCATCTTTTTTACAAAAAAGATAGGGATCTATACGCACACATAATACTTGTAATGGGGGAATTAGAAATTAATCCATTTGATAGGCACTTGCGTACTCATAAAGTAAATTCTGTAAAAGGGGAGGATGCATATAGTTCTAGGGTAACTGGCGATATCCGTATCATATGGATTGTCCAAGATTCACAGATTATCATCCTCTTAGATGTGGGCGGTCATTCTGGAAGTAAAAAAGTATATAAATAAAAAAGACCCCTTTGCAGAGGTCTTTCAAATTCAAAATGTATATAGATCTTACTTAGAGTAGGTGATCTTAACACTTGCACCCATTGTAGGAGCAAAATGCATCTTCTGAAGAATCTGCTCGATAGGCTTACCCATAACATCCTCGATAGCAGAAACCGCTACATTGATATTCTCAATCAACTTAGCATCCTCCATATCTAACTTACCAACATTCATATGTATAACACCAGACTCATCACAAGCAAATGTTTGCTTACCCTTTTTGTATTCAGATACAGCTTTTTCTACATCATCAGTAACTGTACCATTCTTAGGATTAGGCATAAGACCCTTAGGACCTAATTCTTTACCTAAAACAACAATCTTAGGCATTACTGCTGGAGTTGCAATAGCAACATCAAATTCAATCTTACCTGCTTTAACATCCTTCATCAATTGCTCCATCCCAACCAAGTCTGCACCTGCAGCCTTTGCAGCCTCGTCTTTGTCTGGAGTAGCAAATACTGCAATTCTTACAGCCTTAGTAGTATTAGAATTTGGTAAAGAAACTGCACCCTTAATGGATTTAGCATCTCTGTCCTTAGGTAACTTAATATCTACATGTAATTCTAAAGTACCCGTGAAGTTAGAGTAGGAGAGGCTCTTAGCCTTTTTTACACCCTCCGCAACAGCGTAGGTCATCTCTCTATCTAATCCCTTTGTACTTTTAATATATTTCTTTCCTCTTTTCATATATTTATCTATCTAGTAATTAAAGTTGAACATCTACGCCCATCTGCTTTGCAGTACCAGCAATTATCTTTGCTGCTTGCTCTGGATCAGATGTATTTAGATCTGGCATCTTAATCTCTACAATCTTCATAATCTGCTCCTTCGTAAGCTTCCCAACCTTGTTTAAGTTTGGTCTAGCAGAACCAAGATTGATATGTAACTCTCTTCTGATCAACTCTGACGTTGGAGGAGTCTTTAATTCAAAAGAGAATGTTCTATCCTCATATATGGTTAAGATTACCGGAGTCAAAATACCATTGTCTTCTTTAGTTTTCTCATTGAACTGAGTACAAAAATCTCCAGCATTAATACCATATGGTGCCAATGTAGGACCAATAGGGGGAGCCATGGTTGCTCTACCTGCTGGAATTGTAATCTTAATTATCTTTTTTACTTCTTTTGCCATATCAATATATTTTTAACTAAATTTTGCTTACCTGTGTAAGATCTAACTCAACAGGTGCTTCTCTACCAAGGAAAGTAATGAGGACTGTTATCTTTCCTTTTGCAGTATCTATACTTTGTACACTACCGATGAAGTCGGCAAACGCGCCTTCTGTAACCTTGACCGCTTCACCAACACTAAATGACGTTTGGAATGAAGGAGTCTCTACTTCCATGAACTTGGTAATTGCTTTTACTTCTGATTCAGGTAATGGCTTCGGATATTTATCTGTCTTTACAAAACCTCTTACACCCTCAGTATTCTTAACCAAATCCCATGTTTTGTTATCCAGTTCCATCTTTACTAATACATATCCTGGAAAGATCTTCTCTTCTTTAACATCCTGCTTACCTTTTTTAACAAAGATTTTCTTCTGAGTTGGAACCAAAATATCAACAATCTTGTCTTCCATACCCGTAGCTTCAATTCTCTGTTTTAATTCCTTCTGAATACTATTCTCATATCCAGTTCTGATATTTAAAACATACCATTTTGCATTTGGATTCTCTTTTTTTGTTTCTTCTTTCTTTGCCATCTTTCTTTAATTAAACATTAAGAAACCAGTCTCTAATTTTGTAGAGTCCTAGGTCTAAACCAAGAATTAGCAGGGTGATTATACCACATATAATTAGGGTATATATGGTCAAAATTCCGATCTGCTTCCATGTAGGCCACTTGGTTTTCTTTAATTCTGTAACTATATTTCTAAATATATTCATTTTCTTTGTATATTTGGCAGGCCCACCCTGACTCGAACAGGGAACTACGGTTTTGGAGACCGCTGTTTGAACCAATTGAAACTATGGGCCCCTAATTAATTAAAAGAGCTATTATTTGACCTTAGTTTCTTTGTGAGCCGTATGCTTCTTACATACTGGACAGTATTTATTCATTTCCATCTTTTCCTTAATATTCTTTGTTTTGAAGTCGGTATAGTTTTTGCTATCACATTCTGTACATTTGAAAGCAACTATATCTCTTTTTACTTTTGCCATATATTCCTCTGGGGTTCAATTTAAAAATGTATATATTGGGAAATATACTGCGTATTATATTGGAAAATAGGGGAGAGGTCAAATGGTTTATGATATACTTTAGGATATAATTTGTGTATATATATCGAAGCATGGAAGGTGACCCAATTTCTAGAAGAAGTTTTTTAAAAGGTGCCGGGGTTTTGGCTACAGCGGGAGTTTTATCTGCATGTTCTCCTAATCTTCCAGAGGCTATGTTAACTCCTGAGGTAGAGAATATTGAGAAAAAGAAGATTTTAACAAATATTCAACCGGTTGTTGTTTCTGTACCTCAAGAAAGCTTGGGGGCTATCGATCCGAGAGATCCTGGTAGAAATTATCCTCGCGCAATTAAAGAGGGAGGTATACTAAATGTTGGCGGAGCGGTTTTGAGAATGACTTACAAAGGAGGTGTTTTTGCGGATACGGATGTAACTTTCTTACATCAACCACAAGATGGGGAGAGATTAGGTGTTGGAGATATCCTCCCGAGTATGTATATTTTTACACAAGGGGAGGAGAAAAATGTTGTTACATTGCATAATCTCGTGATGCCATTGCAAGGGATGAAGAGTAGAGAGGTAAACTTAGAACAGAATTCCACCTATTGTCTTCTACCTATTGTAACTGTTGGAGTAAGTACGGATATTAAGGATTATGGAAATACTGTGCCGAGAGGGTTTGGTATTAACAGTGATAATATGCTAGGTTCTGATAGCGGTTATTTGTCATGGGCATTATTACAGACGGCAAAAGAAAAGAATGAAGATGGTACATGGGGAGTGCAGATGATGGGCATTGTGGAAAATACTAGTAATAGGGGGATATTTCTTAACGATGAGTATCCTGATATGTCAAAGTATGATATCGGAGAGTAATGGAGCTGAATCTGAGAGTCGAACTCAGGACCTCATTCTTACCAAGAATGTGCTCTAACCGTCTGAGCTAATTCAGCGTATTGGGATGATTATACTACATAGAGTAGAAAAATATTAAATATGTTTGCATTGAACACTTACACTAATATATAATTAAGTACTAAACCGTGGGGAGAACGTCCTCGGATATGGGGGTGTTCTCTCTATTTTTTCTCAATCAACTCTCTTATTTCTGGGAAATTTCTGTATTGATTATGGTAATTTTTCTTGATGTTGAATGCTGTATTTGAAGCATTTGCTAAAACAAAGAAATCTTTCCCTCTCTTTTCAAAATACTCTAGTATTACTTCAAAATCACCGTCTCCAGATAGTAGCACAAATCGATCAAATAGACTTTCGTACCTCATTATATCGAGTGTCAAATCGACATCGCAGTTAGCCTTTATCTTTGAAGAACCATCAGAGCAAGATAAATGCTTGATGGGCTTAAGCCTAAGAATATATCCAAAGCTTTTAAGCTTCATGTAGAATTTTGCTTTTTTGTAACTTTTATCTTTAAAACCCCATCTTTCGAAGTATTGTAGTATTCTCCTTACATTAAAATCCTCTAGGAGACTCTGCTTTTTATCATAATTGTGGATTTCAATACCACCGTAATAGAAGGCCTTGGAGACATTATATTTCTGTTGTAGATATAATATAAGTTTCTGGTAATCTACCTTCCATCCGAGCTTCTTAATACCTCCGTAAAAAAGATTTGAGGCATCAATGAAACAGTAGGTTATGAGTTTTTTTCTAATTCTTGAAGGCATATCTTTAGGATAGCACTCAAAAATTAAAAAATGATGAAATATGCAGAGGACAGGATTTGAACCTGTGTAGTCCGAAGACGTTGGATTTACAGTCCAATGCGATTGACCGCTCCGCCACCTCTGCACAATGGAGCCGAAGGAGAGATTCGGACTCTCGACCTACTGTTTACAAAACAGTTGCTCTGACCAACTGAGCTACTTCGGCTTACCGTGTAAGTATATTATGGATGAAAAAAATATACAACTATGTGTATTTTAAAAAGGGGAGAGAGAAAGAAGAAACAAAAACCAAAGGAAAGGACAGCTTTCAAAAAAAGAACAAAGAGCTGCTCTAGCAGGGTAGGATTATAGAGCCCTGTTTTACAGGTGGGTCTCCTACACCTAACTCCACGGAGATAGATGATATGGAATCCCAAATTAAAGGTATAGAGCTATAATTCCTCTAACATCTCCTACTAGAGCATCTATATTTTAGGGTGCAAAAACATAGTATGCAAATAAAAACGAGCCTGTAAGAAAAATTTATGAGAAGCCCAATAAACTAAGGATTTTTGATAATGCCGTGTATAAAAAGGTAGAAGTCCAGGCCGATAGAGGGGAGATCGGTAATATAAATAGTAATATTATAAAGATACTGAATTTCTCCATCTGCTCCCAATAATACCTTATCTTCTTATGTAACAATGCTCTCACTATCTTATGCCCATCAAGCGGTGGAATAGGCAAGAGATTAAATACAGCAAGGGATATATTTATCATCACAAAAACAAACAATATCATATACAATATCCCACTAGGATTAATTATCCAGTTAAGTAGACCCCCAAGAAGGG
Source organism: uncultured Candidatus Saccharibacteria bacterium (assembly GCA_964556955.1). Lineage (GTDB taxonomy): Bacteria > Patescibacteriota > Dojkabacteria > SC72 > SC72 > UBA12078. Next base: position 8,062 of record CAZKXP010000013.1, read on the forward strand.
CTAAAATCATATTTGAAACTGGCCCCGCCAAAGCGGTAAGTGCAGTACCAAGCTCTCGCTTCTCAAAATTATATTCATTTATCGGTACTGGTTTACTCCATCCGAATCTGAAAAGAATCATTGAAATAGCACCAACAGGGTCGATATGTTTAAGAGGGTTTAATGTGAGCCTACCAGCAGCCTTAGCAGTAGGATCGCCAAGTTTAAAAGCTGCCCAGCCATGGGCATATTCGTGTATTGTCGAGGCTACAAGTATAGTAGGAACCGCAAATAGGATCCAATAGATTGTTTCTGAATTCAATGTAAACATAGAATATTATACAATATACATCACAAAATCTTTGACAATAAAATATAATTTAGTTTATAATACCTCCGTCATGTCAAAAGAATGTTTTATTTGTTCAAAATCTACAATAGCAGGTCGAAGCATCCAACACAAACACTCTGTGGGTTGGAGATACAAAGCACAAAGAACCGTAAGGCAATTCAAGCCTAACCTTCGAAATGTAGATTTGGAAATCGATGGTGTAGTAAAAAATGTTTCTGTGTGCATGAAATGCTACAAGAAGCTCAAAAAAACTGCGGAATAAATGACGCTTCGCATCTTCCTTAGGCCTTGCCACAACAACCACTATATGGGTATTTAATCGTTTTTTAACTTTTCTCTAGGCTTGGTAAATGTGATAGAATCAGTATATGAAACTGTTTAACTCTTTTTGGGAACTTTTAACTTACGATCTAGGTATAGACCTTGGTACTGCCAATACGATGGTATATATGAGAAATCATGGTATTGTCGTATCAGAACCTTCCGTGGTCGCCATAGATAAGCGTACTAAGACAGTACTTGCAGTAGGCAAGGAAGCTAGGCAGATGATCGGGAGAACTCCTGCCAATATCGCTGCGGTACGACCTCTTAAAGATGGTGTCATATCCGACTTTGATACCACGCAAGCGATGATTCACCATTTCATACATCGAGCACATTCATACTTTGGAAATTCATTTAAGCTCCCTCGACCTAGGGTTATCATAGGGGTCCCATCATCCGTAACAGAAGTAGAAAGGCAGGCCGTAATAGATGCAGCCAAGACCGCAGGGGCAAGGGAAGTCTTCATAGTTGAAGAATCCATGGCAGCAGCAATAGGTGCTGGATTACCAGTAGAAGATGCCTCTGGAAGTATGATCGTAGATGTAGGTGGTGGTACCTCAGACATAGCTGTATTCTCCCTTGGGGACATAGTAGTAGACAACACTGTACGAATTGCTGGTGACGAGATGGATCAAGATGTCGTTAACTATGTAAGAGAAAAGTACAATGTACTAATAGGGGAGCGTAGTGCAGAAGACGTTAAAATAGCGATAGGATCAGCGATACCTTTGAAGAAAGAGGTAAAAATGGATATTCAAGGAAGAGATCTTTTAACGGGTTTACCAAAGACGGTTGAGTTAAGTAGCGTAGAAGTTAGGGAGGCAATCATGATATCAATATCTCAAATTACAGAAGCTGTGAAAGACGCAATCGAAGATACTCCCCCAGAATTGTTGAAAGATCTTCTAACATCAGGATTACATTTAACAGGTGGTGGTGCTCTAATCCGTGGTTTGGATTCCTTCTGGACGAAAGAATTAAACCTGCCTGTGAAGGTAGTTGATGACCCTCTTTATGCTGTAGCTCGAGGTACAGCCGCGATGCTTGACCACATAGAGCTACTTGAAAGAGTACAAAGATCATGGGATGAATTAGTCTAATACTATGAAAGTTCAAAAAGAGGAGAAAACCGAAAGGTATGAATTTGCGATATATATAGCTGCAATAATTGCGGTAGTATCGCTTTTGCTGGATGGCTTGCTGGGGATGCAAGGCCTTCGGAATATCATCTCTTTTGTATCTCAGCCGGCGACATATCATGCAAATAATGCAGGATATGTGGTTGGAGAATATCTTGAGACCTTTTCTCAATTAGGCAAATTTCGCAACGAATATAATAGTCTGAAAGTACAAATGTATGATATGGAGTCTAAATTTGCCAACTATATGATACTCGTTAACGAAAATGAGGCACTCAAGGAGCAAGTCGGACTGGTAAACACGGACTCAGTGTATATTATGGCGGGAGTACTCAGGGATGATGCAATTACTACGATGCTCATAGATAAAGGAGGGGATGATGGTGTACAAGTGGGAAATCCCGTATTGCGAGGTTCTACTTTCTTAGGAATAGTGAGTGAAGTAGATTCGAAGGGTTCCATGGTAAGGCTACCTACGGATCCTAGCTCTAAATTGGAAGTAGTTGTACTTAAATCTGGTGATAATGCTAGTACCAAGATCTTAAGTAAAGGTATTGCTAGTGGTTCTGCAGAGGGTATCCTTGTTGAAAATATAGCTATGAATTCGCAGGTGGAGAATGGAGATATCGTCTATGTAAATGATGCCAAGGTTGGAGGCTTCTGGGCGCTGGGATATATTGTTGGACTTTCTCAAAACCCAGCTAACACATACAAAACCGCTTACATATCTCCAGTATTAGACTATGATACTTTAATGAATGTATTTGTAAAAACAGACTAAATTAATATATATACATATGGTGGTTGCTGTCACAATCTTGCTGTCTTTGGTTACAATATTCCTAGATAGCTTTTTTGTTGCACTTGCAGGATTTAGGATCTTTCCAGTATTAAATTTCATCCTGTATGACAAGATTAAGTGGAAACACCTGCTTCTTTTCTTGGTATTGGTCTCTTTTGTTTTAGATGTGATATATCACTATGTTTTGGGTACGAACCTCTTTGTATTGGCCATAATCTTGCTCGCGGGAAGAGCCATCTCCCTGTTTGCGCCATTGGGGTATAACTTGGTTGGGTACATTGTTAAATGCATCTTTTTCTTCTTGTACTATGTTCTCTTGGCTCTAATCCCCTCTCTGATCTCTCAAGGAGTATGGGGGGAGCTAACGTGGGCTTTAGTAGGAGGGTATCTCCTGAAAAGCTTGTTCTCATTAGGTCTTTGTCTCGTATTCGATATCCTTTGGAATCGATTACGTCAGAGGGATGATTCTACGAAGCTGAAACTAAGGAGGTAGAAATGGAATTAAAGTTTTCTAAAAAAATCGAAAAGAAACCTAGCAAGAGAATAGCCTCGGGGTTAAATCTGCAAGATTTTAAAGTAAAACATGCTTTAAAGAAAGCCTTTATGTCACCGGGGGGTACCGAATCTGCCTCTCGTTGGAGCTATATCTTCATATTTATTCTTTTTTTTGGTGTTTTTGCAGTGTTACTTTGGCAGCTATCCGTTCTACAGGTGAAGATGGGGGCTGAGATGTTGGCGAAATCAGAGAATAACCAGGTAAAGATAGAGAATACACAGGCTCTTAGGGGAGTTATTTTTGATCGTGATGGTCGTCAATTGGTCGAAAATGTCTCTTCTGCAAATCTTTACATTACAATTAATGGGTATATAAGGGAGGGGGAGTTAGATGGGGCTTCTCTCCAAGTAGTCTCAGATACCCTCGGGGGTATACTGGGGGTAAATTGGAAGAAGAATTCAGATATAGAAGGTGTAGAGTATAGCTCTATTTTAGAGAGGATAATTAATATCCATGAAAAGAGTCCATATTTTACTGATATATTGATTGCTTCTGACCTTGGTAATGATGAGATTATCAAGATCAAAGCGGAGAACCTACAAGGAATATATGTTGACGATGGGAATAAGCGATACTATCCATACAAGGAAATCCTTTCTAGTATATTAGGCTATACAGGAGATGTTACTGCAGAGGATTTAGAAAGATATGAATATGTCAGTGCTAATGATGAGGTTGGTCGCACGGGGCTTGAGAGAGAATATGATGAAATACTTGCAGGTATAGATGGACAGGTAGCTTGGGAGGTCGATTCTTTGGGTAAAAAAATAGCCGAAGAGGGTTTAGAGATATCCGAGCCCATTGCGGGAGCAAATATCTACCTAACTTTGGATATTGATATGCAGGCGAGGTTGTATGAAGCGGTACAGAAGGGTGTAATAGACGCAAAAGCGACAGGAGGGGCTGGAATCATAGAGGATGTCTCGACTGGGGAAATTCTAGCGATGGTATCATATCCTAGTTATGATAATAATCTGTTTGTAGGAGGGATATCTTTCTCTGAATATTCAGATTTAATCGCTGACAAGGCCAACCCCCTTATGGATCGTGCCATATCTGCACAGATACCTGCTGGTTCTACATTTAAAACAATTGTTGCTACGGCAGCGTTAGATGCTGGCGCGATCAACAGATATACTCTGTATACAAGTAGAACAGGATACACATTTTCAAATGGCGCGCCTTTTCAGGAGTATCACAATCATTCATATGGGACTTTAAATGTTGTTGGAGCATTGACAGTATCTTCCAATATCTATTTCTGTGAATTAATAAGGGATTGGGATATGAATGCATTGGTCCCATATCTTGAGAAATTTGGGATTGGAAGTCTCACAGGCATAGATATCCCCGGAGAGATGTCAGGGAGGGTTCCATCCCCAGCTAACAAACTTCTTTTAGCTAATTCTACTAGTCCATGGTTGGATCCCATCTGGTATCCCGAGGGAGATTCTTGTAACTCTGTAATTGGTCAGGGAATTGGTCTTGTAACTCCCATACAGATGTCAAACTGGATGGCGGCGATAGCCAATGAGGGTATACTTTACAAACCCCATATTGCCAAGTATTTTGTTGACGAAAAGGGGATTAAAACAGAGAATACTGTAGAGGTTTTGGAGAACAATATCGCCAAAACAAGTGCATTCGATATTACAAAGGAAGGGATGTGGTCTGCGGTTAATGGCTCTAATGCCTCGATTTCTTCTCTCTCGGGTCTGGGCGTGCAGGTAGCTGCAAAGACAGGGACTGCGGAATTTGGAGCTTTGAATAAGGATGGGATATATGAGCATACACATGCATGGGTGGGAGGATTCTTCCCATATGATAGTCCTAAGTATTCCTTTAGTATCTTTCTCGAGGATGGTGGGCAGAGTCTTAATGCGGTGCGAGTTATGCGTGAGATGGTTCAGTGGATGGTAGCAAACGGTAAGATTTAATCTTTTTGTAATATTTACATGCCATAATGGAGTATGGTAGTTGTAAATATACATAGTGCAAAATATCCTGAGCTTTTAAGGGAGATACATAATCCTCCTGAGAATCTGTATTGCAAGGGTAATGTAGAACTTCTTTCAAAAAGATGCGTAACCATAGTGGGGACGAGGGAGGCTACTTTGTATGGATATACAGTCTTGAACAGGGTAATACAACCATACATCCGCATGTTGGAAGCTTGCCTTGTAAGTGGTATGGCCAGAGGGATAGATACTGGAGTGCATTCACGATGTTTGAATCTTAAAATACCAACAATGGCTGTCATAGCAGGAGGAATAGAGAATATATATCCCATCTCAAGTGGATATATATATGAAGAAATTTCGAAAAATGGTTTAGTGGTGGCTGAACATGAGGGCCGAGTTGATATGCATAAGGGTATGTTTCCAATGCGCAATCGAATACTAGCTGGAATATCGGATACTGTTATCGTAATCGAGGCAGGATTGAATAGCGGGTCTCTTTTGACAGCCAATTTGGCACTTGAATTTGGAAGAGATGTTTTTGTTGTACCGGGAGACATAAACAAAGAATCGTCACAGGGTTGTAACATGTTGGTAAGGCAAGGGGCAGAAATTATTACCTCTCCACAGGACCTTATGGATATTTTAGGGCTTGTAGACTGTCAATTTAAACTAATTTGATAGGTTGTATTTTTGTATACATGTTTGACAATGGTAATATATTTAATGTATTTTAAGTGCACTTGAAAATGGCTAATACAAAATCATACAAAAATTTACTAATTGTAGAGTCTCCTGCGAAAGCGAAGACTATTAACAAATATTTGGGCAATGACTTTAAGGTCATGGCTAGTGTTGGGCATATTATAGATTTGCCAAAGAGTAAGTTGGGTGTGGATATTGAGAATGGGTACGAGCCTTTGTTTGAAACAATATATGGTAAAGGCAAGGTCATAACGGATTTGAAGCGTGCTGTTCCTAAAGATGGAAAGGTATATTTGGCAATGGATCCTGATCGTGAGGGAGAGGCCATAGCTTGGCATGTGAATAGTGTGTTGAAATCTAAGAATGTAGTTAGGGTTACATTCAACGAGATTACGAAGGATGCGGTGTTAGAGGCCATAATGGAGCCTAAAAAGATAGATGAGAATCTTGTGGAGGCCCAGAAGGCAAGAAGAGTGCTAGATAGATTGGTGGGTTACAAGCTCTCAGAGGTTCTCTGGAAGAAGATATGGTATGGGTTGTCTGCTGGTAGGGTTCAATCTGTGGCGTTAAGGCTGGTGGTCGAGAAGGAGGAGGAAAGAGAAGCGTTTCAATCAGAGGAATATTGGGATTTTGGAGTAGATGTTAGGGATGAAAGTGGTAGCACTTTGAAGGCAAAGTTGGCTCAGAAGGATGGTAAGAAGTATGTTCCAAAAGAAAAGAATGAGGTAGAGGGAATTGAGAAGCTTTTGGGTGATTCTGACTATGTGGTGAAGGATGTGGTTGTTAAGAATATTAAGAAACACCCATATCCACCATTTACTACATCTACACTTCAACAGTCTGCAAACAATGTATTAGGGTTTTCTTCTAAACGAACGATGGGTATTGCTCAGGTTTTGTATCAGGCTGGATACATTACATATATGAGGACGGATTCTTTCAATTTGAGTAGTAAGGCAATTGATGCGATTCGAGGATTGATTAAGAGTAAGTATGGTGATGAATATCTTCCAGAGAAGCCTAATTACTACAAAACAAGGAACAGGGGTGCACAGGAGGCACACGAGGCTATCAGACCTACTGATATTTTGGTTACTAAGGAAAAAATTGAAAAACAATTTGGTAGTGCAGAGGCTAAACTGTATGACTTGATTTGGAGAAGAGCGGTTTCTTGTCAGATGACTGAGAAGCAGGCTCAGGTTTTAACCGTTTCTTTGGTTAACAAAGATGTTAAGAAACCAGAATATGTGTTTACTTTGGGTGGTGAAATGACATTGTTTGATGGATTTAGAAAGGTATTGGGTAGTCACAAAACAGAAGATGATCTTCAAGAGGTGGCTAAGATCGCAAAGGGTGATATTTTGAAATTTGTTAAGTTTTCTAAGGAACAAAAATTCACACAACCACCTGCAAGATATACAGATGCATCTTTAGTTAAGAAACTTGAGGCTTTGGAGATTGGTAGACCTTCTACATATGCCACAATTATTTCAACTATTGAAGCTAGAGGTTATGTTGTTAAAGAAAACAAAGCATTAATTCCTACGGATGTAGGTAGGATTGTTACTAACTTACTTAGGGGTAGTTTCAAGCGATTGGTGGATTACAAATATACCGCAAAGGTAGAGAATGAGTTGGATGATATTGCGAGTGGTAAGGCTAAGTATGTGCCTGTCATAGATGAACAATACAAGCCTTTGATGGATGAGATTGGAAAAGCAGAGAAGGATGTTAACAAGGAAGATGTTGTCATACTTGGTAAATCTGATGAAAAATGTCCAGAGTGTAGTGGTGAAATGATTGTTAGAGTAGGTAGATATGGTAAGTTCCTAAGTTGTGCTAGATTCCCAGAGTGTAAGGGTATGAAGGATCTGTCGGGGAATGAGGATAGCTTGGATTTCAAGAAATATTTAAGACCAGAGAAGTGTCCTAAGTGTGGTGGTGAATTGGTACTTAAGAATGGTAAGTATGGTAAGTTTTGGGCTTGTAAGGACTATCCTAAGTGTAAGGGTATTGTTCCTTTGCTTTTGGTTGAGAAATGTCCTGAGTGTGGTCATCCATTGGTAGAGAGAAGAAGTAAATGGGGTAGATCTTTTACTGGTTGTAGTAACTATCCTGAGTGTAAGTATATTAAGAAGCAGGCTAAGAAGAAAAAGGAAAAGAAAGAGGAGTAAGTGTATAATTAGGTATGTTAGATATTAAATATTCCCAAAACTTCTATACCAATTTGCCCAAACTTCAACAAGTTTTAGAAAAAATATCATTTTCAATAGACGATCTCATTTTGGATATTGGTGCTGGTAAAGGATTTCTAACAAAAGCACTCCTAAAATATTCCCATAATGTAATTGCGTATGAATTGGATACTAAGTATTTTCAACTTCTCAAGAATGAATTAGATATTGATGTAAGAAATGAAGATTTTTTGAAAGCAAAACTTCCAGAAAGGAGCTTCAAAGTCTTTAGTAATATACCTTTTGCTCTAACCTCTGCTTTAATATCGAAACTTACAGACAAGGAGTCTTTACTTGAGGAAGCATATTTGTTTGTACAGAAAGAAGCTGCAGAAAGATATATTGATAATACACAGATTGCTACTATTTTGAATTTTAAATATGAGGTTAGTA
>CAZKXP010000014.1:0-1815 GCA_964556955.1 uncultured Candidatus Saccharibacteria bacterium
TAGCTGTTAGAAGAATATTCACATACCTCAGAAAACTATACCCATTTTGTAACTGTTGTAAGGAAGGCTCTAAAGAATCTCTTTACTACTCTCTAGGATTGTGTCCAGGCCCCTTTCAAGGTCACATATCCGAGAAGGATTATAAAAAGAATATCAATGAGATAATAAAATTTCTGAGAGGGAGAAAGAAAGGGCAAATTTCAGAGCTAGAATCCCAGATGAAAAAATTTTCCACAAGGAAAAACTATGAGAAAGCAGCGCAACTTAGAGACAGGATTAATGACCTCAGATATCTTGGAGAGAAAATTGAATATACATATTTTGATACCGAAGAAGACTACAAAACTCGTCGTAAAGCTGTTTTAAAAAAGAATTTTAATGAACTAAGGACAGAGTTAGGATTAGCAAAATTAAGGAGGATAGAATGCTATGATATATCCAATACTCAAGGCAAATTAGCATATGGGTCAATGGTTGTTGCGCAGGATGGAGAGATAGCAAGGGACGAGTACAGGATATTCAGAATTAAAGGAGAAGATAGCCCAAATGATCCGAAGATGTTAGCGGAGGTATTAAAAAGAAGGTTTGAGAATAAAGAGTTTAGTGTTTGGCCTAATATTGTTCTGGTAGATGGAGGTAAATCTCAGCTATCGGTTGTTAGAGATAATATCCCCGAAGGTATATATATAGTTGGGATATCGAAAGGAAAAAGATTTAAACGCAAAGGGGGGAGATTACTGGATGAATTTTGGATTAACTCAAACGATGATATACAGAAGGTTGATATTGAAAACAAGAATATACTAATCGATTTGCGTGATGAAGCACATAGATTTGCAATTACTCATCACAGAAAAGCAAGATCCAAGGAGAGCCAACGCTCTATTCTAGAAGGGATACCGGGGGTAGGGGATGTTACAAGAAAAAAGCTTTTAGAGTCTTTCGGTAATATTAATAATATACAAAATGCTACAGCTAAAGAGCTGTTAGACATTGTAAAAAATGAAAAAACTGTAAATGAGATACTCAGATACTTTAGTAAGTCTTAGTCTCTTGTGGTTGTATATTGGCTAGAATATAGTCCAGGAAAGGGTTATCTACCACATTTGAATCAACAACATAGACTATACTGTTTGAAGGATTTGATATTACCACCACCTCTCTATCATCTGTATTCGTACTTATGATTCCTTTCAATCCTGTCCCCGTGTTCGTGGATATTATATATGTATTAATAACTCCCCATCTCTCATTGCCCTGACTATTAAGAGATGTTACATAGTCGTTTAAGGCATAATCTAGAGCTCTTTGTCCAGCGCTATCCATCGGTACAATATTTACCTTTTCTTCCTCCCCCATCTTACTTAATGAAATTTGTTGTAACTTAGGGTCATACACAGATGCTTTGTACGAGACCAAATATTCTTTTGGAATTTTTAATATCCACGGATAGTCTGGGAGTAAATCTTGTGATTCATCATCTACAAGTAAAAGATTCATCTCTGTTTCCTCAATAACCCTCTCTGCCAATGCTGAGTTAGCCTGTTCTACTGTTATTGTCTCATACCATACATCGTTGTACTTCGAGTATATTCTTAAGCCGATATTGTCCTTTATCCAATACTGTCCATACTCCTTGTCTGCTATTTCCATAGATACCATTTGTACAAATGTCCAACCATATGAGGGTAGGTATTCGGTATAGAAGTTAAAGACATCATTCATACTTGAACCATTAGGTAATCTGTATGCAGAGCTTCCACTACTAAGAAAATTTTTTACAGAATCTAAATCCATACTATTTTGGAATATGAA
>CAZKXP010000014.1:1915-16260 GCA_964556955.1 uncultured Candidatus Saccharibacteria bacterium
TATATGCTTGTTTATGGGCATGTCTTTTGGGGTTCATAGTTACCATTATATATATTTTTGAAGATAGTATGTAGTATAATTGCTTGTTTTTAATGCGGGATCGTCTAATGGTAGGACGCTGGTCTTTGAAGCCAAGAATCATAGTTCGAATCTATGTCCCGCAACCATATCATCTATAATACAAATATATAATCAAAAATATGTACGATATTAATAGAAACACTCCCTCTCTCCTACTAATGTAGTATTTTTTCCCTATCAAAGCTGCTGTTAGTAATGCTAGGTTATACATAACCAATATTACCAATTCAACAATATAATCGCTAAAGGAAAGATTAGAAATTAACGAAGAGATACCAATAATAAAAAATAGATTGAAAAAATTAGAACCAACAATATTACCCAAACTCAACTCATTCTTACCCTTCTTTAATGCCATAACTGAAACAATCAACTCTGGGAGAGAAGAACCTATTGAAAGAATTGTAAAACCGGCAAACCCCTCTGAAATACCGATAATTTTTGCTACCTCTACTGTAGAATCAACAGCATATTTTCCTCCTGCGCCTATCAATACCAAACCCAAAACAAGAAGCAGGGGGCTAATCTTTGTTCTCAATCCAACAACATGCCCTGTATCTTGTTTCTTCTCCTTATGGTATACAACGAAGAAATATATTGCAAAAATTACTAATAGCATAATACCCAACCACCAATTAAGCTGACCCTTTGAGAGGAATAGTACGAGTAAGAAGATTAGGACACTTGCGACAGATAGTGGGATATCAAATTTGAGATTAGATTTATGTATCTTTATGGCGCCAAACATAGCTGTAATAGCTAGGATAAACCCTATATTTGCAATACAACTTCCTACGATATTACTAACAGTCATCGTAGTATTACCCTGAGTAGTTGAAACAAGGCTTATGATAAATTCGGGGAGAGAGGTACCAAATGCAACAACAGTAATACCTATTAGAAATTCTGGTATTCGGTATCTTCTAGCTATAGCAGAAGATTGGTTTATGAATATATTCGCGCCCTTAATTAATGCCCAGAGGCTAAATATCAATATTAATATATTGAGCAGTAAGTTCCACATATTTACAACATTTTTATCTTATCTATAGCTTTCTTTGTAGCCTTTTCTCCAATTTCAATCAATACTGACGGATCTTCTGCAAATGCCGTTATTGGAAGGTCTGGATTTATAGGAAGATTTAAGCCAACATCGGCTCTTTGCGTATTATCTTTTGATAGATTGTACAAGGATGTGTCTATCATGGCTTCAATAACATTTAGAAAATTCATTTTTTCAATATCTAAGTGTTTTGGAAATGTCTGTGAGTACAGATTAACAGCGATGACTCTCTGTGCCCCCATATTCCTAACCACATCGACAGGTACAGGGTCAGTAGTACCACCATCTATTAAAATTTTCCGATCCACCTCTACCGGTTTAAATAGTAAAGGAATAGACATACTGGCGCGAATAGCAGATTTTAAACTTCCCTCTCGGAAAACTACTTTTTGTGCAGTATTAATATCTGTAGCCACAGCCGCAAATGGGATCTTAGTATCCTGTACTAGTACATCATCTGGTATGTATCCACCTAGCATATTTAAAACCTTTTCCCCCTTAAAGACCCCTGATTTTAGGGATGGATCAAAGAATGCGTCAAACATCTCTCGATATCCTTGTGAATAGGCGAGTTCCTCTAATATCCTAATATTTTTTGTATATGCATAGAACCCTCCGATAATGGCGCCAATACTTGTACCAGCAATATAATCAATTGAAATATTGTTCTTCTCGAGCTCTTTTATTACACCAATATGTGCGAGCCCTTTTGCGGAACCCGCTCCTAAGGCCAATCCCACCCTCTTCTTGAATAAATGGAACATAGACAGTTTATTATAAATTAGATTGTATTTCCTTAATTTGATCTCTTAACTCTGCAGCTTTCTCAAATTGTAAGCTATCTGCTGCTAGCAGCATCTTCTTCTCCAACTGCTTTATTAACAATTTTTTCTGCTTCACATCAAGTTTCTCGATATATTCATCATCTACAGGTGTTTCTTCTTGCTTCTCAACCAACGATCCACGGATCTCCTTAGTTATAGATTTTGGAGTTATATTGTTTTCCTTGTTATATTGTAACTGATATTCTCTCCTTCTGTTAGTCTCTGAAATGGCAGATTTCATACTTCCTGTCATATTATCTGCATACATTTTAACTCTACCTTCCACATGTCTTGCAGCTCTTCCTATGGTCTGTATTAAACTGGTTTGAGAACGCAAGAAACCCTCTTTATCTGCATCCAGAATTATAATCAACGACACCTCTGGCAAATCTATTCCCTCTCGGAGCAAATTAATACCTACCAGAACATCATAGTTACCAAGCCGTAGGTCTCTAAGAATATCAACTCTCTCAACAGTATCAATATCCGAATGCAGATATTGTACCTTAATACCAGAATCTTTCAGATAATCGGTTAGATCCTCTGCCATTCTCTTGGTAAGTGTTGTTACTAAAACTCTCTGGCCTTTTGCTACATTCTTGGTTATCTCTGTTATGACATCATCAATCTGTCCTTCTGTCTTTCTCACCTCTATTGTTGGATCTACAAGCCCAGTTGGCCTAGTAAGCAATTCTACGACAGACTTGTTACTCTCCGTTATCTCGTATTCATTTGGTGTAGCAGATATATATAGTGTATTGCCTTGTTTCTGTACAAACTCATTAAAATTGAGTGGCCTGTTATCTCTTGCACTTGGTAATCTAAATCCATATTCAATTAAGTTGTCCTTTCTTGCTTTGTCTCCATTAAACATACCACCAACTTGGGGGATTGTAATGTGAGATTCGTCCACGAACATGAGGTAGTCTTTTGGGAAATAGTCTAACAATGTGAATGGGGGCTCGCCACTTCTTCTCCCATCAAAATATATAGAGTAGTTTTCCATACTCTTGCAGTATCCAAGCTGTTCAAGCATCTCAATATCATAGTTTGTTTTTTGTTCTAATCTGTAAGCCTCTACATCCTTACCAATATTTTTTAAAAACGCTACTCGTTCTGTCAGGTCGTGTTGTATTTTTTGGATTGCGGTACAGATTACATCTGCTGAATATACCAAGGAAGTTGCGGGGAAGATCAATACCTCCTTTAATTCCTCGAATTTATGTTTAGATATTGGGTCCACACGAGAGATACTTTCTACTGTATTGCCCCACATCTCTATACGCAGTGATGCCTCATCATATGGTGGGAATATTTCAATTACATCGCCGTTTATTCTAAATACTCCTGTATCAAAATCATATGTATCTCGTTCGTACCTCATCAGTACAAGGTCTCTTGCAAGTTGTGATATATCAATCTCATGTCCCTGCCTTAATTCTAATGTTTTATTCTCATAGTTTTGTGGATCTCCAATATTGTATATACACGACACCGAAGCTATGACGATTGTATCCCTCCTCGTTAACGCCGCATTCATGGCACCGAACCTCATATTTTCAATTGCTTTGTTTACCTCAGACTCTTTCTCAATGTATAGGTCTTTTGTGGGAATGTACGCTTCGGGCTGGTAGTAATCGTAGTACGAAACAAAGTATCTTACGGCATTTTCAGGGAAAAACTCTTTGAACTCTTCATACAGTTGCGCTGCCAATGTTTTGTTGTGTGAGATGATAAGTGTTGGGCGATTAAGCTTCTGTATGACATTTGCCATTACGAATGTCTTCCCCGAACCGGTTACTCCCAGTAATGTTTGCCTGTTTTTGCCACCTTGGATATTTTCCAAGATCTGATTAACAGCTTTTTGTTGGTCAGACGAAGCTTGATATGGTGCCTGTAGGTTGAATTCATCCATTAAAAGATTCTAGCAGATATATGTTTGTGTTAAAATAGTAATATGGAAAGACCAAAACTAAACAGATTGAGTATGGAGGTGGTAAATCAGATAGCTGCAGGAGAGGTAATTGAACGACCGGCTTCAGTACTAAAGGAGCTTTTGGATAACAGTGTTGATGCGCAAGCGACCAGAATTACAGTGAGAGTTAAGAATGGGGGGCTAGATATGATAGAGGTGGGCGATAATGGTATTGGAATTCCGAGTGAGAATTTACCAGAGATATTTGATGCCCATACAACTTCCAAGATTGAGAGTATTGATGATTTGAACACATTGATAAGTATGGGGTTTAGGGGAGAAGCTCTTTCATCGATCACATCTGTTGCTAAAGTGTTGGTGCAATCGAAGTTTAAGGATGAGGAGGTTGCATATGAGATTACATATAGTGGTAACGGGAAATCAGGAATTAAAAAATGTGCAAGAGAAGAGGGTACCTTGGTAAGGGTAGAAGATCTTTTTTACAACATTCCTGCACGAAAGAAATACCTCAAATCTGCGCAGACAGAATACAGAAAAATATACGAGTTGCTATCAAAATATACTCTAATCTACCCCAATATCCATTTCATACTTGAGAAGGATGGAAAGAGGGTTTTGGATATGCCAATGGTGAAGGATGCGAAACCAGGGGAGATATGCAAGGAGAGATCTAACGAAGTATTTCCAGACGGTAAGAGTCTAAGCGTGTTCTTTGATGGATCAGGTATAACGGTACATGGATTATCCGCACACCCATCATCTCACAAAGCAAAATCTTCAAAACAGGTTATCTTTGTTAATCATCGTGCAGTCACAGACCGTGGCATTATCCGTGCTGTATATGAAGGATATTCCAGATACCTGCCTTTTGGGGAAAAGATTTCTTTTGTGCTTGGGATTGATATTAGGCCAGATTTAGTTGATGTGAATGTCCACCCTAGAAAAGAAGAAGTGCGGTTTGAAAACGCTTTCAGAGTGTACTCTGCTGTAGAAGAAGCTGTAAAGCATACATTGGGAAAAGCTCTGTCTTTGAATAATACGAATGCAGAAACGAGGACTACCTCAGAGCTACCCGATGCTAGCACATTCAAAGATGTAAGAAACTCTTTCCACCAAGTAGGTAATACACCAAAGCAGTATACTGAAATAACATTTAACAACAAAGCTTCATCTGTAAGGGATAGCCTGCTCTTCTCCCAAGAGGTACTTCAGAATACCCTCTCATCTAAGCCCTCAGAACATGTACCGCACGATGAAGAGGAAGAGATGCACAGTATTAGGAATATCTTTCAGATTTTCAATAAATATATCGTCATAGAATTCGAGGACGAACATCTCTGGATTGTAGATCAACATGCTGCGGCTGAGAGAATAAACTTTGAAAAGCTTACTAACAGAGAAACGAAATCAAACATTCAAACCCTTCTAGTACCACAAGAGATAAAATTGACAAAAGAGCAGATTTTGTTTCTAGAGGAACAAAAAGAATTTTTTGAGGAGATGGGATTTGCTTTCGACACTAAAGAAGATGGTATTGATATATTAACCACACCAGTTGAATTTATGTTTGATATTCAAGCAATGTTTAATGAAATCTTTGAACTTTCGGATGACCCAATGATTTTGAAACAGAATTTTGATAAGCTAAAACAAGATATACTTGCTACAATTGCATGTCATTTAAGTGTACGCTCTGGACAGAAATTAGACAGGAGCGAGATGTTGAGTACGTATAAAGAGCTATCTGAGTGTAAGAACGAGTATAGCTGCCCGCATGGAAGACCTGCGATTTGGAGATTGAAGTTGAATGACATAGATAAAAATTTTGAAAGAACATACTAATGAAAACAGGAACATTATATTTAATACCGACTCCAATAGATAGCAATGAACTCAAGGATATTCTTTTACCGAAAGATCTATCAGTAGTGACTGCTTTGAAGCATTTCATCGTTGAAACACCTAAAAATGCAAGGCGAAATCTAGGCACATTACCTATGGATACTGCCATACAGGAGATTGATATACAAGAGCTAAGTGAACATACCAAAGATGCTCAAGTAAAAACCCTTTTAGAACCAGCCATGCAGGGTTTGGATATGGGATTGATGTCTGACGCTGGTTTGCCAAGTATTGCAGATCCGGGGTATAGAGTCGTCATAGAGGCCCAGAAATACGATATAAAAGTAGTACCACTTGTTGGTCCGTCCTCCATAGTTCTTGCTTTGATGGGTTCGGGCCTTAATGGCCAAAACTTTGCTTTTAATGGGTATATACCTATTGATAGGGAAGAATTAAAAATAAAAATAAGGCTTTTGGAAGCCTTGTGCTACAAGATTGGCCAAACGCAGATATTTATGGACACACCATACCGAAATCAGAAGCTCTACGAGTGTATTTTGGAGGTGTGTAACCCTAGCACGTACCTCTGTGTTGCCCTAAATGTTGGTAATGATGATGGATATATTAAGACCATGAAAATTTTTGATTGGAGAAAGAGTAGGGCTGTTTTACCAAAAGCCCCCTGTTTATTTTTAATTAACAAACCATAATGCCATCATTCATTGGCTCGATCCCTACAGTTGATGAAACGGATATTGAAATAGCGCAGTCATTACTTAAAAATGGTCCGCACTTAGGAGTGGAAGGGAAAGTCAAACAACAATTAGAGGGTATTTTAGATAATAAAAATCTGTATTTTTTCAATCGTGGCCGGGAGGCTATATATCTTGCATTGCAGGCATTAGGTATATCACACGAGGATGAAGTACTTGTTCAGGCAATGACTTGCAGTGCTGTTATAGCGCCAATCTTGTGCCTAGGTGCAAAACCAATCTATATTGATATATCAAAAGAGACCTACAATATCAGTATAGAGGATTTAAAGAAAAAAATATCACCAGAAACAAAGGTTTTAATAGCTCAGCATACCTTTGGAAGATTTGCGGAGATGGAGGAAATTCAAAAAGTTTGTAGAGCCAATGGTGTTAAGGTCATTGAAGATTGTGCCCATCTATTTAGAAACGATATTCAAGAGACTGTTGTAGGTAAATTTAGTGATATTTCAATTTTCAGCTTTGCCCAAGACAAAGCAATCAGTAGTGTTACTGGAGGACTATTGGTAGTTAACAACCTTGAATACAAAGAGAAGGTGTATGAATTATACGAGAATACGAAGATTCAAACTGAGCAGGAGGCAAAATATCCTCTTTCATATCTAAGACTTTGGGACTTCGCGAAAAGATACTATTTTACTCCTCTCGTACCATTTCAAAAACGAATAACAATAGGGAAGGCAGCAATAATGGTGAGCAGATGGTTGGGAATAACTAAGCAACAGGCATCTGAAAATCTCGAGAACGTAATCATGCCTACACAGATGAGTGATGTTCAATATACACTTTTAGACAATCAGATTAAAAAATTAAATGAATTAAACAGTCATAGACGTGATATCCTTAAAATATATGATGAGAGATCAACCGAGCTGTTGATCAGGTACCCCGTTTTAGTCGAAAATCCAGATTTAGTTTTAAACCAATTAAGTCAGAATAGATACCTTTGTGGTAGATGGTATAGCAGTATTGTATTTCCTGTAAAAGGGTCTAAAACAGTTAGCTATATGGAAGGAAGTTGCCCTGCTGCAGAGTATATTGTTAAACATATTATCAACTTGCCATTAGATATGGATGTTACAGAACAAGAAGCTATAAATATTAAAAATATTGTTTCTAAATTTTTGATACACTAATCCTATGCGCAATATTGAATTTAGAGAAGTAACAAACGATCAGGAATGGGATGAGAAAATACTCTCTCTGCCAAACTATTCATTCTTAAATTCAAGTGCTAGATATCAGTATCTTAAGAATTCAGGAAGTAATACATTTAGATACTATATATATCAAGATGATAATTTCGTCGGGATTGTTGCAGGTAATATTGGGCACTCCAAAATTTTTGGTAGGTTTTTGGAGTGCAAACATTCTCCATTGGTACGAAGTAGTTCAAAAGAGTTATGGGCTGAAATAATGAGCTTCTGTAAGGCTTTAGGACGCAGGAGTGGATGTTTTATGGTACGACTGGCCCCCTTGGTAAGAGAAGAATCCGAAATTTTAGATGCGTATGCTTCGGAGAAAGCTGTTACTGCTCCGATCCATAATGTCGATGCCTTGATATCACAATATTTCGACATGACAAAATCAGAGGAGGAGTTGAGGCACGATATGACAGATTCAACAAGGAACAATATTAACAAATTATCAAGAAATTCGGATATATCGATTAAGGTTTTTGATGATAACTCCCAATTTGATACCTTTAAAAACTTCATTGAGCAAACAAAGAAGATCAAGGGGTATGTTGATAGGCCTGTTAAACTACTCCTCAGCGAGCTTCTGATCCAGGTTGATAATCATATGTGCTATATGATTGTTGGGTATTTTAAGGGCCGTCCGATAAGTATCTGGCAATGTACAGTATTTGGTCGATATATGCATATATATCAGGCAGGAAGTGATACAGAGTTTAGAGAAAAGAACATTCGTGTTACATATCTTTTATTCTGGGAAGCTGTAAAACTTGCAAAGCAACTTAACTGTTCAGTGTTAGATCTTTTCGGTGGAATGACACCACCACTATATACTGGTAGCAAGCATCCATGGAAAGGTGTAAGCTCCTTTAAAGAGAGCTTGGGAGGTGAGAAAGTTGTGTACTTACATAGTAGGGATCTCCCATTGAGAGTACCGATATATTGGCTGTATTATATTTATTCGTACATTAGAACAATATTAAAGGGATACACGATAAAGTGGTAAC
Organism: uncultured Candidatus Saccharibacteria bacterium; assembly: GCA_964556955.1. Taxonomy (GTDB): domain Bacteria; phylum Patescibacteriota; class Dojkabacteria; order SC72; family SC72; genus UBA12078. Next base: position 10,638 of record CAZKXP010000014.1, read on the forward strand.
TACCAGCTACCACCTCCACCGCCACCAAATCCTCCACCACTAGAACCTCCACTAAATCCACTTCCTCCGAAACCACCATGTGAGGATGAGAACCCATGTGCACTATTTGTAGCATTCGCTCTTGAAACAATTTGCTGATTCATACTAGTCAAAGAGCTCGCAAGTATATATGAGTTAAAGAGATTTGTATTTCCCTCATACCATTCAGGAGGAGTATCGTAAAGATCTTCAAACTCTTTTGCCCATTTCTTTTCTAAGCCGAAAATAATGGCGTAGGGGAGTAGTTTTTCAAATACACCGAGATATTTTTTAGGATCGTTATGGAATTCAATTCTGTGCTTCTCTGCAGTATTGATATACATCTTGAGACCTTCTAGTTCATAGTAAAGCTCGTTTCCCTTTTTTGCCCGCTTATCGATACTTACCGCAAAAATTATCATAACTAAGAGAGATAAAAGAAGCCCCCAGAACCAACTCATAGCGGCATTTTCTATGAATAGTGCTGCTGTAGTGAATACTACGAAAAGACCAATACTACTGATGACGGCGTATGTATTCGAGATTTTTTTCTGCTGACGAGAAAAATACTCGCTATCGTAGGCCTCTTTGTCAACCAGACTTCTCAAGGATGCAACCGCGGAAAAGAATTTTGTGCTAAGCTTCTTTAAACTCACATTTTCATCAGTCTCAAACAGTGCGTCATACAACTTCTTCTCTGTATTCTCACTTGGCGAATCTTTCTCTAATTTCTGAAGCTCATAATCCTTTTTAGAAAGTTGTTTAATTTTTAAATATTTATCTATCGCAAATTGGATTATCTGTGCTGAGATAGCGCTATTAGGAACATTCTTTTTATATACATATGCTGCTAAAAGTGGATTAACCCCCTTGGGTGCATTGTAGTGTGGAATTACTGTTATTTTTTTGTTCTTATTGTATTTCTTAGATAGGAAAATGGCTAAAACTGCTACAGGGATTGGTAGAAGTATTCCAAGATTAGCTATGAGGGCCTGTACTCTCTGTTCGCCAGTGGTATCTGCAATTGTACCTTTTGGCATAGAGGCTACAACTGTTAAGCCTTCATATATTTCAAATGGTCCAGCCGTTACCTTCAGCCGATTCTTACCGGTTGAAGTATCAATTGTACAATCGGAAGCAGTCGAGCTTAATGCTCCTGTGTAGCATATGTAGTCTGTAGCATCAGCAGGTAAACTAATATTTGCAACAACGGATCTAATCGGGACCTCCCAACCATTGCCAGTTACATTGATGTAAAGTTCATCGTGATCATCGAAGTAATTTACTGCATATGTGAGTTTGTAATCAATTATATATGTATACTCACCAATTATCGTTTCTTCTGCATCTCCAATTTTTAACACAGTATACCCGTTGGAAGTAGTTCTCTCATACTCATGATATGTATCATTAGGGTTACTTGTTCTGTAGTAGTAGAGATTGTTTAATCGCAATATCGTTGGTCTCGTAAAGGATCCTGCAGTTTTGTAGTTTGTAGGAATCTCTCGGTATATACCATGACGATATGTTGAGAAATGGTAATCTACAGTTTCTTTAACATCAATGCTTGCGTCCTGATTTAGCGTGATATCGCTTGTAAAAAGTCTCACATGATCAAAATCTGTTTGAGCAAAAACAGCTGTTGGTAAAAGTAAGCCTACAACACTAATTAGAATACCAAGCAGGATCTTCTTCATATACTTAGAACTTTATCTCAACATTCTTTTTCTCTTCTTCAGAGGCTTCGAAGAATGGTTCTGCCTTGAAGCCTAGGATATTTGCAATGATATTGTTTGGGAAAACAACAATCATTGTATTGAAATCTCTAACTGTACCATTGTAGAATCTTCTAGATTTCTGGATATTATCTTCCAATTCTTTCAAACTTGTTTGCAAATCCAAAAAGTTGGTATTTGCTTTTAATTCTGGATAGCTTTCCGCTAATGCGAAAATTTTCGAAAGACCCTTGGAAAGTTGATCTTCGAATTTTGCCTTTTCTTCAAAAGAACCCGCACCCATAGCTTTAGTTCTTAATTCAGTAACAGAAGCAAATGTCTCCTTTTCATGCTTTGCATATCCTTTTACAATCTCAACAAGGTTTGGAATCATATCATATCTTTGCTTGAGCATTGTTTCGATATCTGCGGAAGCCTCTCCGATTACCACCTTCTGTCTAGAAAGTTTGTTGAATAGTCCGATTACTATGAAAACTAGTAAGAGAACTATTGCCAATGTTATGTATAGCGCTGTCATTTTTTAACTGACTCAATTTATATACCTATATTCTAGATTGTCTGATTATGGAATGCAATATAAATAGGAACCCCTCCAAGTGAGGGGTTGAACTTGCAAGTGTATGTTTAAGAAGTTACTTCTTCTTGGCTACCTTCTTTGTAGCTTTCTTTTTAACAACTCTCTTCGGGGTTGTCTTCTTTACAGTCTTTTTAGCAACTTTCTTTTTTGCTACCTTTTTGACTGCTGGCTTTTTTGTAACTTTTCTTTTAGTTACTTTTTTTGCCACAGGTTTTTTAACAACCTTTTTCTTTGTTGTTTTACCTTTGGGCATTTTAGTAAAGGTAATATATTATTAGTATTAATTTAGCATGTAGGAGAAAGATGTCAATACTCCTATTTAAGTGACATATATATTGTGAATGCTGTATAGCAGAGGTATGTGAATACCATTATAAAACCTGACAGTTTACTTAAAGTTTTCATTCTACCCAACAATTTCATTTCAGCTAATATTAGAATTACGATAATTGCTCCGTAGATGTTTACAAACATTGTGTCATTAATCACACTATCAGTTACAGGGATCTGTTTAATAACAGATAGCACCCCGATACCTAGTCCAAGGTTCAAAACATTTCCACCAAATACATTTCCGACCACTAGATCATTGTTATTTTTTTTAGCGGCGACTACGCTAGCTACAATTGTAGGAATAGAGGTCCCTATCCCAACAAGGGTCAATCCAAGTAAATAGCTACTAATACCCGTGATTTCTGAAAACATGGGCGTTAATAGAGTAATACCTAAAGAGGCAGCTAAGAGTACAAAAATCAAAATACCAATACTAAAAAGCTCTTTCCCAACAGATTTTGCATTTGCTTTGTGATTTTTGTGTCCAACAACATTCCTGAAATCTTCCGCGGTCTCCTTATTTCTGTGCAGAAACCCATATTGAATAATTATTACCCAAGCGGAGATTAAGAATAGAAGTAGGATAATACCATCTGTTAGCGTTAGTTGCTTGTCAATTATCAAGGCTGTAAATAATGCTGCCATTGCGAAATATAGAGGGATTTCCTTCTCAAATACCTCCTGCTTTACAATGATTGTAGTCATAAAAGCAGGGATACCAAGTGCTAAGCCTAAATTGACGTAATTTGTACCAATAAGATTTCCAAGTGCAATATCTGGCTGGTTATTCACAAATGCCATAATACAGACAAGAACTATTGGAGCGCCAATAACAAAAGCAGTCAGAGTGGTTCCAATGATAACATCGCTTACACCAATATTTCGCGCTAGGCGTATGGAGATTTCTACCAGAGCTTTGCCACAGATCGTTAGGATAACGAAGCACAGGACTAGGCCGAGTGTGAGAAGTAGTAGAGATGACATATTTCTACAGGCAGTTATATATATATTTAGAAAATCGGGGTGACATGACTTGAACATGCGACCTCTGCGTCCCAAACGCAGCGTTCTAGCCAACTGAACTACACCCCGACGACTGGAAAGAATTCTAACACATCATTTAAAAAGAAAAAAGGGAGGCTAAACCTCCCCCTTAAATCTATTTAAAAATTCTTTATATTGCAGAAAGCAACTTTAATGCCAAATCAGAGATAACAGGAACATCAAATCTCTCACCCTTGTATGCTTTGACCATACCTACAATGATTAATACTACAGTAAGTGGTGCCATCAACCAACCGATAATTGGAACCCATGAGAAGAGTTGTAGTACTCCTACCAATGCAAACTGTGCCCCCATATATCTCACAAAATCATCATCTTTCTCTACAAGCATAAGAATTAGACCAACAATAGGGATACATGCTAACACCCCCATCCATTGGTTCTTCTCATTATACTTTATCCCATCTAATGTATAGACTTTCTTTGCTTTTTTTGTCTCTGCCATATCAATACTATTTAAATTAACTAATATTAGCATACTAATCTATTCAAAAATTTGCAAGGAGTATACTACAGGTACTTGCACAGGTATACCACACAGGTATACTAGAGTATACTTTAATTTAAATGGGTATACATATGGGGGATATACTAACAGAGAAACAGGTGCTCGTACTTAAAGCGATAAGAGATTTCTTCTTGGAGAACTCTTATGCGCCTTCCTTGACGGAGCTTCAAAGACTTCTTGGTATATCTACTAAGCGTGGTGTCGTAATACACCTTATGGCATTGGAGAGAAAAGGATATAATATTCGTACAAATGAACCTAGGGGTATTAGATTGGTTGATGACAATGAAGAGGCCATATCATTTGAATACATGGTAGGTATACCAATATTGGGGTATGTTAATGCAGGTACGCCTTTGGTCACGGCTGAGGAAGAGAATCTCGGTGTTTTGAAGGTAGATCAAGATATCTTAGGTAAGGGTAAGAAGAATATCTTTTCAGTAATAGTTAAAGGTGACTCCATGGACGAGGCTAAGGTTGGAAACTTAAAGATTGCTGAAGGTAATTACCTATTAATTGATAAGGATGCAGAAATTAGAGATGGAGATATCGTTGTTGCAGTCATTGAAAATTCCGCTACAGTGAAAAGAATTAAAAGGCTGGAGGATATGATTGTGTTGTATCCACAATCAAGCAATCCGATACACCAGCCTATCTTCTTAAGCCTCGATTTCAATGGGTTGATAAATGGTAAGGTTGTTAAGATACTAGAGAATCCAGCTATCTAATCTCAGTGTTTCTTACAAAAGATCTGGCATTTTTTCTCAGTATTTTAAGCTCTGCCTCGGTGAAAGAATTATCAAAAGAGAGTAGAGGGTTTATTGTTTTCCCAGGCCTAAAATTTTGTATGAAATACTTCTTAGCATTAGGAATTAGTTGCGCTATATCCTTGGAAGACATTGTACTGTGTATACCCTTCACATAAGTTGTTCTAAACTCATAATCTATATTAGAACCCATGATAATACGAATTGAGTCTCTAATCTTTTCAAATCCTAGTTCCCCAAGAATTTTAATATAATCATTTGGAGAATATTTAACATCCATAGAAACACAATCTAGCCGGTGATTACGAATATATTTTTCTAATTTTTCTGGTAAAAGCCCATTCGTATCTAATTTTACAAGATAGCCCAGTTTCTTGATTTGGATAATGAAAGAATTGAGATCATCATAGAGTAGGGGCTCTCCCCCCGTTATTACTACAGCGTCTAACTTACCCTTCCTCCTAGCTAGATACTCAAGGATTTTAGTTGGAGCATATAGTCTATCTGAACATACCGGATCTATTACTAACTCTGGATTGTGACAATATGCACATCTCATGTTACAACCATGAGTAAACACAACCGCTGATAGCTTCCCCGGGTAGTCGATTAATGATGT
>CAZKXP010000015.1:0-2444 GCA_964556955.1 uncultured Candidatus Saccharibacteria bacterium
GATGCTCCTTTTACCAAGCCCGCAATATCTACAAAGGTCATAGCCGAAGGTACAATCTCCTGTGCATGGAAGAAATCACTCATTTTCTTTAATCTTTCATCTGGTATTTCTACTACTCCTACGTTTTTATCTATCGTACAAAAAGGAAAATTTTCTGCTGGTACTGTTAATTTGGTTAATGCATTAAATATGGTAGATTTTCCTGAATTAGGAAGTCCTACAATACCTAATGACAGTGAGTGTGATCTTTTTACTGACATAATGGGAATTATACTATATTTTAACCAATTCTGTGAGCCTCACATTTAAGGCGGAACAATCACTCTATGATTTCTTTTACAAATAATTCTGCTATCATATTAAATACATTAAATAGCCCAAACACCAATATGAAAAAAATACTCAGTATATTAGTACTCATATCCATATTTTTAACCCTAATACCAAGCAACATATTTGCAGTAACATCTGACTTTGTAATCTCTTCCGATACAAACATCTCATATACCACAGGCAATGATTATGTATCTGTGGTAACCAAATACACTAGAACAGTAAATAACCGAAGCTATTACTACCCTGCTACAGGAGAAAAAGTATTCAATATCCCCGATCTCCCCGACAGTACAGAAGAAGAGATAGCACAAGAGAGAGCATACAAATTAGAATCCCTAAGTGTAACAAACTCCACAGGTGGAAGTATTACATATACAATCGAGGAGAAAGAGTCAGGAGAAGGCATATATATTAAGGTACCAAACTACAAACAAACAACCTCTAGCTCCCCATACACTATCAATGTTAATTACCAAACCCACGACTATATCAAAAAAGTAGTAAACCATATTACCCTCCAAGCTCCAGCACTCCCTACCGATGTCACATTTGAAGAAACAGATACATCTACAGGCACCACTACAGAATATATGTATGGATTAGGTATAACCGTGGATGAAAATATCTCCCCCTTGGCAAAAGCCTTCCCCTCTAAATTCACGACCTCCACAAACGATACAAAAACAACATATACCTTTGCACAGGAGGACAGGATAGATAGTTCACCATATCTAGAATTTGGAAACACAGTTACCTATCAATTTGCGTTGACATATACTACTCCTAAAACCGATACTTTCTTACCCGAGAAATATTCATCATATTTCAAGGCCCTTTCTACAAATATATTTGAAATCTCTCTACCAAGAGAATTTGATGAGACCAATCAGAAGGTATATTTCACAAATGTATCTCCTACTCCCACAGATATATACCAAGATTCAGAGGGTAACTACATAGCTTCCTTCGAAGTCCCTGCCAACACCATTGGAGATATTACAATTGAGGGATATATCACAGTAAACCAAGATACATACTCGACGGATATTGTTGATATGGGTTGGGAAGAATACAAGGGTAAGATATCGGAGACTGCATATCTTTCCTCATATCTTAAACCTACTACATATTGGCAATCTACAGATTCGTTCATTGCGCAGGAAGCTAGTAGCCTAATGGATGGCAAATCTACAGTTATGGAGATCATTCGTGCAGACTATGCATATGTCGGAGCAAAGCTTACATATGATTACAACAAAGCCAATTCAGAGAACGAAAGGATCGGTGCAAAAGCAGCATTGGAGGGCGGAGCTTCTGTTTGTATGGAGTACTCAGATTCAATGATTGCACTTTTAAGAGCACAAGGTATTCCTGCACGAGCAGCTTTGGGCTATGCCAATATTACAGAAACGGAAGAGTCTCAAGTAAGGCACCAATGGGTACAAGCATGGATCCCAGACTATGGTTGGTTAACCATAGATCCTACACTAGAGAGTAGTAACATGAGGATTGGGCAGACAGTAGATAGGGTTTTGTGGGAGGTGTTTAATGGAGATAATCTTTCAAATATTAGGGTGTTTTCAGCTGATAATATAGATGTACTCACTACAGAGGGATACAATCTGAGCATATTGGGTGTAGATGCTAGTGGTATAGATTTCGATGCATTAGACACATATATATCATTGATACCAGAAAAGGGATATGACTCTACAGAGGATATACCAAAGGGATCTGCCTACAACATTGGTCAATGGTTTAATACTTTCTTAAAAACCACTACTATCGGAAAGACCTTGCTAATAACTGGACCAGTGTTATTACTTGTATTTTTAATATCCGTCGTAGTAATAGTAACAAAGAATATTTCCAACAAAATTAGAATGCGAAAAAAGATTGTAGAGGTAAATTAGACCAACTCATACATCTTGTCTAAATTCACCGCCCTCTTACCATTCTCAAGCCTATCCTCAGATGTTGCATACATGGTAAAGAGAATATCTCCTTTCTCTACTTTCTCTCCTGGCATCTTGTGAATATACATACCCGCCTCCTTGATACGAGGTGTACCTAGGGATCTAGCAACATTAACAAGCTCAATACTGCTA
>CAZKXP010000015.1:2454-15253 GCA_964556955.1 uncultured Candidatus Saccharibacteria bacterium
GCTATTTAATTTAACTGTACCACTCTTCTCTGTCTTTACATCAAAACTAATATTCCCTGGCTTAATCTCAGAAGATTTGGTTATACGTGCAGCTCCTTGGGCAAAAGCTATCTCCCAGAACTTCTCATATGCTCTCTTAGAATCCAAAATCTCTTGAGCAAGAATTTTCCCCTCCCCCTCTTTTGAAATATGGGTAGATTCAAAGATTATGCCTGCCATATCAATCACTGCTCTCTCTAACTCCAATGAAGCACATGCATCCCTTTCAAGTATTCTCAATACCTCTTGGATCTCCAGATTAGGACCAATACCCCTACCATCTGGTCCATGCATTTTCCTCGTAGTCGTTTCACACTCAATATTGAATTTCTTAAACAGTTTCTTAAACTCTTTTGCTAATACAAACACATCTTCTGTCTTCTCGACCTTACTGCCCTTACCATATGGCAAATCTATGAGGATATTCTCAACTCCCAACGCAACCTTCTTCGCCACTATACTCACCAATATTTTTTGGTATTCCTGTATCCTAAGAGATCTCTCAACATTAATAATCACATCATCTGCAGGAGATATACTCAAAGACCCACCCCAGAACATACACCCTCCAGTCTTTTTAACAACATCCATAATCTGTTGTTCGGTAAGTGATACAGGCATAACCACCTCCAAGATATCAGATGTACCGGAAGGTGCTGTAATGGCTCTAGAAGATGTATTTGGAACTACTAGTCCTCCCTCCACAAGTATGGGGACCAGTATTGGAGTAATACCTTTTCCTGCAACACCACCAATGGAGTGTTTGTCAGCGATGATTCCTTTTTCACCTTTAAATTTCTTAAATGAAAGAATATCCCCAGAATTTGCCATTCCTTGAGTCATCCAATATATCTCATCCTCGTTAAACCCAGGATTGAAAAATGTAGAGATGAAGAAAGCAATCTCGGTTTCTCTCAATCTTCTTGTGGCAATATCTTTCATTATTAACTCCAAGTCTTCCTTGGTTAGATCGTGCCCCAACAACTTCTTACTAATAGCTTCCAATGCCTTACTTCGCTCAGGAATATCCACAAAAACACTAGCATTATCCTTCACCTTGTACTCCTTCCATATCTCCTCAAACAACCCTATCTCACCTGGCACAACCTTGTCTTGAGTCTCCATAACATTGGCATATAACTCGACATCACCAATACCCATATACAAAAGCTCTCCCTCCTTAACTCCTATTCTTTCAGCATCTTTTCTATGCAATATGATATTAAATGAGTTATCTTCTCCCAAATCAATATTTTTACTTCTTAGATACAAAGACATAACATCTATTTAAAAATTTAACTATCAAATACCCACGGATATTTCTCCCTAGCCAAAGCATCTATTTCGGACGGCTTCGTTATACCAAATTCGGTCACGAATCCAGTTATCAACGAGTTATCCACAATTTCAAAAGCCGGATTGTAAAGTTCCAATCCCTTTGGTGCTTCAGGCCATATTTCATGATCCTCCCTCACCTCTATCTCTACTCCATTTACAAACGATCTACTATCTATCTTAAGTAACGGAGTAATGATATATAGCGGCTTGTCGGCATAGTGAGAAGCTATCCCTATCCCCCAACTACCGATCTTGTTAATTGCGTGACCACCTTTCACTATCTGATCGCACCCTATGAATACAACATCAATAGGTATATTTCCCCTGTTAATTATGAATGATTCTGCCGCACTATCAGTTATCATAGTGGTTTTAACCCCAGCATCTATGAGGTTCTTTGCAGTAGTTCTACCCTGCATCCTTGGTCTAGTTTCTGTACACACCACCTCGAATTCCTTGTCCCCCTGAGATAATTCTTTGATCAAATTTACAGCGGCTGTAGAATGACAATGAGTAAAAACATTATCATAGTTTTTAAGATATTCCCTAGAATTTACAACTAGATTCTTCTTGGATTCGGAAATAATTTGCATATACTCCTCGCATAGCTCTTCCAGCTGTGGTTTCATAGTGGACAACGCTGGTAAATCAGAATACCTCTTGCTAAAAAAGTATTTCAGATATTTAACACCATTACGAGCTAGAGGTTCGTTGGGTCTGGCCTCGGCCAGAGTCTCGCCTACAGACATGAACTCTTCATACAACTTCTTGGGATCAGATTCCTTTGTCAATGTAAGATGCAATTTCATTCCTTCAAATACAGAAAGGGCCACATTTGTCGCTCCCTGGATGTTCAACTTTTGTATATCTTCATATATTTTTTGTATCTGAGGATACCGTTCCATTACTGTAGTTCAACCTCTTCGTTCAAATTAGGTACATATGTATCTATTTGCAAATCATGATTAACTTTAGCTGCAAAACCTGTCGCGATACTCTCTTCTCCATGAGTTAGGAATATTCTTTTTGGAGTGTGCCCAAAAGAGCCCAACCAGTACATCAAATCCCTCTCATCAGCATGTGCAGAGAAGCCACCCAATGTATGGACCTGCGCGTTATTCTCATACTCCCTTCCCATTATCTTCACTATCTTCTCCCCATCTACAATCCTTCTTCCAAGTGTTCCTGCTACCTGATATCCTACAAAAACAATATGCGTTTTAGCATTCTCAATATTATTCTTCAAATGATGTACTATTCTCCCGCCAGTACACATACCACTTCCAGCCATGATGACAACTCCCCTCTTGGAGATCAATCTCTTCGATTCTTCGGTATCTTCAACCATATGTAAACCCGGGAATGAGAAAGGATCATCCCCCTTTTTCATCAATCTTTTTGCATCCTCATCATAAAAGTCAGGATATTGTTTAAATACCTCTGTAGTTTTCGAGGCCATAGGACTATCCAAGTACAATGGTAAACCAGAAAGTAACCTATTTTCTACAAAAAGATTAACCTCATACAATATCTCTTGTGCTCTTTCAATGGCAAAAGCTGGTATGAGAACATTGCCCTCTTCTTTTTGTGCTTTTTGCAAAATAGCTAAAAGCTCAAGTACCGTCTCGTTCCTGTCTCTGTGCACTCTATTACCATATGTGGACTCACAGATCACATAGTCTGCCTCCCTGATCATATCTGGATCCTTAACGATACGTGCCCCTGGCTGTCCAAGATCTCCTGAAAATACTAATTTCCTTGTTCTCCCCGCTTCCGTATGAATCCAGAATTCCAATATCGCAGACCCTAATATGTGCCCCGCATCTCTTAATCTAAACTCAAAACTCGGATTAATATTTACAGAAGTACTGTATGGGTATACATCGATGAGGGGGAATATAGCTTCAACATCTGCAGTCGTAAAAAGTGGTTTCTTGTTTGCATAGGTGGCTCCCTCTTCAGAATATCTTTCGGGTTGTCCAGATTCCTTGGCTCTAGCGACCCACCTTTCATACTCTTCTTCCTGTAAATTAGCCGCGTCCAAAAGTACAATTTTTGCAATCTCTCTTGTCGGCTCTGTACATACTATCCTCCCACGGAATCCCTGCTTTACAAGTATCGGTATTCTTCCACAATGATCAAAATGTCCATGAGTTAAAAATACGTAGTCTAACTCAGCAGGATCAAATGGAAATGGTTCGTAGTTCAGGGCTTCCTGATCATCAGAGCCTTGATATATTCCACAGTCTACCAAGAATTGAATTTCTCCTGTGTCTACATAGTAACAAGATCCCGTGACAGTTTTCGCAGCTCCACAGAATTTTAACTTCATTAGGCAGTATGGTTAATTAAGCTATGTATATATATTAATGTAAAAGGCAAAAAAATGGAATCATTATTTTTTGAGAAATTGGACATTAACAATCCTAGTCAACGCTTCTTTTGTATTAATCATCGGATCCTCTACTACCATATCTAACAATTCTCTTAATATTCTTCCCACCTCAGGACCTCTTTCAATTCCCAATGCTACAAGATCCTCGCCATTGATCTTAAGATCTGTTACCTTAAGTGCCATATCCTGATGTATTACTTCCGAGATTCTCTGCTGAAGCAAAGTTATCTCCTCTGGTTTAAATGCTGTCTTGGGATTTGCCTGAGCATCAGCCAACCTTAATCTAAACAAATCATCTACATTCTCCAATCCCACTCTTTGCAGAAATCTCCTCACAGCAGAATCGGACCACTCATGTGTCTTAATATTTTCAATCTCCTCGTCTGTCATCCCCTCTGCTACATGTGGATAGTAGAACATATGATTCTTGATTAACAATATAGTCCTCTTAATTTCCGACTGAGAGAACTTCATCCTTCGAAGAATATTCTCCGCCATCTCTGCTCCCATTGAATCATGACCATAGAAATGACCATTACCCATATCTGTACGAGGCTTTGCAATATCATGCAGCAAAGCTGCCAACTTCACACTATCATGTGCTACATCACAACTTCTAAGGCTATGCCAATATACATCATCACTATGGTATAGCTTCTGTTCTACACCCATACCCTCCAGAAGCTCAGGAAGAAATAGTTGAAGTAGACCTACCTGTCTCATTAAATCAATCCCTACAGATGGTTTGGATGAACGCAAGAGGGTTTTCATAAATTCATCACGAATACGCTCCATGGATACCTGAGCAGCCACAGGTACAGATTCCTTCATAGCTTCAAATGTCTCTGGCTCAATACTAAATCCTAACTGTGACGCCATCCTACACGCTTTGAAAGTTCTCAATCCATCCTCCTTAAATCTCTCCAATGGCGTACCCACAGCACGTACAACCCTACCTTGAATATCCCCAATCCCATTAAATGGATCATATATCTCTACTTCAAATTCCTCTTTTGGGTTCTCCAAGTCCAAATTAGTAAGATCAATAGCCATGGCATTCCAGGTAAAATCTCTCCTCCCAAGATCCTTTTCAATCTCTCCTACGAATTTCACATTGGTAGGCCATCTTCCATCTACATAGTCAGACTCACTTCGATATGTTGTTACCTCTACCTCATGCGTCTCCCCGAGATTGTTCTGCACCAAAGCCATTATCGTACCAAACTTAGCTCCTACTGAGACTGATCTAGGAAAGATATTTAACATCTCATCAGGCAATGCATCCGTAGCTAAGTCATAGTCCTTGGGAGGATTGCCCATTGCGACATCTCGCACAGCACCACCTACCAGGTAGCACTCGAATCCTTCTTTACCAAGCATTCTTGCCACTTTTTGTACATAGTCTGGAATTGTCATATTTGCTTTCATATATACTCCAAGAATACCAAAGAAGCACATCTACAACAAGCAAGCATATTGTCAAGTAAGAATATTTTGCTGTCTTGGGTAGGACAATCTGGGAAGTATCTATCGTACCCAATACATCCCCACTCTCAGCATCTTCCATTACAGATTTTTCATCCACTATTTCCAAGATATTAGATGAAATTGCAAGCTCTGAGTATGTCATGGTATATGGGATTCTTTTTACACATGTACTCTCAACCCGAGGTTGTACATATGCTCCAGGGACAATCACCCCATGGTTTTGAGCAAGTACAGATACCGCGTTAGATTCATTTGTATTGTAATATCCATTCCCCAACACTACACATACTTCCTTCACATTTGGATTGTATATACTAAAACTCCCTAACTCTCCAGAGAGATTTAGGAGTGAAAAAGACACAATATGTTCTTGTATAGCTGGAAGATCAAATATCTCTTCATGTTCTAAATATTTGAAAACAATATTGTTAAGATATTCGTTACTATTATTCTGAATATATATGTTGAAATCCAAACCACCTTCATCATTCTCAAATATGTCTACACTCTCTACACTTATGGGGTTCTTGATCTCTAATTTATCCAACACAAAAGCATCACTAGAATTGGTGAGACTAATTGTATATTCCTTGTATATACCAGATCTCATGAGATTAAGTCCTCCATACATATATCGGATATCTCCTTCTACCAAATCTGAGACATTCAATACTTCAGAGATATTACCATTCTCCTTGGCATTCCTACTCAAATTGAAATATATATTGGAAATATCTACATTCTGCCCAGAGTAGATATATATCAAATCTATGATGGTTCCAGGAGGAGCATACACCCTGTCTGCGACCATCGGTATTCTTCGCATAATATCAAAATCTACAAAATACTCGATTGGAGAAGCAAGCAACATATTCGTATCTTCACCTAAAAATTCACTCCTCTTGTATGAAATATCCTGGATATCAGGATACCCTTCCACTCCCAATGCTACTGTATGATATAGCTCTGGCGTACTATCTGCATATGTAGAAGATACGCCAAGAAGGAGGATTAAGGAAGAGAAAAATATTTTTAGTTTTAACATATTTAAAGTACTAAAACTTAGTACTTTAACATTACACTACAAAAATGAAATTTCTCTGAACTCCTACTTAGATATCTTAACTTTTTCAGTCACATAGAAATTACGCTTAAATTTGGTAAGCCCCAACATCATCTCCGTTTGGGCTTGTACATATGGTATGAATCCAAAAGTAAGCATATTAACAGTTACCAAAAATGTCTCAATGAAATCTAAAAGATGTCTCCACCATTTCCAATTCTTGGGGACAGGTGTTAATTTCCTTCTAAATATGACAAGTGGGATATTGGTAAGGGTGATTACAGTAAATATATAGCTGAGGGCCCGTTGGAGGTTGTATGCCAATGTGGTGTATTGATAGCTGGGACTTAGCCAACCCATAATGAGTAATCCAAAAGTAAGCACAAACACCACAGTCATGTACCATACCTGGTATTCGAAGATGTTCTTCAACATAAACGCTCTTCTGTACACAGGGAATCCTTCATCTTTCTTGAAAAGTGAAGCCATAGTTATGGGTACATTGACAGACCCCCACCCCCACCTATGCTGTTGCTTGTAAAATGATATATGTGATTTAACAAAGCTTTCATTCTCCACCGCATCATTGTATGTAGGTATATATATCTCCTGACTTTTAAATGTACCTTTACTCCTAATCATAGCATTCCAGTAGAAGGCAGTATCATCATTTGCTATCTCGGGATCCCAGAATTCAAAATCCCTCAATGTTTTTAGATTGACTGCGTATGAAGAAAACGTATCCCTCACATATATTCTCTCTCCAAAGAAGGGTATCCTTTTAATTTTGTCCACGACCCAGTTTTGCAAAAGAACCAAGGTTAACATGTTTGATTGAGCTCGAATTAGAGGTGGAACTCTCCAGATATTATTGTTGAATGTATGCACTGCAGTCGCATAGTAGGTATTGTCTCTGTCCTCTACTGTGAGATATCGGTACAACATCGCAGAAAGATATTTGGGATGCGGTCTAAGATCTGAATCACACGTGATGACTATATAGTTGGAGATATCTTTACCTTCTTTTTCTAAATCTTCTACAAAGTGCCTTGCAGCCCAGTTAATATTTGCTCCTTTGACACCAGCCACCTCCCCCTCAATACCTGCTGGGTGGACATAGTAACGCATACTACCAAAATTTTTACCATATTTTTGTTGAAGATGTTTGAAGTTTGCTACTTGCAGTTCTTCTTTCCTACCTTCCATCGCCACAACTACATCTATCCTGTCCGCGCCAATATCACTACTAGCCCATGCTTTAAAAGTAGGTTCTAAAACCTCCAAAGACTCTGCATACACAGGACAGAGATACATAAATCTTACTCGTTTAGAACTCTCCCCTATCTCCTTATCTATCTTCTTTACCCAATCTGTTCCCATATCTCTTTTCATACGCCTAATACCGATAGCTATACCTGTTACAAATTTAACAGTTCTCAAAGACCAGTACGCCACTAACAATGCAATATATATTGCGAATGCCTGATCCCAATGCAAGAGAGCAAAGATAATTGGGAGAAGCAAGAAGAGCCACATAAAAAAGCCAGGGGTAAATTCATACAGTCTTCTCAAGAAATGAGGCGTCCCCTTCGGAAATCCCCCTTCCTTGTCTCTTGGCTTGTAAGGATTCTCATACTTTATCACCCCACCCAAAGTACCATACAACCTACTACTCGTATCATTAACCTTGTAGCCAAAATCTCTAGTTAGAGGAAATCTCACCAAAGATATCGATATGACTCCGAGTATACCTGCTAGAAGCTCTTTAAGACTAGCACCCAAAGAGCCATCTCTCTCGTTCCTACCCGCCACAACAAGCCCTACCTTCTTCCTTATGATCCTGTACTTAAAGCCCTTTGCCACAATTTTTTGTATGAGGAGCGTATCCTCCATATATTTAAATTCAGCAACAAACCCTCCTACACTTTCGAAAGCCAATCTATTAACAATTACAAAACCAGCATAGTCCCACTTCAACCCCTTGATTGGATTCATGGCACTAAGATTCTTAGCTACATTGATGAATTTAGTAGCGACATCTTTTTTAAAAGATCTCTCCCCAGTGTATTCAAATTGGGAAGTAGCACAATCCAATTTCTTCTCAACAAACTCATCATATATCTCTTTTAAATCCGTCTCTCCTAAGAATTGAACATCTGCATCCATGAAAATTACAATGTCTTTTTGTGCCACATTAAACCCATTATTTCTGCCAACAGCAGGTATACCACCATCTACAACAACTGCACCATATGATTTTGCTACTTTACGAGTATTGTCTTCTGATTTCGCATCAGCAACTATGATCTCAAAAGGTTGGTATTCTTGCTTGGCAATACTTTCAAGTAGCACTGAAATATTCTTCTCCTCATTCTTCACAGGAACAACAATCGATACTGGCAATATCTTCTTTTCCATCTATTTTATCTTCTTAAATATATTTAGAACCCACTTTGTAATCCTTTTTTGATATGTCTTGTATATTACAAAGAATACAATGAATAGTATAACAGCAATACCGAGCACCTTAAATAGATCATATACCTGTGCAAATACACCAATACCTTTGCCAACCATATATCCCAAGAATGACAACAATGCTGCCCTACTTCCAGCAACTATGAATGCATATTTCAAGAAATTACCGATATTTAACGCCTTTACTTTACCCATATACAAAAGCCCAGGTATTGCCAGTGGCCCTGCAAATTTTATGAGCATAAGGGTAGTACCAGGATTGGCTTTGTACGAGCTATCCAAAGTCTCAAGGAAAGCACTCTTCTTACTATCCAGGTGCTTCTTCACAAATTTGGAACCCGATAGTTTTCTACCTAAAAGAAAGTAAAACATATCTACTATTAATTCAATGACGATTGCGGCTATACATATTATCCAGATATTCAATATCCCATTTGCTGCAAGTGTAGATGCTATGAAATTGGTAGATGAACCATCTATGAAGAAACACAAAAATACAACAGGGTATCGGGCAGTGGATATAGATTGGGTTATGAATGTTAAGATGTCCATATTGATTGTACTTGATGATACATTAAAGAAGAGAAGGATTACAATTAGCCAACATATTTAGATAATATATTGATATTTGAAGGATATTTCTGCTTAATATATTCAAAATCTTTTGTATCTCTAGTTAGAATGTAGTCACAATTATTTACTGCTGAGAAGTATTGCAGAGTATCTTCAAAATCTCTGAACTCAATTGCTATACTATGCACCAATACATCTTCCGTGAGTGGAATCACCTTCGCAGTATCTAAGAAACCACATATCTTTTTAAATATCTCGGAACCATACTTTACCTTCAAAACATAGAAAACAATATGCATTGTAAGAGCAGATATGTATATTTCGGCTTGGTCACGAGATGCAAGAAGTTCTTCTATACCTGTTTCTTTAATATTTCTCCCTACTAAAGCATCAATAATTACATTGGCATCTAAAAAATATTTCTTCATTTTCTTAGATATTTTTTCTCAAGTAGATAACGATACCCATCCATGTAATCATCAAATTGCTTAATCTCATCCTTAAGCTCTGCACACCCGATTAAGCTATGCACAAATTTAACCCATTCTTCTTGGGTCATCTTCTTTTCTTTCTTCACCTCCTTTTTAATTTTGTACCCTTCTCTCGGAAGTAAATATCCTAAAGAAATACCTCTTTGAGTAACCTCGTAGGCTTGTCCCAAGGCTAAAGAATCTTTTACTTGTGTTAAATTTTGTCTTAAATCTCTAAGAGAGATTTTGGTATAGTCTTTCATAATGTTAAACAAAAGTTTAACATTTGGATATACAAAAAACAAGCGAGCACAGTGACGCTTCGCGTCTATGTGAACCCCTATTACATCAACCACTATATGGGTTTTTCTCCCATATTTAATAACTCTACAGGATTGTAAAAACATCGGATATGTTGCAAAACCGAGCGTTTCCGCTCGGTGATGAAACTAGCAATATGTATGGAAATTACTCGGCAATAACTTCTTTCGCTTTTTTAGCTACCTTCTTTGCAGTCTTTTTAATATCCTCCACAACCTCACCTACTTCTCTTTTAATTGCTTTCTTAGTAGCTTTAACCTCTTTAATAGGTTCAAGAATATCAATAATCCTATCTAATTTCCTATTTAATGCTTCAATATCTGCTTTTAGATTTCCACAATCACAGTTACATCCTCCAATACTCTTTCTATCTCCATTTCCATTCTTCTCTTCAAAACATCTACTACATAGTACAGGTTTGCTACTCTGGGGCTTGAATGGTACCTCACAATCTACCCCACACTGATCACATACTACTGAGAACATCTGCCTTTCTTCTCTAAATCCTCCTCTATCAAACGATCTTCTTCCTCTGTCTCCAAAGTCTTTTCTTCTGTTATCATCTCCACCTTTTTGATCAAAACATGCACTACAATACACAGGTTTGTCTCCAGATGGTCTGAATGGTACTTTACACTCTTTTCCACATTGATCACATATGGCATCAAACATTTCTGGTCTATCTCCTCTTCCTCCACCAAAACTTCTTCTGCCTCCTCCACCGAAGTTTCTACCACCTCCTCTATTATTTCCACCTGATCTGTTGAAATCTCTCATTGTATATATCTTTCTTTTTAATTTTAATATATCAGTAGTGAGTATATGCTAATACGGAGGGAATAACAATGAAGATTAATATGGGATTATTTTAAACTTCAAACTCTAAGAACAATGCCCTATGATCGGAAACTCTTTTTTCCTCAATTCTAAATTCCTTTGTCTTTACCAAGTCGTTAACAAAAATATAATCACAAACCTGTATAGCACTCCTAGCAAACTCATTTCTAGTAGTCTGTACATTATTTAGTAGGCAGAGATTATTAAGCTCCTTGTTCAATACTTCTAAAGATTCACACTTAGGTGACAAATTAAAATCACCCGTAAGGATTACTGGTCCACTTAGCTGTTTAATATAATCCCTTATTAATATCATTTGTCTTAAAGTTTCTCGATTCCCCTCTTTTGTTCCTTCCAAATGATATCCGTGGTGAGTTATTACATTCAGATTAGAGCCATTAATATCTATCGTTGCGTGCACAAAGTTACGTATATTGTAATCATCATATTTAGTATTAAAATCTTTTTGGAATTCTAAGTTAGTAAATACAACCTTGCTATCTAAAACTGGAAACTTTGATAGTATGACATTCTCAAACATTATCTCGGCATCCATGGTTTTAAAGGAATATGTCGGTGCCAATACTTCACTGTAATCAGAGAGTTCTGCTTTGATATCTTCATACGAGCTTAGATTTAGTGTTTGAAATTCTGTTTCTTTACAGCTGCATACTTCCTGAAGAGAGATTATATCTGGGTTTGTTTCTTTTACTAAGTCAATGTAATTTTTTACTAATCTTCCTTGCCAAATATTTGTTTGTAGGATTTTCATAATAGATTCTTAATATATTAATTTAATCTTTGGTTTTCTCCACATTTTTCATAGATAAATCATTAAATTCCTTTGCGGTTATTTCCACTACTCCATCATTAGTACTTTCGTATACAAAACTCTTAATACCAGCTTCCAATATTAACTTGCTACATATTGTACAAGATGGGCCATCATCACAAGGCATATATCTACCCTCTTTATCTGTTCTAGAAAAATACATTTTTGCATTTGATAGATCTGAATATCCATTTTTAAAAGCATTATATATTGCTCTTTGTTCTGCATGAACAGCATAACAAGGTTCTGTATTAAATGTAGAGAATATCCTGGGTTTCATTCTGTCCCTTAGACATTCTTCACATACATGATTGTCTGGAGGAGCGTTCCATCCCTCACCTATTACCTTGTTATCTAGAACAATAACTACTCCGCGCGGTCTTTTAAGACACACAGATCTATTCCAAAGGCTAGCTGCTTGTTTTAGATATTCTTGGGCGTTAGTTTTTTCGTTCCCTTTTAGTATTTTCACTATTCTAAAGTATACACCCATCCTGGCTCCCACTTCCCTATCGTTCTCCAATCGTTTTTAAATGCTTCTTCCCATGTCATATTCTTTAGTAATACATCTAATGCTAATTGTGGTGCTTTGTGTGCAACTATAGCTATATGTTTACCATCGTACTTACTTTTAATATCTTCTAAGAAAGATTGTATAATTACCACAATGAAAGAAGAATTTAAATATATAAAAGATAAAAATGGGGATATTAAATATGCAACAGTAGATTTAACCCCATCTACAGATTTAGATGAATTAGAACTCCTTTCTAAAAATACAACCTACCCTATCTACGCAATACCAGAGGATGTTACAGCAGAGTTTAATGAAGATGGTTGGTTAGTAAGTGCAAAGGGAACAAATATTAAAAATATTTGGCATTTTGTGAATAATTGGGCAACTCCATATGAATGTTTAGTTAATGGTTTTCCTTTTCCAGTAAAGATGGAACAAATGTGGAAAT
>CAZKXP010000015.1:15263-15976 GCA_964556955.1 uncultured Candidatus Saccharibacteria bacterium
CAACAGCAGTACCGCCATTTCGGTGATGGGGTCTGGAACAAATGTGGAAATCAGATACAAAAGTAGAAGAAATGAATGTTGAAGAATTAGAATGGAATTTGGATCTTACATGGTGGTCTACTGATGAGAATATTCCTTACAATTTAAAACCAAGAACTGTTTTAGAAAATATTGATCTATACCCTATCCATAAAGAGAGAATAAATAATTCTGAGATACAATATCCCCTATTATTAGTACAGACTAAACAAAATAGGTGGTTAATATATGATGGTGTTCATCGATTTATTAAACAATTATTAGAAGGAAAGAAGACTGTACTTGTACAAAAGTTTGATATTAAAGATATGGATAAATATATTCATGATATAGATAAAGAGAGGTTTGAGGAATGGAAGAGGTTGGAGTATAGATAAATATTTAGTTATACATCTCAAACAATTCCTCCAAAGGAACCTGTATCTCATAAACAGGATATGGAAAAGCATCAATAACCTCATCTAATGTAGTAGATTTCTCTAAATTCTCTTTAAACTTGTTTAAAACCTCAACATTACCAGTTAAATCCCACTTAACAAACTGTCCCCACAAACCCAAAAAGTTTTTTCCTTTCTTCACTCTATTCTCTTCCAAAACATACTTACTAGGAAAAAAACTCTGGTAATTGGGAATATTCTGTAACCATGTAGAACTCTTTAAATACTTAGCACCCT
>CAZKXP010000016.1:0-14685 GCA_964556955.1 uncultured Candidatus Saccharibacteria bacterium
AACATCCTGACCTCTAGATATCGCACCCTTCTTCGCCTTCTCCCCCGTCTCAATTGAATACCCATCATTATCAATATAATGCTCCCCCACTTGCTCCTTAGTCGCATTCAACATCCTCATAGCTACAATCTTAAACCCTTTCCTCTCAAATCTAGAAAGTATCTCCCCAAATATCTGTCTTTGTAATACATCTGGCTTAATCAAAATTAGTGTTCTCTCCTCTGCAAGTTTTGGTCTACCCATATAGCTAGAATTATTGAAATATTAGATAATACAAGGATAACAAAATAATGAAGAATTTTGAACCAAAACAATACAAAGATTTTCTAGAATCCATATTTGAAGAAATAGGAAATAAAAAATACTGGAGAGAGAACACTCTTCAAAAAATTTTAAAGAAATATCCAAAAGATGGAAACAAACTCTTTAGACATGATGAACTCGTTGCAGGATATGAATATTTAAAGATTAAAGATGAAAAAATTTCTGCACGTATACGATTGAAGCCAACCAGGACCAACTCAGGCGTAGCTACCGTTACAGTACTCACTAAACCCTACCACTGCCCTGGAGGATGTATATTCTGTCCCAATGACCCAAGTATGCCCAAGAGCTATATCTCGTCTGAGCCAGGTGCACAGAGGGCTTTAAAAAACTGCTTCGATCCATATGCTCAGGTATACAACAGACTAGTTGCCTTAAAAAACATAGGACACAATATTGAGAAAGTAGAATTACTCATACTAGGAGGCTCTTGGAGTGCCTATGACGCTTCGCACTATCAAATTCCCTTTGTTACCGCCTGCTATATGGCATTAAACGATGTTTGTCATAATACTACCGGATATGTAAAACCCAAAGAATCCCTTTCCCACTATACTTTTGAAGATTTACAAAAAGCACAAAAACAAAATGAAACTGCATATTGTAGAAATGTAGGATTAGTCTTTGAAACAAGACCAGATCTCATTTCCCAAGAAGAGGTAATTTCACTTAGAAAACTTGGAGCGACAAAAGTACAGATTGGCATTCAATCTTTGGATGACAGTATAGTTTCAGCAAACCATATAGGAAGGAGCACAAAAGCCGTACGGGAAGCGATCAAACTCTTGCGCTTAGCGTCATTTAAAATCCATGCTCACTGGATGCCTAATCTTTACAAATCTACTGTTAGAAAAGATATTCGTGATTACAAAAAGCTATGGAAGAAGGAGGTCTCTCCTGATGAATTAAAAATATATCCTACTTCTGTAGTACCCAATACCTACCTTGCCAAACTCTACGCAAAGGGACTTTACAAGCCATATTCAGAAGAAGAATTGATTAACGTTTTAAGTCATACTATGCCTTCTACCCCTAGATACTGTCGTCTTTCAAGAATAATTAGAGATATTCCTTCAAATGAAATATTGGGCGGAAACAAGAAGACAAATCTAAGGCAGATTGTAGAAGGATATATACAGAAAAATGGGAAGAAGCTGAATGATATTAGGAGTAGGGAGATAAGGAATGAGAATGTTGACTGGGATAATTTAGAGCTAGATATTATTAAATACAATACTTCAATTGGTAAAGAATATTTTCTTTCTTACAAGACTAAGGATACTGACAAGATTTGTGGTTTTTTAAGATTGTCTATACCAACAAAGAAATATATGAAAGAAAATTTCATCGAGGAGTTGAGAGATTCATCTTTAATCAGAGAGGTTCATGTATATGGTAGAGTTATGAGTTTGGATGTTGATAGTTCCGGAGAATCTCAGCATTTGGGACTAGGTAAAAAGCTTATTGAGAAAGCAGAAGAGATTACGAAAAAGAATAATATTAGTTCCATTTCTGTTATATCTGCTATTGGGACTAGGGAGTATTACAAGAAAAGAGGTTTTGAGATGGGGAGATTGTATATGGGGAAGAAGATTTAGCAAAACATACTATGACATCATTTAGTACAAAGACCCTATAAAATTATTACATCTTGTTGAAAAACCCATATAGTCATTGATATAGTAGGAATTTTTAACGAAGTGAAGCATCTAGGAATAATCTGAGCGTGCAGGGACTCGAACCCTGAACCAAGCGATTAAGAGTCGCTTGCTCTACCATTGAGCTACACGCCCACAAACAAGCAGTATAATATCACTTTTAATACCCCTTTTACAACTCTCCCAAAGGCTCTAACACCTCCTGAGGCTTCACTTTCTTAGCCCTCTTCTCCTCTTGTACAAACTTCTCCAAAATCATTTTCTTGGTCAAAACACTAGCCTTCTTAACAACAACCCCCTGCTCCTCTACCAACCTCCAACCACTACTCAAAACCACCAACTCATATTTACCAGGATACACAAAAAATCTATACCTACCAAAATCATCCGTAACCCTCTTAGACACCAATTTATCAAACTCCTTCTCCTTCAAACCCACAACTATACCACTCAACTTCTTACCATCCACATCCCTAACAACACCATACCTCTCCCTCTTACCAAACAAAGATACAAACAAAAGAAGAATCGAAGGAATATATAGTCCAACAATCACAAAGTTATACCAAACCATATTCACACTCAAAGCATACAAACTAAATACTAAACCGATCACAAACAAAAGAATATGTAAGGACTTCCATAAAGCCTTAGTAGCAAAACGAAACTGATTAAGAATATATCTCACATTCCCAATCTCTCGCCTATCCATAGGGATGGAAAAGTTTGGAAGCACACCCTTAGAAGTATAGAACTCCTGACCATGATATACATTCTCCAAGGGAAAATCTGTCTTACCAAATACCAACTTGGATGGAAAAGTATAGTGTTGACCTGAGACAGTTATGGAATATTCTCCCGGTTTTAGATTTACAGATCTAAAATACCCATTCCTGTCCGTTACATCTGTCCATACCAATTCACCATTCTCGTTAAACACCCTTACAATACACTGAGGTATTGGTTCCTTAGTAACAGAATCATACACATAACCCGCAGGATTGCCCTTCTTTCTAAATCCAAGTAGGCTAGACAACACCAAAACCATCTGGAGAACAACATAGGGGATGGTACCCAAACCTCCAATTAATATACCAATACCAACCAAAAGATTACCAATACCTACAAGCAATGATATCTGCTGTACAGAACTCTGATTCAAACTTCCAATTGTATTCTGCACAACCTTTTTTGTATTCTCCAAAACCTCATTCACGGTATCCTTTATCCTCTCAATTATTGGAGTAACTGGAGTCTCTGGTTGTTCTACAGTAGGTTTGGGGACAATAAGAGATATCTCACACATCCTGTTAACATTACCAATCGGATCTGATGCCTCTGCACAAAAACTGTAGTTAGTGTACAGATGATAGTCAGCATCGTGCTCTAGATCTCCAAGCTTTACTGTAACCACCCAAATATCTCCTTCCAATGATTCTGTATTTATACATTCCAGTGGAGCCCCATTTTGTGTAAGACACCAAAAACTCTTGCTTGCAATTCCCGTGTTATCCTTCAACCTCAGTTTAATGGTAATGACATCCTGAGCCTCCCAAACCTGTGTATTGTTACTACCCAATCCAGAAACACTCAACAAAGTTATAGCAGGAGCACTAGCATCCTGCACAGAGTAAACCACATTTGACCAAGCACTCTGCACACCATATGTATTTCTAGCTTTAACGCGATAGTAATAGATTTGGCCATCTACCAAATTCTCAAATCTATATGCTCTAGCTGAGATCCAATTACTCTCTAAAACACCATTCGTGAAATTTAAATCTTTGGCAGATTGTATGAGATAGGTATATGTACCAGAACCAGACATGTTCCATGCAAGAGTATTCAATATCCCTTGCGTATATTGAGGTTCAGAGAGCAAGGTCGGTGCAGAAACAGGTACAACATACAAGGTTTCGCAATCTAAAATAAATATATCTACACTATCTGTCGTATCCTTCGCACACACTTCGTATGTCCCAGATACTGTTGAAGATATACTTCCCGATGTCCTACCATTACTGTCAGACATTTCTGGCTGCAAGATACTCACCCCCGCAGAACTCCCATTTACATATATCTCCACCTCTCGGTTGGGATTAGTAACACCTCCTGATAACAACAGTTGAATATCCACCCTTGCCGGCTCCCCAGCCTCTACAGTCATAGGAGAGATATCTAACTGGGAATACAGATCCTGATTAATATTTGCATTAATATCTACATCTCCACCTACCCCCTCAAAAGATTCCTGTGCCTTAATATATCCCACACTAAAGCAACAAAGCAAAAGTGAAAAAATAATTTTTAAAAAGGCAGTCTTTAATCTCATCCTATATCTCCTCTACAACTTTCTTAATATATCTATCCAACGCAAGCGTTAGGACATTTGATGCATACGGTTTTTCCCCAAGAGGCTTTGCACCTGATTTACTGTAACAATTTTTACATACCAGGGCAAAACTCATAGTATCGAGATATTTCAGATCATCCTTTGATTCGCAATATTTACAAGTAGAAAAATCTTCTAAGAATCCCATTTCCATTAAAAATTTTAGCCTCAACTTATTGGTAGCCTCAATATCTAAATTATTTTTTAATGCAACCTGTAGAGCATTAAAAAGCTTGGGATAGGGGTCATACTCCTGAAGAAATTTATTTAGCATAAAAGAGATTCTACGAATATTTGCAACATTCAAATTATCAAAATTCAAACTAGAAATACTTGCAGATTCTGTTAACACAGGCATACCCTTCCCTTCATAGAAAGATATCTCACTAGTACAAAGTGTTTGCATATTACCCCTATTCTTACTATTAATTTTTCTAATACCCTTAGCAAATACTGCAAACTTACCATATTCACGACCAAAAACAGTAAGCACCTTGTCTGCCTCAGAATAGTTTACAGATTTTATAACTGTAACAACATCTTTATTCATACACCCCCTTCCTTGTTAAAACTACAAAAGGTGTTTTCAAAAATATCTTTAAATCATCCTTGAAATTAACATGAGATGCATATTTTGCTTCAAGTATGACTCTTTCTCTAAATTTAATATCATTTCTCCCAGATACCTGCCATACACCTGTTAATCCTGGTCTTACACGCTCTCTTCTTTTTAGATATTTTTTACCTTCAGGAAATTTGTCTAAGTACCTAGCTATTTCCCCTCTGTACATAGGGCGAGGTCCTACCAATGACATATCTCCAACCAGGACATTGATTAGCTGTGGCAATTCATCTATATCTGTCTTCCTTAATATCTTCCCTATCCATGTAATCCTTCTGTCCTCTGATATCTTTAACTTTCCATCTTTGCTTATCCATCTCTCTTTTAAATCACTAAACCTGGGATCATTCTGTATCTTGTCATGCGCGTCTGGAATCATTGTTCGGAATTTAAACATTTTAAACTCCTTGCCTTTCAAACCCAGTCTCAATGGCTCCGTGAGAAATATATCTCCTCTATCTGTAACCCATACTAGAAACCCTGCAATTAGTAATATGGGAGAAGTGATTAATATGAAGATGGAAGAGAATATTATATCGAATATTCTTTTATTTTGTCTGTAGGACATCTTTGACATAATTTTGCAGTTTATATACAAATATCTCTGGTGCAAAATTACTTGCCTGTTTTCTACAGTTATCTGGGTCAAAGTCTATAGATTTAAATTTCTTCAAAATCTTTGCTAGCTCCTCTGCACTGTATTTTTCAAAAAATATCCCTGTCTTAGGATTGTTCTCACATATGGTTTCCAACACCCCACCCTCTTTAAAAGCTATGACAGGGGTACCGGAGGCATTAGCCTCTACAGGTACTATCCCAAAATCTTCATGTCTTACCGGAAAGAGTAATGCTTGAGCACGAGACATTAGGTCAAATTTCTCCTCATCAGATACATAGCCAAGAAATTTAACAAAACCTTTTGCATTTAATTTTTGTACAAGAGATTGCATAGAGTCTAAATCATCTCCCTTACCTGCTACTTTTAAATGTTTGCCTGCTTTTACACATGCCTTTATCGCTAGCTGAACACCCTTGTATGTTTCTACTCTACCTGAATACAAAAACCAATCTTCCTTTCTGTTAACCTTTTTTATATTTTTTAGTGGATCTGTATTTACAGGGGGGTACATAACATCTGCATCTACATCGTAATATTTTTTTATCCTTTCTTTCACAACATTTGATATGGCTATCATCTTGGTGCATCTCTGTGCGGCTTGTTTATCCCACTTTTGCCAAAGCCTCTCTAAGAAGGTATCCATAAAAAATGAGTAGAAAGAGAACATGAATTTGTTGAATCCTGTAAACCTATTCTTATCCTTTATTGACCTTCCCTCTTTCTCCCAGAAGAATTTTGGTGGAGACATACAGATATCTATATGTGGAATGTTTTTGGAGTTCACAAACTTCGCAAATGATATTGATATTGAAAGGACTACATCATAGCTTTTGAACTTGAAGGATCTATATGCCCACGGATGGAAGAGTAGATACACATATTTCATTAACGATCGAGCAGGAAAATATTGCATAAAGGAGTGATGTACTTTGACTTTGGGATAGTAGTCATCTGTAAATGATTTATCATAGTAAGCAGTAAAAAGCTCTGCTTTTGGGAATGCGTCTAGTATACTTCGAATATGATCTTCTGCACCTCCTCGTTTGTATAATGGATCTGTAACCACCGCCACTCTTATATTCGCTCCCCTATTTTTTAATTTTCTCTTCATGTATTGCCCGAAGGTACTTTTCCAGATTATTTACGAACTTGGTCTCGGTAAATAGCTTAGCTTGAGCTATTATCTTTTGACTATTATACCTTCTTTTCTCAAAACTCTTAAGTAATTTTGTCAATTCTTCAATATTTTCAAAATATTCTCCACATACTTTCTCTTTTACTGTTTCCATGACACCACCTTCTTTGAATGCAAAGACTGGTGTTCCCCCAGCCATAGCTTCTACGGGTACGATGCCAAAGTCCTCTACACCACAGAAGAGTAGCAGTTGTGCTTGATGCAAAAGGCAGATTACTTCTTCATCGGGTATATATCCCAGGAACTTGATATTTTCGTTCTTGCCTGCTTTTCTTTTGAGAAACTTCATATCCGGCCCTTCTCCTACTATGATTAGATTTTTTCCTGCCTTAATACACGCTTCTATTGCCCAATCTACTCGTTTGTAATCATAGAGCCTAGATACTACTAGAACGAAGTCTTGAGGGATATAATATTTTTCAATTACGCTCATAATTGCATCTACTTTTGGCTTTATGTAATATCTTTCTTCAACGCCGGGATATATTACTGTGGCTTCTACCCCATATGTTCTTTGTATTTTCTTCTGTATGTACTTGGAGTTGGCAGTCCAGTAATCTACTCTTTTGGAGATACTGTAATCCCACAATCTCATGAAGGTGTTAATTATCTCTGATATGGCTTTGTAGAATCCTTTGAGTTTGTAACCTCTGAAGTTATATTCTTTATCCCACAAGCTTCGAGGTGGGGTCATTGTCATCGCTACATGAGGTTGGTATATACCTGTGATTACACCTTTGGCTGGTCCAGCAGATATACTTATCACTAAGTCATACCCATCAAATGAAAAACTCTCGTATGCCCATGGAGTAAATATCTTGAGATGTTTTGTAAATTTCTTAGGTAGAAATCTGAATATTCTTTGTACAAAGCTAGTATATACCTTGTTGGTTATCTGAGGATATTTGGTCTTGTCAAAATATATTGTATATATATCTGCATCTGGAAAAAGCTTCAGAATGGCGATCATTTCACGATCAGCACCACCAAATCCCGTCATCTGGTCTGCGACAATTGCTACTCTTGGAAAGAGATGGTTAATTGAATTCATTAACCATTATAACTCAGGGATGTCTCCGTCGTCACCAAAAGCAAAATCTTCCGAAGTAGTATCATCTTCTTCATCGAGTTGCTCTAATGCTTTGGATAGTTCATCATCTCCTAATGCCTGTACCTTTTGGGGAGAGTCTTCACCATCTCCATCACCATCGTCTGGGAAGATAACATCGAGGCCGCCATCATCATCTGCAGCAGTAGGATCAATACCACCATCATCCACAGCATCATCTGCCCCCATTAGGATAATATTGGGTTGTTCACTATCTATACTTACATACTCTTCCTCTTCTTCGTCACCTTTTGATTTTTGAGGTAACTTCTTCTTCAACTCTTCAAGCAGCTGTTCTGCTTCTTCTCCAAACTTTTCTACAACATTGATTACTCTCATTGGTTCGCTACACTCGGGACAAAGCTTTATCTCTTGTTCTTCTTCGCCACAGTGAGGACACGATAGGAAAATCACATGGACACTTTTCCTAGGGGTAACCAACTGATCTTTGCTTGTCTTCTTTGTATCCGACATTAGAATGGTAAATCAACTTTGATACTATGAATATAATGGTTTATGGCACAAAGTGTCAATAAACCCATAGAGACAGATTTTAGTCATATTTTGGATAGCAGCACTTCTTGTATTTTTTGCCACTACCACAAGGGCAGGGGTCATTTCGTCCAACTTTTTTGCTCTTTGTTATAGTTTTTTGCCTCTCTGTTTTACCTGGTCTTTTGTCCTCTTGTTGATTGGTTTGTACGGGTGCTTGTTCTTGTTTTGCAACCAATCTTACCCTGAAGAATCTGGTAACCACAGATTCATCTATCTTCTGGAACATATCATCAAACATCTGAAAACCTTCATTTTTGTACTCTACCAAAGGATCTCTTTGTGCTAGATTTCTGAGAGAGATACCTTCTCTTAAATCCGCCATTGTATCTAGATGTTCCATCCAGAACCTGTCATATGCCTCAAGTATCAAAACCTTGGAGAGCGCTTTCATTGGTGCCACCCCTATCGCATACATATGCACAATCATCGCCATCAATACTACCCTCTTGAGACATGCAATCCTCTCTATCTTGGTCATCTTGTCCAAAGCCCTGAACATCTCTACCTGATCTTTGTAATTCAACTGCTTTATTATCACATCCAGAATCTCATCTGTAAGAAGGTTTTTGATTTGTATATATAGCTTTCTCTCCTCCACATTATCTATATCCCCATCGTCTTGCATCTGCGAGGCGAAAAGATAGTCTATGTATTCAAGTTCTTTCTTGAGTATCCACTTTTCCAATGGAGAATATTTGTAATTAAAGCTATCTAACTCCGGCACTATCCAACTTTCCTCTCTTGCAAAAGAGAAACCATCCAATTGATCTTGGATATTTTCTACATCAATTGTCTTAGAAACATCAATATCAAATTTCAATGTCTTCGGAGATACTTCAAACTTCTCTGTATTGTCCGCTTGCAATACCTTCCTCCTAATTGTATATATTATCTCCCTTTGCTGATTTAACACATCATCATATTCAACTAGATGTTTTCGGATATCATAGTTGTAGGCCTCGACCTTCTTCTGAGCATTTTCAATTGTTTTACCCAAGATCCCCACCTCTATCGGAGTTTCATCATCCAGACCGATCTGTGTCATCACCAACTGCATTCGGTTTCCACCAAACAACCTCATGAGCTCATCTTCAAAAGACACAAAGAACCTAGATTCTCCAGGATCTCCCTGTCTTCCAGATCTTCCTCTGAGCTGGTTATCTATTCTTCTAGATTCATGCCTTTCAGAACCGATCACATATAATCCACCAACCTCTTTAACACCTTCTGCAAGTGCAATATCTGTACCTCTACCAGCCATATTTGTAGCGATGGTAACAGCTCCTTTCTGACCCGCTTGAGATACGATATGGGCTTCTCTTTCATGTTGCTTGGCATTCAAAACATTGTGCTTAATCCCCTCTCTTGAAAGCATCTCTGACAGTATCTCAGATTTCTCTACTGAGGTAGTACCTACAAGTATGGGTTGTCCCTTCGCGTTATGCTCCTTAATATCCTCGACTATGGCCCTAAACTTACCTTCTTGGCTTCGATACACTAAGTCTGTTTTGTCATCTCTAACTATTGGTTTGTTAGAAGGTACGACAATGGTATCCAACTTGTAAATAGATGCAAACTCTTCGGCCTCTGTTAATGCCGTACCTGTCATCCCTGAGAGATATTTGTAGAGTCTAAAGAAGTTTTGAAGGGTTATTGTCGCCATTGTCTTTGATTCTCGCTTAACCTCTACCCCTTCTTTAGCTTCAATTGCTTGATGCAAACCTTCACTGTATCTCCTACCCTCCATTGCACGACCTGTAAATTCATCAACTATGAGGATTTCACCATTCCTAATCATATATTCATCATCTAATTGGTAAAGCTCTTTCGCCTTGAGTGCATTGTCCAAATGGTATGCCAGCTGTGCATCTTCATACACATTCTTTACACCTAGGAGCCTTTCCACTTGATCTATACCTTCATCTGTCAGGGAGACGGATTTGGTTTTCTCATCCACCACATAGTGTTTTTCTGGACTTAATTGATTGGCTAAAGAAGCAAATCTTTTGTAAAGATCATTTGCTGCTTGAGCACTTGTAGATATGATCAAGGGGGTTCGAGCTTCATCTATCAATATGGAGTCTGCTTCATCTACTATTACAAAATACCTAGGTCCTTGTACTCTCTCTTCTAGGGTTCGAGCCATATTGTCTCGAAGGTAATCAAAACCAAACTCATTGTTAGTACCATATACCACATCACAAGCGTAGGCTTCTTGCTTAGTACATTCTATGAGATTTGCACCAGTCATATGATCATATTTCAATCTTCCTGCTAGTTTTGCTTTCTCATTCTTTCCTTAATCAATGCCTTTGCCTCATCACCTTTGAATTTCAAAACCTCTTCATCTGTGGCAAAACGGTACTGTTTACCAGAGTTAATAGCTCCGACTTTAATCCCCAAAGCGTTTAGAATATGCCCATTCCATTCAGCATCTCTTCGCGCAAGATAGTCGTTTACTGTTACCAAGTGAGCGCCTCTACCTGTTAGTGAGTAAAGATACAAGGGAAGATTCGCAGCAAGGGTTTTACCCTCACCTGTGAACAGCTCTGCTACCTTGTTATCAAACAAGACATATCCCGCAGTCATTTGTACATCAAAGTGTCTATGGTTGGCAACTCTCTTTGACGCTTCTCTTACAGTAGCAAAAGCTTCGGGTAATATGTCATACAACTGCTTCTTCTCTTCTGCAAGTTTTCTTTCTAGTTCCTCTGCTTTCAGGGTCTCAAACTCTGCTCTTGCTGTTTTTAAGTCTACATTTAATCGTTTTCTAAACTCTTCTGTTTTCTTTTTTAATGCTTCATCAGAGAGTTTCGCAAATTTCTTTTCATAGCTGTTAATCTCTTCAACTAAGGGCTGGATCTTCTTTAACTGTTTTTCATTTGAATCAAATAGATTGGTTAGGAATTTGAACATATTCTGATTATATCATTAATTTATGCCTCTGTTCAGATATTTTTCATTTTTGAAGTGTATCTTAGTAGTATGACGAAATATATCATCATACTACTTTTAACAATATGGTTCACCTTCTTAATTCCACCCAAAGTGTATGCTGATGTGGTATTGATATCTCCCATCAATACTATGGTTGAGACTTCAACAAGAGAGATACTTTTTGAATGGGAGAAGGTAAAGGATGATAGAGAGTATGTATATCAACTGGAAGTTGGTCCTAGCGCACTGAGTACTGACTCTTGGATGGCAAGAATTGGTATGGGTAATCTTACTGATACTTCATATCTTTACAAGGTCCCCATAGATTGGGGTAACGATATTATGTGGTGGGTTAAATATTGTTTACCAGTAGAGGGTTGTAACAAAACATATTCTTCTACCATATCTTCTTTTTCTCTTTCTACTCCCACAGTAGTAGTAGAAGAGGTAAAGGAAGTAGAACCAGTTGTAACAGTAATTGAGAGAAAGTATGTGACAGAACCAGTTGAATATACCGAGGAAGCATTTACCTGGAAAGTGGGTACTCAAGGAACAGTATTGGGAGTCTCAGATGTTGCTGAATGTAATTTTAAATATGTCACAACCAAGAAGAAAGCTTCTTTAGTGTCTTGTAATATCCCATCTCCTGTTTTTTCAGAGAAGTACATCTATGCAGATGACAATGCATGGAGAATATATGCGAAAAGCTCGTTCACATACCACCTTGTTGCGCAAATTGATCTGTACAGGTGTAAGAGAACAATAAATCCGAAAACATGGTTCAGTTGTACAGAGGAGTTTGCAGGATCCAAATATGTAGATATATATCCTGGGATATGGGTTAAGTTGCATAATGTTGATGGGGATATCCAATTTCAAAAGTATTCGAACGAAGGGAAGAAATTCTACTTCACAAGCAAATCATTCTCAAATACCCAAAATGCACGGGCTATTGTTGAGTACAGGATAGTGGAAGATCAATATGATCTTAATTTTAATCAAAGCTATCCGTTTGATATTACAGAGGTCAGAGGGTATGTATCAGAATACAAGCCTTTTGGTTTTCCTTTAAGTAAGTATATTGGTGTTACTCAATGGCATGGATTTACTGATTTTCAGAGCCCACATACGGGGATTGATTTTGGCAGTACCAAGGAACAGGTTATAGCTGTATCAGACGGACAGGTAGTCACAAAAGGCTGGGACAACTTTAATGGTGAGTGTATGTCTGGTGGTAACTACCTAGTTATTAAGCAATCTAATGGTATGTATACTGCATATTTCCATCTCCAAGAGTCATATGTAAATATGGGGAATTTTGTTAGCAAAGGAACGGTCGTTGGTGTTTCGGGTAATACTGGAAGTTGGAACTGTCAGCCTTTGAGATATCATCTGCATTTTGAAACTCGAAAACAGAGAAGTCAGGATACTCATGTAAATCCTGTTGAATATATCAATGTTGATTGGAGTAAGGTTTTAACATTGGGAGCTAGTAGTATCCCAGGAAGGTTGAGTGGTGAGAATCCTCATCCAAGTTATTAATTTTAATATATATAACTATGGCGATATTTTTTCTTTTAATCAGTCTCCTTCTTTCTGGGGGTATATATATATCGGTGATACCAAATATTACTAGCCCCGAGCAGGTGATATGGGAGGATATTTCTCATGTTATTTTCGTTAAGGATGGGAATATTTTTGAGTATGATATTTTTAACAAAGAGAGGAGAAAGATTGGACAGAGGAATCAGAATGAGTTTGTCGGTATAGGAGATGATGGTAATTTAATATTATGTGAGATTGAACACTCCATTATTACTTCTACAGAAGAATTTTCTACAGTATTTAGAATCGATGGGAAAGAGTTAAAGTTTTTCCCTACAATTCAACCAATATATTTGCATGCAGATATGATATTGGCGAAGACGGCTTTAGATTTTTTAGAACAACACTATTACGAGATACATATTTCGGATGGAAGTATGAGGGAGGTGCCTAAGCTTGCATATATAGATTCTGGTTTGGGTATATATGGGGATGAGATGGGTAATGTGTATATGCGTTTAGATTTGAGGAGGTTTTTAAGGAGTATATATTATGAATTGATTTACAGTAAGGATATGGAGGGGGTATAATGATGGCAAGTAGATCTGGCCACCGAATAGTCACCATGAGGTGCGCGTTCTTAGACAAGCACTAAGATAGGTACCAGATCGATCTTACAGATGTATTTCCTTTTTATATGTTTCTTAACGATTTCCTTGTATATATCTTTGTCCATATCATCTGAGAAGCTTTTATGTATACACCCCGTTATTACATCCACCATCTGAATTAAAACATTACTTCTAGAGTCTAAAATCTGCAACTTCAACGATGATTTTGGGAGGAGATTCTTCCTTAAGTAGCTTTTTAGTATTCTCTTATGTGTTTTATTCATGGAACCATCTATACATATTTCTATCTTCTTACTTTTGGATGGGATATGTTTGAGTAATTCTAAGAGAAGAGAATTATACTCAAACCAGCTTCTTGCGGTATTATTCTCAAGTCTATGTGATGCTTTATCTGCTATCAATGTAATAATTGAGAAATGATTTCTATCAACTTTTTTCAAAAATTCTACTCTTTCGCTACGATTCAATTTGTTAAATTTCAATTCGTAATAATTAGAAACCTTTAGGTTCTTTTTGAAATCCATAATGGTGTTTATGGTTTGAGTAACAAAAATATCATTTGAGAATATTATGCAGGATATAACGAAATATCTACTCGAACCCTTTTCTATTTTAAATCCTGGATCCCCAGATTCATCTATGAATATAATCATAGATAAAGTGTAGCAAACAGAAATGAACTAACCGGGGATTTAATAAATATATATTATGAATTACTCATACCTTAATGCATCTATTGGGTTCAATCTAGATGCCCTAGCAGCGGGATAGAGACCGAAGATAATACCGATGAAACTCGAGATACCTACTGCAAGGAGTACAGAGTCTATGGTTATGACTGCACTAAATTCCAAAAACTTACCTGCTACTATTCCAATTGTATATCCAAATATCATGCCAAGTACTCCCCCTATCACAGTAAGCACTACAGCCTCTGTAATAAACTGTATCAAAATATCAGATGTCTTTGCACCCAATGCTTTTCTAAGACCAATCTCTCGGGTTCTTTCAGTAACAGATACCAACATAATATTCATAATACCGATACCACCAACAAGTAGAGATATGGCAGCAATACCTGCCAAGAAAGATGTTAGC